>JAOTTL010000159.1:0-8379 GCA_029864385.1 Betaproteobacteria bacterium | reverse complement strand
CACGCCCCTACCCATCGCGCACCTCCACGGTTACGATAAACACCTCGCGACGGTACCACGACCGCTAACACAGTACAATTATTTATCGGCGTCCATCGGCGTTTATCTGCGGCTGATTTTCTTGATTTTATTACGCACTCCAAGTCAATCAGTCACCGAGTCGCCCAGTCACTGCGTTTCGTCAGTCATTAGCCGTTGGTCATCGCTTCATCACTCGCCAGAAAACAAGAGGGGCCAGCGCGCTCATCATTAGATGAGCCCGTCTGGCCTCAGCATTTTGCGCGCTGTTAAGCGCAGGCGTGCTACGCCTTGGGCTGAGGAATGATCCTCAGGTAGGGCTTCGGCGCTTTCCAGCCGCCCGGATACTTCTGCTTCGCTTCCTCGTCGGAGACGGTCGGCACGATGATGACATCTTCTCCCTGCTTCCAGTTCACCGGGGTGGCAACCTTGTGTTTCGCCGTCAGCTGCGTCGAGTCAATGATGCGCAGCACCTCGTCGAAGTTGCGCCCCGTGCTCATGGGGTAGGAGACCATCGCCTTGATGAGCTTATCGGGACCGATAACGTAGACGGTGCGCACGGTCTGGTTGTCGCCGGCGGTACGGCCTTTCGCCGTGCTACCTGCGTCGTCCGGCAACATGTCGTAAAGCTTGGCTACCGCCAGATCGGAATCTGCAATGATCGGATAATTCGGGGCGTGCCCCGTCGCGTCCTTGATATCCTGCAACCAACGCTTGTGATCGTCCACCGGGTCGACGCTCAAACCGACGACCTTGCAGTTGCGCCGGTCGAACTCGGGTTGCAACTTCGCCATGTAGCCAAGCTCGGTCGTGCACACCGGCGTGAAATCCTTCGGATGCGAGAACAGTACGCACCAGCTATCGCCGATCCATTCGTGAAAGCTGATCTTACCTTGCGTGGTCTCTGCGGTGAAATCGGGAACTTTGCTGCCAATACGCAATGTCATGTCGTGCTCCTTTCGTCGGTTGTTTCAGACAAGCGCCGGGGGGAAATAGCTTAAGCCTGCGAGACGGCCGTGTCACGTGAAGACACTGGCCCCGTAAGGGTCATTCCCGGAAAAATCTGCCTCGGGGGGCAAAGTGGCCACGCCCACCTCGTGCCCTGGCTGCCCCCTACCCTCGACCCATTGAGAGCCTGGCACCCTGCCATCACTACCCCGAGGAACGCGCTGCCTTATTCTTCGTTGTCGCTTTCCACCAGCGCCCAGACCCTGCGGAACAGGCCGCCGTTCTTGAGCAGCTCCTCCCCGGCCTCCCGCGCGGTTTGTTCGTCCAGCCACAGCGGTTTTCCGAGCGTCGCGCAAATGCTGGCACGATGCGCATTCTGCTCGAACAGGAAGGCCGCTGAAACCGTATTCTCGATACTGGGCCCTGTGACCGCGACGCCATGCGCCCGCAACAGGACCGCGCGATGCGGGCCAAGCGTGCGCGCCAACGCGGCTCCGCGCTCGCGGTTGAGAATCAATTTGGGATCGGGATAGGTCGGTACGCCGTCGTAGAAGATCGTGCCCGTGCTGTGGATGGTACGCAGATCCTGCGCGACGGTTGTGAACGCGGTAGAGTACATCCCGTGGTAGTGCACGACGCTCATGACATCCGGCCGCGCCTTGTAGATTTCCGAGTGGATCGGAAACTCTCCCGGCGCATCGCCCCCGCCGTCGAGTTTGCGGCCGTCGAGGTTCATCACCACCAGGTCGTCCGCGGTCGCATTAGGCCCCAGGGAATGGCGCACCACCACGAACTGATCGGTGTCCGGTAGGCGATAGCTCAGGTGGCCGAAGCCCTCGATAAAGCCCCGCTTGTAGAGAAAACGCCAACCTTTTAAGAGGTTGGCAATGAGGTTGTCAGTTCCCATGGTGGTGCGATAATAGCGCACAAACGTGGATCTGTTGTACCACGTGCCACGCCGTTTCCCCGAGCCCTCTCGCCAGACGCAAAAGGAGAAGCCGTTGTCGGACGAGATCAAAACACCACGCCTGCGGCTGCGCTACATGTCCGAGGACTTCCTGCTTGCGTGCCACGATAACGAACCGGCGCTCGCGCAGGATCTCATAGGGCTGAAAATTGACGCCGAGTGGCTGCGCGAGAAAAACCTCATGGCATTGCGGCTCGGCGAACTGCATTCCGACGTGGAGTACGCGCCGTGGTCGCTGAGAGCCATCGGGGACGTGCGCACCGGCGCCATGGTCGGCCATATCGGCTTTTTCTCCAGGCCTAATCCGACCTACCTGCGCCCCTACGTTCAGGACGGCGTCGAGCTCGGCTACGCCGTCTACCCCGCCTACCGGCGACAGGGCTACGCCGTGGAAGCCATCAAGGGCCTGGTGACCTGGGCAGCGGCGGAGCACGGCATCGAGAATTTTGTCATGGCGACCGAGCCGGAGAACAGGCCTGCGATCGCGCTCGCCAAAAAGCTTGGCTTTGAAAAGGCTGCGGAGCACGTGGACCCCGAGGACGGCCTCGAGTATGTCTACGTCCTTCGCGGCAGAGCGCTCCAGCAGCTGCTGAACACCAGCCCTTGAGCGAGCGGCATAGCGTCCAGAAGCCGTCTCAAAAACAAAAATGCAACCGCCGATGAACGCCGATACACGCCGACGAAACCCGACGATCATGATTGACTTAGGTTTTCTATCTGTGTTTATCTGCGGCTAATGATGTTTTTTGATTTTTGAGCATGCTCTAAATACTCAGCACACGTCACCGATCGATGTGTCGAAAGTCGTCGCGCTCTACCGTTATCCCGTAAAGGGCCTCACGCCCGAGTCCTGCGAGACGCTGACGGTCCTCGAGGAAGGGCGCATCGCGGGCGACCGGGCGCTCGGCTTCCGTTTCGCCAGCTCCACCGTGCCGGACGAAGCCTGGAGCAAGAAGTATGAGTTCGTGGCCCTGGTGAACACGCCGGGCCTTGCGCGTCTCGATCTTCGCTTCGATCACCGCGCGCTGCGACTGCAACTGAGCCGCGCGGGCGCCCTGCTGGTCGAGGATGCGCTGGACGAGCGCGGCCGCAAGCGGGTCGCCGCTGCGCTGCAGGACTACGTGCTGGCGCTCGAGGAGAACCCCCTCGCCGGCCACCCGGAACGCTGTCCGCTGCGGCTCGTCGGCGACGGCGTACGGCCGCGCTACCAAGACAACGAAGCCGGGCAGGTCACGCTGCACAGCCGTGAAAGCCTCGCCGCCCTGGCGGCCGCTAGCGGCGATTCAACGCTCAAGGAGCAGCGCTTCCGCACGAATATCGTGATCGAGGGCGCGCATCCCTGGGCGGAGCAGGGTTGGGTCGACCGCAGGATCCGCATCGGCAGCGTCGAATTCGACGTCGTCAAACCTAAAGTCCGCTGTCTTGCCACCCACGCCAACCCTGGGACCGGCGAGCGCGACCTGCCTGTCATGAAGATCCTGGTAAGCGCCTTCGGCCAGCGGGAGCCGACGTTCGCGGTAGGAATGCTGACCCGCGGTGCTGGCGGCGAGATCCGTTTGGGCGATGTCGCGAGCCTCGTCGGACAATGAGTCGCCACGCCAGCATCGCAGGGCTGCTCCGGGGTCTCGCCGACCGGCCGATCGGTTGCGCGATCATCGTGTGGCGGTACAATCCGGTCGTCAGGCCGCATGCGTCAAAAGCCCGGCTGGAAGCGCCGTTCGGCGCGGGACATGTGACTTATTGCCCCGCTGGATGGCGGCGTTCTGTGCGACCATAATGCTCTCTCCGGAGAGAGGAGGCAGGTCATGAACCGTATATGCCATGTGGCAACCTTTGCGGCGCTGTGCGCGTTGCCCGTCTTGTGCCTGGCGCAGGCGCAAGAACCGGCGGCCGACAAGCCGGCGACACCGATGAAGGCAGAAGCAAAAGAGAAAAAAATGGCGGCCACGCCGACTGTCAGGCGGCTTACGGCCAAATCGCGCGAGGACGCCCGGGAATGCCTGAGCTTCCCGACGAATCGCGAAATCATCATTTGCGCCGAAAAGTACCTGTAGAGCCACGCGCCCCGCACGAAACGGCTCTGCTGCCGCACGCCGTTTCCCCCTTGTCCACCAGCCGGGTCGCGATCGTGCGACGACTCCGCACAACTCGCGGCTGCTGAAAAGCGGCGCACCGGGGTTTTGAGTCCCGGCCGTCGCGTTCCCGCCGACTTCACCAGGGGACCGCGTGTGCGGTCCCCTGTCGCTTTGTACCACCGCCGCTGATCTCTTCTCCCAAGCCCGCCCGATCGTGACTTACGATGTCGGCTCACGTCCGGGGAACAGCCATGTCAGAATTGCGGTGTAGTGGCGGTGGCTCTCGGCCCCAACCTCCCCACGGCATTACGGCAGGCATTGGGCAGCAGTTGTTCGAATCCGCATTAACGGGAGAACAAGAATGAGCACGGCATTAGCTAACGTTTCTCAGCCGAAAGACTACAAACTGATCGTCGAGAAGGACGTCTGGATTCCTCTGCGCGACGGGAGTCTCATCTGCGCCGACGTGTTCCGCCCCGACGGCGGCGCCGAGCGCTTCCCAGCGATCATGAACATCGGCCCCTACCACAAGGACAAGCTGTGGGTTCCGCCACCGGACCTGGAGGAAGCGGCCAACCCCTACATGAACTGGGAAGCGGTGAATCCCCTGTGGTGGTGCCCGCGGGGCTACACGCTGGTGCGCGTGGATACGCGCGGGTCGGGAAAGTCCCCCGGGAAATCGGAACCAAGCTCGTACCAGGAAGCGCTCGACACGTATGATTGCATTGAGTGGATCGCGCGGCAGCCGTGGTGCTCGGGTAACGTGGGCACCGTGGGCATCTCGTATCACGCGGCGTTCCAGTGGCGTGTCGCCGGCCTGCAGCCGCCCTCGCTCAAGGCGATCATGCCGTGGGAAGGGCGCGCCGATCAGTACCGCGACCAGGCCTATCACGGCGGCATCTTCGCCTTGGGGTTCATCTCCAACTGGCATCACACGAACACAGCGCACCACCTGCTCGGCAAGCCGCGGAGCTACAACCCCGATTCGTTTCAAAACGACCTGCTGTGGCATTACATGAGGAACGACCTCGACTCCGAGTACTGGCGCACGTGCAGCGCGCGTTGGGAGAAAATCACCGTGCCGCTGTACAGCGTCGGCAACTGGACCGGCTTCTCGATGCATCTGCGCGGCAACACCGAAGGCTTCATGTGTGCGGCCTCGAAACATAAAAAGCTCCGCATCCACACCGGATCGCATTACCACCCCTTCCACTCGGAAGAGGGGCGCATGGACCAGCTGCGCTGGTTCGACTACTGGCTCAAGGGCATCGACACCGGAATCATGGACGAGCCGCCGGTGAAGCTCGAGATCCGCACCGGGGGCAGCAAGAAGCCCTACCCGTTCCGCTTCGAGAACGAGTGGCCGATCGCCCGCACGCAGTGGACGAAGCTGCATCTCGAAGTCGAGCGCGAGGCCTCCGACAAGGCCGACGCCGTGGAAGGCGTTCTCACACAGACGCCGCCACCGCAGATGGCGCAGGTGACGTATGCGGCCAGCAGCCCGAGCCGCCCTGGCCCGACGCCGCGCGGGGTGTCATTCGAGACGCCGCCTATGAAGGAGGACACGGAAGTGACCGGGCCGGTCGTGCTCAACCTCTGGGTCTCCAGCACGGCCGAGGACATGGACATCTTCGCGACAATCCGCAACATCGGCCCCGACGGCAAGGACGTCTGCGAAGTGGGCCAGCGCGGCGAGCCGCTGGCGGCCGTCACCAAGGGCTGGCTGCGCGCGTCGCACCGCAAGCTCGATCCGCAGCGCTCGCTGCCCTATCGGCCCTATCACGCGCATGACGAGCGTTGGTGGCTTAAGCCGGGCGAGATCGTCGAGTCCCAGGTGGAAATCTGGCCGACGAGCATGGTCTTCAAAAAGGGTCACAAGCTGCGCCTCGATATCGCGCCCGTCGACGGCGTGGGCAGCTCACATTTCACGCACTATCACGCGGATTACAACAGCGGGGCACGGAGTACTATTTACTCCGGGGGAGACAAAGCGTCGTATCTGCTGCTGCCCGTCATTCCTCCGAAGTAGTACTGGTGATGAAAAATGGTGATGATTACTGGTGATGGGAAATGGTGATAAGAGATTGAGACGCACTACGCCGTCGCAACGGTTTTCATCACCATTTATTCATCACCTCTTTGGCCGCGGCGCGTACGCCCGCGGCCAATCGCTAGGCACGCCCGTCGTAGCCCGGCAGAACGCGCGCGTCGATCACGCATACCTTCCCGGCGCGCACTGCCTCGAGGCCCTTCTCGATCGCCGGCTGCAGGTCCGATGGATCCGTCACCGGACCGATGCCGACCCCGCCCTGCACGCGCGCCATCCCCGCGATGTCGACGTCGGGATCGTCGATGCGCTGGCCGATCCACTTGTTTTCCGCGGGGCGCCCCCGCTGCTCCGCCATGCGCCCCTGATGGCGCTCATCGTTGTAGAAGGAGCGGTTGTTGCAAACGATCATGAGGCAGGGAACCTGGTAGTGCGCCGCGGTCCATACCGCGGTGTTGCCCATGAGGAAGTCGCCATCGCCCATGAGGCCGATCGGAATGCGGCCGCTGCCCTTTAATGCGAGTCCGGCGCCGACGGTGACGCCCGGCCCCGAGCCCACGCCGGCGCCGCCGTCATGGCCAATGTAGTCCAGCGGATGGCGGAACTGCGTATACGCACCGTTCCAGCCCAGCGGCAGGCGCGTGTAACAGACGTCGACGCCGCGGGTTGCGCCCTCGAGCGCGACCGCGACGCCCCGCAGCGACAGCGCGTCGGCGCGCAGCGGCGGCAGCGCCTCCGGCGCCGGAATTGCCGCCCTCGCCGTGCGCGGGCTCACGGCCTCGAGCAGCAGCGGCACGGCCGCATCGGTCTCGCACATCAGGTAGAGGTCAACGGGGGGCAGCCCCTGGTGATCCATGCTCCAGCCGCGGTGGCTGTGCTGGTCGCACGAGACCTGGAGCACCTTCGCCGCGACCGGATTCTGGCCATAGGCCTGCCTGAGCGTGCCGGCGAGGTCCAGCCAATCAAGCGACAGCACCACGTCGGCCGCAGCAACGAGCTTCTCCGCGCTCGGCTCGAGATAGGCGCCCGGCGGCGCCGCTTGCAGGCGATGGTCGGTCGGGAATGCCGCGGCGGACTTCATGTTGGTGAGCACGGGCGCATTCAGCTTCTCGGCCAGCGCGATGCGCTGCTTCCAGCCCTCGAGGCTGCGGGAGCAGCGCCCCATGAAAATCACCGGGTTCTTCGCACCCGATAGCAGCTTCGCCGCGGCAGCGACCAGCTCAGGCGCAGGGCGCACTGCTTGCGGCACCGCAAAGCGCTTCACATCCGGCAATGGCGGCATCGCATCGAGCTTGAGCTCCTGCATCGAGACTTCGAGGTTCACGTACACCGGGCCCTGCGGCGCGATCTGAGCGAGTTGCGCCGCACGCAGCACCGCCTCCATCGCCGCTGCCGGCGAGCCCGGCTGGTTATCCCACTTGGTGATGTTGCGGATGAGACCGCCCTGATCGGCAGATGTGTGTATCCAGTCGATCCACTGGCGCCGGCGGGTGGCGTCCCACGGGCCGGTCGCACCAAGGAGCAGGATCGGCGTGCGGTCGCACCACGCGTTGTAGACCCCCATCACCGAGCGCATGAGCCCGATGTTGGCGTGCACGGCGGCCGCAATCATGCGCCCGGACGTTTTAGCGTAGCCCTGAGCGATATGAATCGTATTCTCCTCGTGGATCGTGAGCAGAATTTGAGGCGAGCGGTTGCCGAGGTAGTTGACAATGCTGTCGTGCAGCCCGCGGTAGCTCGAGCCCGGGACCAGCGCGACGAACGGAATATCGAGCTCTCGCAATACGGCAGCGATTGGATCACTCCCCCAGAAATCGCGCGGCTGAGCCGGGAGCACCGGCGCGTCATGGACGATGGAACTGGCAGGGGGCTGTTGAGTGCTCATCTCGATTTCGTTTGATTCCGGCGCGAAACGTGCGCCGCAATCCTAGCACGACCCAGCAAGGAAGGATGAAGGCAGAAGGATGACCCCCGCAGTGCGGGCTGAGCGACAGCTTCACCGCCAAGGCGGGGAAGGCCGCAAAGGGCGCCAAGAATTCCAAATAGAAAACAAGAGCGTCAGCGCGTCCGCTAACGAATCACCGATCACGATTCTTAAAAGAACGCTAAGACAACGCCAGGTGAGGACCTGGATACGGATTCAGAAATAGCGGCGCTAAGGACCCGTCACTCATCACCCATCACCAGGGTTATTGCCTTTCGCCTTTCGCCTTTCGCCTTTCGCCTTTCGCCTTCCACCTTTCGCCTTCCACCTTCCACCTTCCACCTTCCACCTTCCACCTTCACGGAGTGGTTCTGGCGCGCCCGTTCCCTGTCATAATCTG
>JAOTTL010000337.1:0-2144 GCA_029864385.1 Betaproteobacteria bacterium | reverse complement strand
CCATCGAGTTCGCGCTAGAACTTAATCCGGATCTCGCCAATTTTCACAGCCTGACGCCGTTTCCCGGGACCGATCTTTACGAGCACCGCGGGCGCTATGGCACCGTGTCCGCGAATCTTTCCGATTACACTTATCAGGGTGCGGCCTTCGTGCCCCACACCCTGACGCGTGAGCAGATTCACAGCCTGCGCCAGACCGCCTTCCGGCGTTTCTATTCACGCCCGGCGTTCTTGTGGCGACGGGTACTTGCGCTGCGGAGTCTGCGCGACCTGCGCGTGGCTCTACAAGGGATCAGGAGTCTATTCTGGCTGTGGGCCAGCCGCCGGCTGTTCCGCCGGACGCGCGGCGCCACTACGCGCCCGGGCTGAACGCGCCAGTTCCAGATATTCGCGCATCAATGCTGGGTACAGGCGCGGATTGAACAGAATGTTGGTAATGAAGTAACACTCGTGCGTGCAGTGGCACTCCCCGCGGTGGATGGATTCAAGTACCGGTTGCGTCGCCGCGCCGCGCAGCAGGCGATTCACGTCGTAATCACATTCGCGCACATTGCCAAGCGAATCCGAGCGGATTTCGCAGGGGTATACCTCGCCGTGCTCTGTGAGCACCAGATTTAGTCGCCCCGCGTAGCAAGGAATCTGGCGGCGCTGTTGCGCCCGGGTGCGATCAATCAGCCGCCGCTGCAGGATATCCTGCGCGGCCTTGAGTCGCCCACCGCGGAAGCGATAGTGGGCGGCCCATGGTTCCTTCAGCTCCTGCTTCAGCCGCGCGATCGCGCGCTGATAATTCGCAGCATCGACTTCGGTGTAGCGCGGCTCAGCCACGTTGCCGCGCACGAGTGAAATCGTGTGCGTCCGGATGCCAGGCAAATCGCGTACGAAGTCGATAATCTGATCCATCTTGTCCTGATTGTCCGACAGCAATACGGTATTGATGCCGAGCTCGAAGTTGGAATAGCGATCCAGCAGCGGCGCGAGTAAGCGGTGGCTTCGCATCACGCGCTCGAACCCGCCCGGTGTGCCGCGTAGCGCGTCGTGATCCCCCTCCAGCCCATCGAGCGATAGCTTGACGACGACAGTGCTGCGCGGGCAGCGCGCCAGAATCTCCTCGGTGCGGTCGCGGATCAGTTCCGGCGTCAGGCCGTTGGTGGGCAGCAGCAGCATCGCCGGCCGGTTCTGCTCGTAGAACACGTGCGCGATTTCCGCCAAATCGCGGCGCACGTAGGGTTCGCCGCCCGAGAAGGCGAGCCACAGCAAGCTTCCAAACGAATGTGAGATTCTGCGGATTTCTTCGAGCGTCAGTTCCTGGTCCCGGTGCCTGTCGCGGTCATCACCGTTGAGGTAAAAGCAGAACGGACAGTGCGCGTTGCACCGCCGCGTGACAAAGAACGTGAGCTGGATCGGACGGCGCTTCCACAGCACCGCCGGCAGATGGCGAAAAGGCGTGAATCTCATCGCGGTGCGACGCGCCGCATCGGCGCAAGCCTCAACCCGTGCTCGGCGGCGCCCACCACGGCGCCGAAACCCACGGCGAGGGGATAGGCGAGCGCATAATAGGCCGACGCCGCAGCCGCAAAGCCGAGCCCAGCGGCGGCGCGAAAGGCCGCCAGCAGTCCCCGGTTGAACCACAAATTGGCTGCCTGCACCACGGCGACGCTGGCGAGCAAGGTGTTTTGCCCCGTCAGCAAACCGGCGAGCAGCAGCAGGCTGCTTGCCAGGTACGCGGTGACGTTGATTTTGAGTTCGTGTGAAGCAGTCCCGGAGTCCGCCAGCAGATCGTGATTCGCCAGCGAGTAGCGGGTCCAGTAGCGCGACTTGGTGAATGCGTTCTTCAACGAGCGACGGAATGAATAGTTAAAGATATGTCGTACCTGCAGCGCCGGGTCGAGCACCAGCACAACTCCAGCGCGGCGCAGGCGGTGGCTGAACTCGACGTCTTCCAGGATCGGGCGGACGTTCTCATCAAAGCCGTGGCAGCGGTGAAACGTTTCCGCGCGCAACGCGAGTGCATGGGTCGCGAGATAGTCAGGATCGTCGGCGTGCTTGGTTTCGCCGTAATGAATGAACACCGACTGAAATCGGCTGAAAAACAAGGCATCCCCCGGGATCGGGGTGTAAGTCCCGCCCAGCGCGGTTTTCGGACCG
>JAOTTL010000158.1:0-8413 GCA_029864385.1 Betaproteobacteria bacterium | reverse complement strand
ACGCTCGAACAGTTTCCCCTGGCATTTTCGAGCCTCTACGTCGCCACCGTGCGGGCAGCCGAGAAGACGAGCGACCTTGCGCCCGCCCTCTCGCGCTACGTTGCCTATGAGCACCAGTTGGAGGCGATCCGCAAGCGCGTCGTAAACGCGTCGATCTACCCGCTGCTGCTGATCGCCGTCGGCGGGCTAGTCAGTCTGTTCTTGCTCTTTTACGTCGTTCCGCAATTTTCACATATCTACGAAGAGCGCAGCGCAGATCTGCCGGTCTTCTCGAAAGCGCTGCTCATCTGGGGTCAGGCGGTCGAGGGGCACGGCGTGCTGGTGCTCGCCGTTCTGCTCGGGCTGGCTGCAGGCGCCGCATACGGGCTGCGCCATTCCCGGCTGCGTGCTGCGCTCGGCGATGTGCTGTGGCGGCTGCCGGCGATCGGCGAGCGCATGAAGATCTATCAGCTAGCGCGCTTTTACCGCACCATCGGAATGCTGCTGCGCGGCGGGATGCCGCTCGTCACCGCTCTCGAGATGAGCACGGAACTCCTGCACCCGGTTCTGCGCGAGCGGCTCGTCGCCGCGAGCCGCGCGATCAGAGAGGGTCACGCGGTGTCGCAGTCCATGGACCGGAACGGCCTCACCACCCCGGTTGCGCTGCGCATGCTGTCGGTTGGAGAGCGGAGCGGCAACATGGGCGAAATGATGGACCGGATCGCCGCGTTCCATGACGAAGAGATCAGCCGGTGGGTGGACTGGTTCACGCGGTTGTTCGAGCCGATCCTCATGGCCGTAATCGGCCTGGTTATTGGTGCGATCGTGATCCTCATGTACATGCCCATCTTCGAGCTCGCGGGAAGCCTGTGATGAGTGCGATCCCGGCTGCCACCATCGAACCTGTTGCCGCAGCGGAGATTTCGCAGGCGCGGGCCGACGCGTTGGCCGTTCGCCGGCGTATCGTGGACGTGCTGGAAGAGCAGCTCGGCCTTGAGCCGGACACGTTTACGGCGCGGCTGGCTACGACCCTGCAGCTCGAAAGTCTGCGCATGGAAGACCTGCGCCGCACCGCGCCCGGGTTCGACATTTTGCCTTTCGGCGAATGTGCGCAGCACGGCTGTGTATTGCTGCGCCGCGAGGACGGCTATCTTCTGCTCGCCACGGACGATCCGTTCTCCTCTGAACTCCAAGCGTGGGCGGAGGAGCGCATCGGCGCGCCGTTCAGCTGGTGCCTCGTCCACCGCGGCGATCTCGTCGCGTTCCTCGCCGGATACGAAGAAACGTTGCGCGCTCTCGACACGGTGCACGGGGAGCACGGTGCGCACGTCGAAGATCGCGAGCGCGTCGAGAACCTGTCGCTCAAGGCCATCGGCGATGAAACGAGCGAAGTGGTGCGCCTCGTGCGCTCGACGCTACGCGACGCGCTCATGATCGGCGCCAGCGACATCCACCTGGAGACCATCCCCTCAGGGCTCATCATCAAGTTCCGCATCGACGGCATACTCTCGCAGGTAAAGTTCATTCAGGACGTGCAGCAGGCCGAGCAGGCGATCGCACGGGTAAAGGTGCTGGCCGAACTCGACATCACCGAGCGGCGCGTCCCTCAGGACGGTCGCTTCAAGGCGCTCGACCGGGGCCGCGCCGTGGATTTTCGCGTCTCCATCATGCCGAGTATTTACGGCGAGGACGCAGTGCTGCGCGTGCTCGACAAGCAGGCGCTCTACGAGAGCACGCAGCAGCGGCTCTCGCTGGACTCGCTTGGTTTGGAGCCTGGGGACATCGCGGCGCTGCGGCGGCTCTCGCATGAACCCTACGGCATGCTGCTCGTCACCGGGCCCACCGGCAGCGGCAAGACCACGACGCTCTATGCCGCAATCACGGAGATCAACAACGGGCAGGACAAGATCGTCACCATCGAGGACCCGGTCGAGTACCAGCTTTCCGGTGTGCTGCAAATTCCGGTTAACGAGAAGAAGGGCCTGACTTTTGCGCGTGGGCTGCGCTCGATCCTGCGCCACGACCCGGACAAGATCATGGTCGGCGAGATCCGCGATCCCGAGACCGCAAACATCGCGGTTCAGTCGGCGCTTACCGGGCACCTTGTGTTCACCACCGTGCATGCGAACAATGTGTTCGACGTGATCGGCCGCTTCGTGAACATGAATGTGGACTTGTTCGGCTTCGTCTCGGCGCTCAACGCGATCCTGGCGCAGCGGCTGGTGCGGCTGATCTGTCCGCACTGTGCCGAGGACTGTGCCCCCGAGTCCGGGCTGTTGCAAGAGTCCGGGATCGAGGAGGCGGCAGCGCGCGGCTTCCGCTTCCGCCAGGGACGAGGCTGCCGTGAGTGCCGGGGCTCCGGCTACCGGGGCCGGAAAGCCATCGCCGAACTGATGATCCTCAACGATGACCTGCGCGAGCTGATTACCAAGCGTGCGCCGGTCCGCCAGCTCAAGATGGCGGCGCAGGCTGGCGGCATGCGCTTTCTGCGCGAGGCGGCATTCGAGGCGGTAAGGAAAGGCGACACCACGCTGCAGGAGATCAACCGTGTTACGTTTGTGGCGTGACCGGCTGCTGGTCGGGTTCTCGTCCACTGAGCTCGCGCTGGTCCGCGTGAGCGGTAGCTTGCGGCCTCGGATCATCACCAAGCGCGCCGTGCCTTGCGATCCGGCCTTCGGTGCGGAACCGTGGCAAGGCACGGCCGCGGCGTTGAAGGATGCCACCAAGGGCTTAACTGGCGAGCCGCTCAACGTCGCGGTGGTTTTATCGAATCATTTCGTGCGCTACGCGCTCGTTCCCTGGGACGAGGCGCTCACGGGTGCTGAGGAGGAACTGGCCTTTGCGCGGCATTGCTTCACGAAGATCCACGGTGAACGTGCAAAATCATGGACTTTACGCGTAAGCAAGGAGCCGGCCGGCGCACCGCGGCTCGCCAGCGCGATTGATGGAGCGCTGCTTGACGCAATCCGGGGCTGCTTCCCGAAAAGCGGGAAGGCGCGGCTGGTTTCGGTGCAGCCGTACCTGATGGCGGCGTTCAACCGCTGGCATCGCGCGATGCCCGCGGCGGGTGCCTGGCTGCTGCTCGTCGAGCCGGAGCGTGCCTGTCTTGCATTGCTCGCTAAAGGCCGCTGGCGAACGGTGCAGAACGCGAAGGGCGCATTCGTCTCGCCGCAGGAATGGGTCACGTTGCTCGACCGCGAACGCCACCGCATTGACGGTCAGACGCCGGACACGGTGCTCGTACACGGGCTGCACGGCGTGAAAGCCCACTGGCCGCATGCGACCTGGAAGTTGCAGGGCCTCACCCTGCCCCCTTTGGACGGCTATCTGCCGCTCGAGGACGGGCGCTACGCCACGGCGCTCACTGCAGGATAAGCATGAAGCGACTCGCACTCGACTACATCGCCCCGCCACGCCGGCTGTTGTGGCCGGGCGTGCTGCTGCTCGCTGTCTCGCTTGCGGTCGCAGGCGAATTGGGCACGCGCTACCGCGACCTTCAGGTCGAACTCACGCGGCTGGAAACTGCGAGCGGCCTCGTCAGCACCGAGCGCCGCCCATCGCGCGCCGTCTCGAACAAGCGCCTCGAGGAGCAGGCGAAGAACGCCGAAACGGTGATCCGGCAACTGACCCTGCCTTGGGCGTCGCTGGTAGACACGGTTGAGGACACGCTTACCAAAGACGTCGCCATCCTCCAGCTGCGGCCCGATGCGCAACAGCAATTGCTGCGTCTTACCGCCGAGGCACGCCACCAGAAGGCGATGATCGAGTATCTGCGGCGCCTCGCTAACGCCAGGGTCCTCGCCGACGTGCACGTCGTGAACCACCAGATACAGATCGAGGACCCGCAGCGGCCGATCCAGTTTACGGTGCAGGCCTCGTTCAGGAGCGTGCCGTGAGACGGCTGAATTCCTGGCTCAGCCGGCTGGGCACCGCAGGAGTGATCGGAGTCGGTGTGCTGCTCGCAGCTGCGGGATTCTATGTATCGACATTTGTACCGGCGGAGCGCGAGCTCGCTGCGCAGCGGCTCGCCGCCGAGCACCTGAGGACGCGCATGCCGCATCAGCTCGTTTCCGCGGGGGGACGCGCCGACGCGTTGCGGCGCTTCCACAACCTCTTTCCCCCGGTTGAAAAGCTAGCCGACGAACTGGAGCAGCTCTACGGCCTCGCGCGCGCAGCGCAGCTCGAACTCCAACAGGGCAAATACCAGCTTGAAAAGCGCGGTGCGGGTCTCCGGTCCTACCGCGTGATTCTGCCGATCCGCGGCACGTTTCCACAGATCCGTGAGTTCGTCGGCGCGGTGCTCAAAACCATGCCCATCGCGTCCGTGGACGCGTTGCGATTCGAACGCCAGAAGGTCGGCGAAGCGCTGCTCGAGGCGCAAGTCCGCTTCACGTTACATTTCCAGCCACGCGAAGATACCGAAGCCAGGTGAATCCATGAAACCTCAAAGCCAACTTTTCCGCTTCCTGCTCACGGCGCTCGCCGCCTGCATGCTGCTCGTGGCGTGTGCCGCCGACCCTGTCGAGGAGGCACGCAAGCAGTTTGCCGAGGGGGGCGGCGAGGAAGCGCTCGCCGCGCTCGATCGAGCAGTCAAGGCAGATCCGAGCAATCACGCGTTGCGCGGCGAGTACTTCCGCGAACGTGATTTGCTGGTGGTGCGATGGCTGGGCCAGGCGGAGGCGCTGCGGCGCTCCGGTCAGTACGCGTTCGCCGAAGAGTTCTATCAGCGTGCGCTCAAATACGACGCCGCGAACCCTCGAGCCCGGGCCGGCATTGCGCAGATCGAGGCGGACAAGCGTCACCGCACGATTGTTGCCGCAGTCGGAAAGCTCGTTGAGGCGGGGAAGTACAGCGAAGCGCAGGACGCACTGCGCCCGGTGCTGGTCGAGAACCCTCAACACCGCGAGGCCCAGCGGCTGCAGCGCCGCATTGACGAGAAGCTCATCAAGCCGGCGATCGCCGCGGTGCGGCTCAAGACCACCACCACGGAACCCATTTCGCTCGAGTTGCGCGACGTGACCTTGCGTGGCGCGTTTGACGTAATCTCCCGTGTGTCCGGCGTCAACTTCGTCTTCGACAAGGACGTGCGCGCCGATCAGAAGACCACGATCTTGGTACGCGGTGCCAAGGTGGAAGAGGCGATCCGGCTGGTCCTGGTCACCAATCAACTCGAGCAGAAGATCCTTAGCGAGAACACGGTGCTCGTGTTTCCGAACACGCTGCAGAAGCTGCGCGAGTACCAGGAACTCGTCGTGAAGAGCTTCTATCTCGCCAACGCAGACGTCAGACAGACGGCGAACATGATCCGCGCGCTGGTAAGGACGCGCAACATCTTCATTGACGAGAAACTCAACCTGCTCGTCATCAAGGACACCCCGCAAGCGGTGCGGTTGGCCGAGCGACTCGTCGCGGCGCAGGACCTCGCCGAACCGGAGGTAGTGCTCGAAGTCGAGGTGCTGGAGGTGAAGAAGACCCGCTTGCTCGAGCTGGGCGTGCGCTGGCCGGAGCAGGTGTTCATCCAGGACCCTGCAACGGTGGGGGCGGGGGCGACCCTTTCGCGTGTGAGCGCCCCCTTGTCCGCTTTCATCTTGTCGCCGGCACTAATCGTGGAGCTACACCAGCAGGACGGCACGGCCGTGCTGCTCGCAAATCCGCGCGTCCGAGTGAAGAACAAGGAGAAAGCGAACATTCACATCGGTGACCGGGTGCCCGTGATCACCACCACCGCTGCCGCCACAGGAGGGTTCGTGTCCGAAAATGTCAGCTATCTCGATGTCGGCCTCAAGCTCGAGGTCGAGCCCCAGATCTTTCTGGACGATGATATCGGCATCAAAGTAGCGCTGGAAGTGAGCAATATCGTACAGGAGATTCGCAGCGATAACGGTTCCGTCGTCTACCAGATCGGCACGCGCACCGCAAACACCACGCTGCGCCTGCACGACGGTGAAACGCAGGTCCTCGCAGGCCTGATCGGCGACGAGGACCGCCGCAGCGCGGACCGCATACCGGGCCTCGGCGATCTCCCGATCGTGGGGCGGCTTTTTTCAGCGTCGAGTGATACGACCACCAAAACCGAGATCGTGCTCCTCATCACGCCGCGGCTGGTGCGCACGCTCGCGCGGCCGGATGTGCGCTCGGCCGAGTTCGCCGCGGGCACGGAAGCCGCCACCGGCGCTCCGCCGGTCCGGGGCGTGCCCAGGTCGCCGGGCCCGCCGGGACCCGCGCCAGCGCCACCAACGCCGCCAGCCACGCCGCGCCAGCCGACACCGGTACCGAGTACGGTGCCCTTTGGGGGCGTACAGCCCGGCGCCCCGAGACCGTGACCGGCGCGCGAAACCGCAGAGCCGATGGCGGGTTCACGCTGATCGAACTCGTCATCACGGTAGCGATCATCGCGATCCTGGCTTCTGTCGCCATGCCGCTCAAACAGCTCGTGGTTCAGCGTGCGAACGAACAGGACCTGCGTCGCGCATTGCGTGAAATTCGAGAGGCAATTGACGCCTATAAGCAGGCGTTTGACGAGGGCCGCATCCAGAAGCGCGTCGACGACTCCGGCTACCCGAAAAGGATCGAGGACCTGGCCGACGGCGTCGAGGACCAAAAGAGTCCAAAGAAGAAACGAATTTACTTCCTGCGTCGTGTGCCGCGTGATCCCTTCGCCGCCGACCCGAATCTCGCGCCTGCGGACACCTGGGGCAAACGCAGCTACGCGAGCCCGCCCGACGATCCGCAAGAAGGTGACGACGTCTTTGACGTGTATTCGCGCGCCCCGGGCAAGGGCATCAACGGTCGCCCGTACAGGGAGTGGTAATGCGCCGCCGTGGTTTCACACTGATCGAGCTCCTGGTGGTGCTCGCCATCATCGCGACACTGCTCACGATCGCCGTGCCGCGCTACTTCTCAAGCGTCGATAGATCAAAGGAAGCAGTACTCAAGGAGAATCTCTACCAGATGCGCGATGCGATCGGGAAGTACTACGGGGACAAGGGGAAGTACCCCGAGTCCATCGAGATGCTCGCTGCCGAGAAGTACCTGCGCAAGGTCCCGCTAGACCCGATCACCGAGAGCCCAGATACATGGATCGCGGTACCACCGGACGACTCGCAAATCGGCGGCGTGTACGACGTGAGGAGCGGCGCGCCCGGTGAGGCAAGCGACGGAACGGCATACGGAGAGTGGTAATGCGGCGCGTAACCGGTTTCACTTACCTGACGAGTCTTCTCGTCGTCGCGATCATGGCCACGGGGCTCGCCTTGGTCGGCGAAGTCTGGCACACAGGCGCGATGCGTGACAAGGAAGCCGAGTTACTCTTTATTGGTAACCAGTACCGTAAGGCGATCGAGCGTTACTATTTGAGCGGGCCCGGCCAGTATCCAAGAAATCTTCCGGACCTGCTCAAGGACTCGCGCAAGCCCGGCACCGAACGGTATCTTCGCCAGATCTACCCCGACCCGATCACGGGAAAGGCCGAGTGGGGAACCGTCAAGGCACCCGACGGCGGCATCATCGGCGTGTACAGCCTCTCGGAAGACAAGCCCCTCAAGTCAGCGAATTTCCGGTTGCGCGACAAGACATTCGAAGGCGCAGCCACATACGCGGATTGGAAGTTTGTGTTTCTATCCGACCAGCAATCAACGCCTAAGCCCGCTGCCGGGCCGGCAGCGCCCCCGGTAAACACACGCTAGACACTCTCCTCCTCGTCGAGTCGGACGCGACCCCCGATCCCGAATCAGGCGAGCCTTACGATTTTCGGATGTGAGCCATGAAAATTTCCCGCATTCAGTCTCAAATCGTCCAGCTCCCCGCTGACGAGCCATTGGCCGATGGGCCCGCAGTGCCAGGCGCCACGCGCAGCATCGTGACGCTGCAGATGCAGACCGATGCTGGAATAGAAGGCATTGGCTTGACGTTCTTTGGCAGCGCCCTCACCGCCACACTCAAGAGCGCCGTGGACCAGCTCGGGGCGCTCGCGATTGGCGAGGATCCGCTGCGCACCGAGGCAATCGTCGCCAAGCTACGCGCAGCCGCAGGCACAGCCGGTCCTGGCGGCATCTTTACGCTCGCGCTCTCCGCAATCGACCTTGCGCTGTGGGACATCCGCGGCAAGTCGCAGAACCTGCCTTTGTGGCAGCTCATCGGCGGATACCGCGATCGCGTCCCCACCTATGCAAGCGGCGCACTGATGCGTCAATTTCCGCTGGAGCATGTGGTCAGGGCCGCGCCACGCCTCGTTACGAAGGGCTTCCGGCAGATGAAGATGCAGCTCGCGCTGCCAGGGGACACGACCCCCGAACGGGAGGTGCAACGCGCGCGCGCCATTCGCGAGGCGATCGGCCCGGACATCGACCTCATGTGCGACATCAACCAACGCTGGAGCGTGCACCAGGCGATCGACATCGGGCAGCGGATCGAGGACGTGCGTCTCTTCTGGCTC
>JAOTTL010000336.1:0-2160 GCA_029864385.1 Betaproteobacteria bacterium | reverse complement strand
AGCGTGGGCTCGTTCAAGTCGCACCCTTCACGGCAAACAGCGTTTCTTCCCGAGTGCGTTTAACCCTCGGACCGGGTGAGTGTTTCTCGGTGGGGGCGCTGCTCGAGCAGCGCCCCGTAACATCCGCCTACCTGGCGGCTGTCGACACCTTCTGCTATCAACTCCCAATCGCGGTGTTTACTGAGCTCATGCACCGCAGCCCGCGCTTTCAGGACTTCGCGACCGGCTATCTTGCCAGCCTGCTTCGCGATTCTCGCCGGCTGCTCAAGATGCAGTCTGCCAGCAACGCAAGCGAAGAGCAGGCAATGAATCGCGCGCTCCGCTCGTTGCTGCAGCGGACCCCGGTCACGTGCAGCCCCGAGACGTCCATCCACGATGCGCTCCGCGCCATGCATGACGAAAATGTCGGATCGATCGTAATCGTTTCAGAGAATGGCACGCCCGCTGGCATCTTCACCCGGCACGATGCGCTCGACCGCGTGGCACTGGTCAAAACCGATACGGGGCAGCCCATAAGTGACGTCATGACGTCCCCGCCGCAGGTCATTTCCGCCGACGCGTCAGCCTACGACGCGGCGCTGGTGATGGCCGCGCACGGTGTCCGGCATTTGCCCGTGCTCGAGGAGGGGCGGGTGATCGGAGTCGTCGCGGAGCACGATGTTTTCACTCTGCAGCGCATTTCCATCCGGCAGATCCATCGGACGATCGATGACGCCAGCGGCCACGAGGCGCTGGTTCAGGCGGCCGGGGACATTCGCAAGCTCGCATCGAACATGGTTCATCAGGGATTTGCCGCCGAGCAGTTGACCCAGATCATCTCGGCGTTGAACGACACGCTCACTCGGCGCATCCTCGAGCTAGAACGCGAGCGCCATTCAATCAGCGATATCGAATGGTGCTGGCTCGCCTTCGGGAGCGAAGGGCGCCTCGAGCAGACGCTGGCCTCGGACCAGGACAATGGCATCATTTTCCGGGTGCCGGACGGCGCATCGGTCGACGAGTTGCGCCGCCGCCTCCTGCCGTTCGCCAAGGAAGTGAACCATACCCTGGATGCGTGCGGTTATCTTTTTTGCATCGGAGAAAACATGGCCAGCAATCCGCGCTGGTGCCTGAGTCTGGCCGAGTGGGGGCAGCAATTCGCGCGCTGGATCCGTGATCCCGAGCCACAGGCATTGCTCAATGCCACAATCTTTTTCGACTTCCGCGCGCTGTTCGGTACCGAAGATCTGGCCGAGACGTTGCGCAAGCATCTGTTGGATCTGACTCGAGACAATGCGCGGTTTTTCAGGATGATGGCGGAGCAGGCCCTCGAGATCGAACCGCCACTCGGCATCCTGCGGGATTTCGTGCTTGAGGACCACGGCCAGTATGCCGGCACGATTGACCTAAAGAAGCGCAGCGCGCGGCTCTTCGTCGATGCCGCCCGCGTGATCGGACTTGCAACGGCGGTGGCGCACACCGGCACCGCAGCGCGCCTGCGTATTGGTGGCGCCCGTATTCACATTTTGCCAGCGGAATGTGACGCCGTGGTCGAGGCGTTTTATTTCATTCAGCTGCTGCGCCTGCGCGGGGGCACCGGCGAGGCGGCTAACCACCTCGACCCCGCGACATTGAACGAGGTCGACAGGCGGATTCTCAAGGAGTGCTTTCGCCAAGCCCGCAGGATGCAGACCCGCGTCAGGCTCGATTACCAGCTATGAGCTGGTGGCAGCGCCTATTTCGCAAGAGCCCGCAGCTCGGACCGGCGCAGCAGGCGCGTGTCGAGCATTATCTTCGCCTGGCGCGGCCGGACCTCAAGCATTCCTTCAAGGCGATGCGCTTTGTCGTGGTGGATGTCGAAACGACCGGACTGCGTCCCTATCATGACCGCCTCATAGCGATCGGAGCGGTTCCGGTCGAGGAAAATCTTTTACGCCTGGAGAGCTGCTTTGAAGTCGTGCTGCGTCAAGCGAGGCCCAGCGCCAATGGCAATATCCTCGTGCACGGGATCGACGGTACAACGCAGACCTCGGGACGTGACCCCGTCGAGGCGCTTATCGAGTTTCTGGAGTACGCCCGCAAGGACGTGCTCGTGGGTTTCCATGCGAATTTCGATCGGGTCATGATCGCGCGCGCGGCCAGGCAAGCCTTGGGGATCGAGCCCGGGAATCCTTGGCTGGA
>JAOTTL010000335.1:0-2161 GCA_029864385.1 Betaproteobacteria bacterium | reverse complement strand
CCGGGCGGATGAAGGGCCCGAATCCCGGCGGCTGACCGCCGGCGCGGATCATCGCGGCAACGCATTCGGCGGCCACGTCCGCCTCCCTCGCGCCGGCGCTGATGGCGGCGATGGCGGCTTCCGCCGCCGCGTCTGAGACCTTCGCGGTGGCGCGCAAGAGCTTTTGTTCCTCGGGTGATTTCACCAGGCGCAGCTTGTCCACCAGGCCGGTGATGTCGATCCAGCCATCGGCCGGCACGTTTTCTCTCAGCGCCGCACCGAAGGCGTAGGCAAGACCGGACGACCAGGTTTCGACCCCGATGCAAAATCGCGCGCCCGGCAGATCCGCGATCACGTCTTCAGTTTCCTCAAGCGCCGCTTCAAGCCGCGGTTTGGTGGCGTTTCGGGTGTTCAAGTGACGGATCGCGACATCGGCAGCCGTCTCGTTGTCCGCGTGTCCTTTGAACAGCGCGTTCCTCACTTGTGCCTCGATGGTCACCCGCTCCATGGCTCGAGTGATTAAAGTCATCTCGCCGTCGGCGGGAACGATCAGCAGATGCGGCGCGAAGTAGCCCCAGTGATCGAGGCCTGTGAGATAAAAGATATTCTCCGGCGTGGAGATCAGCGCGATATCGATTTCCCGGGCCGCCATCTCCGAGCGCGCATTGGCAAGGCGCGTGGAGAGCTCTTCGTCGCTGAAAGGGTTCTTGAACACGAGGGCCGCGCCTGGTCAGAAGAGATCGGTCATCTCGAGCTCAAGTCGCTTCCAGCACCGCGCTCAAGAACTGCCGGGTGCGTTCGTTTTTGGGATTGCCGAAGATCTGATCCGGCGGTCCCTGCTCGGCGATGTTGCCGCCGTAAAAGAAACACACCCGATCAGAGATCTCTTTGGCGAAGCCCATCTGGTGGGTCACCATCAGCATGGTCAGGCTGTGCTCGCTGTTGAGCTTGCGAATGACGTTCAGCACCTCGCCGATCACTTCCGGATCGAGCGCGGAGGTCACCTCGTCCAGCAGCATCACCTTGGGCCGCATGGCCAGCGCCCGGGCGATGGCGACGCGCTGCTGTTGCCCGCCGGAAAGGCGCGACGGGTGCTGGTCTTTCTTGTCGGCAAGCCCCACCAGGTCGAGCAGCTCCACCGAACGCTGCTCGGCCTCG
Organism: Betaproteobacteria bacterium; assembly: GCA_029864385.1. Lineage (GTDB taxonomy): Bacteria > Pseudomonadota > Gammaproteobacteria > Burkholderiales > SG8-41 > SG8-41. The sequence continues at coordinate 1,024 of JAOTTL010000335.1, read as the reverse complement.
TCCTTGCTCAGCCCCAGCACCTGAACCGGCGCTTCCATGCAGTTCTGTAGCGCCGTCATGTGGGGGAACAGGTTGAAGTGCTGGAAGACCATGCCGATATTGCCGCGCATCTTGCGCAGATGACTCGCGTTCGCTTTCACCAGATCGCCGTTGCGCTCCATGTGGGTTAGCGGTTCGCCGTCAACGTAGATCACCCCGTCGTCGATCGTCTCCAGCGTCATCAGCATGCGCAGCACCGTGGTTTTTCCGGATCCGGACGGGCCGATGATGGAGACCATCTCGTTGGGCGCCACGTCGAGATCCAGGGAATCGAGCACGACAAGCGGCCCGTAGCGCTTGGTCACGTTGGAGAACCGGACCATCGGGCTGCCGGGCTCGAGTTTATTGGGATACGTGTGCTCGCTCATCGCCTTCTCTCGTCTACTTGCTCATGCCCAGCGTGCGCCGCACCCACGCCTCGAAGAATCGAAGCCCGGCTGCCGTTGGCAGCGAGATCGCCAAGAAGATTACGCCGACCATCGTGTAGGGCTCGAGGAAGCGATAGGTCTCCGATCCGAGCGCGTTGGCGGTGTGCATCAGCTCGGCGACGCCGATGACCGAGAGCATCGGGGTGTCCTTGAAGATCCCGACCAGGTAGTTGCCCATGCCCGGAAGGCTCGCCGGCAGCGCCTGGGGAATGATGATGCGGAAGTAGGTCCTGCGCGCACTTAAGTTGAGCGCCCTGCAGGCCTCCCACTGTCCCTTCGGAATGCTGTCGAGCCCGGCGCGATAGACCTCCGAGAGATAGGCGGCGTAATGCAGACCGATAGCGATCATGCCTGACGTCCAGGGATCGAGGCGGATCCCGAACTGCGGTCCGACATAGAAGACGAAAAAGATCTGCAGCACCAGCGGGGTGGAGCGGATGAACTCTACGAACTCCCGCACGATCAGGGTCAGCGGCCAGTAGGGCGTGCGCTGCGCCAGCGCCAGCACCAGTCCCAACACCAGGGCGATGCCGTAGCCGATCCCCGCGGCCAGCAGC
>JAOTTL010000157.1:0-8511 GCA_029864385.1 Betaproteobacteria bacterium | reverse complement strand
CGCGTGGAAGGTGAGGAACGCAACGAACTCCGGGACGTGATCGATCAGCTTCCGGTGCCCCAGGGCATGAGCGTCATCGGCCGCACAGCGGCCATCGGCCGCGTCGCCGAAGAGCTCGGCTGGGACCTCAACTACCTGCTTCAGCTCTGGCGCGCGATCGAGGACGCTGCCAAGCAGCAAAACGGCGCCTTCCTCATCTACCAGGAATCGAGCCTGGTGATCCGGGCCATCCGGGACTACTTCCACCAGGACATCGGCGAGATCCTGATCGACACTGAGAGCGTCTACGAGCAGGCGCAGCAGTTCATGGGGCACGTGATGCCGCAGAACGTGAGCCGGATCAAGCTCTACCGGGACGATGTTCCCCTTTTCTCCCGCTTCCAGATCGAGCACCAGATCGAGTCCGCGTATTCACGGTCGGTGTCGATGCCGTCGGGTGGCGCCGTGGTGTTCGACCATACCGAAGCGCTGGTTTCGATTGACGTCAATTCGGCGCGCGCGACACGCGGCTCCGACATCGAGGAGACCGCCCTCCACACCAATCTCGAAGCATCGGATGAGATCGCGCGGCAGCTGCGTCTGCGCGACCTGGGCGGCCTCATCGTGATCGACTTCATCGACATGGAGAGCGGCCGCAACCAACGCGACGTGGAGACCCGGCTGCGCGACGCGTTGCGCTACGACCGGGCACGCGTGCAAATGGGCAAGATTTCCCGCTTCGGGCTCATGGAGCTGTCACGCCAGCGGTTGCGCCCCTCACTCGGCGAGACCGCGCACAACCCTTGCCCGCGATGTCACGGAATGGGCCATATCCGCGGCACGGAATCGACCGCCTTGCACATCCTGCGAATCGTGCAGGAAGAAGCGATGAAAGATAACACCGCGTCGGTGAACGCGCAGGTGCCGGTGGACGTCGCCACGTTTCTGTTGAACGAGAAACGCGTGGATCTTCAGATGACCGAGGCACGCCACCGCGTGTCGGTCATGGTCATTCCAAACGCGCATCTCGAGACACCCAACTACAGCGTCGTGCGACTGCGCCACGACGATCTCAACCGGGCCGAACCGCCTGCCGCGAGCTACAACCTGGTCGAGATCCCTGCCGAGCAGGAAAAACCGGTCGCCGGCGCAGCCGAGCCGGCCACGCCGCGCCAGGAAGCGGCGGTAAAGGGTGTGACTCCGCAGCAGCCAGCGCCGACGCCCGTCGTGCGTGAAGCCAGACCCGAGCAGCCCTCGGCGCCGGCAGCCGAGCGCGACTCGATCATCGGGAAGCTCGTCGGCTTCTTCAGGCGCAAGCCTGCTGCCGCCTCAGTAGCGCAGCCCGCTGCGGATGCACCTACTCCCCGACCTGACCGCGGCCCGCGCCGTGGCCGCCACGAACGCGCGGAGCGGGAAGGTGGGCGGCGCGACCGCGAGCCGGCACGTTCCGAGAGGCCCGGCGGCCAGCGTCAACAGCGCCCCCAGGGACAACAGCCGCAAGGGCAGCGCGATAATGGCCGTCACCGTCACGAGCAACGGCGCCAGGACGGTGCCCGGCAGCAACGTCAGCAACCGCCCCAACGCGAACGTGCTCCCGTGGAGGTCGCCGGTGGCCCGGTGGGGGCGCAAACGCTACGGCCCGCACACGAGTCCAGCGAACAGCGCGAGGGACGCGGTCGCCGGCGCCGCAGAGGCCGCGGTCGCCAGGAGCAGCGCGAGCAGATTGAAGCCACCGGCGCCCAACGTCCACAGGAGCCGCGCGAGGCACCGGCGCTGCAACCGGCAACCCATGTCGAGGAACTCGCGGCAGCCGCGATTGCTGCAGCCGCTGCCGTGCCGCAAGTCGAACCCGAGCCTGCTGGCCCCGTTGAAGTGAGCGCATTGGAAGCGCCCGACCCCGGGATGACTACGCACGAAATCGCCGCGTTCGCGGAAGAGCCTCTCAGGCCAGTGCCGCACTTCGAGGCGCCGGCACCGTTTGAGGTGCGTCCGGCCGAGACGCCCCCTGCTGGGCGTGAAGCGGGTTTAGCGTCATTCACACCGTCCATAATCGAGTTGCCTTCGGGCCTGCAGCAGGTGGAGTCTGACCCGGAGAAGGTCCGCATCGCCGAGCAGCAGCAGGAGCCCGAGGATGAGGCGCCGCGCCCCCGGCGAGTGCGCCCGACCCTGCCCTCCGTGGACAACGAGCCCTTGGTGCAGGTAGAAACGGGAGAGTCGTCCGCGGCCGCGGAAGAGACCGCGATTACCGCTCCTCCCCGTTAGGGCGGGAGTTGCTGACGGAGGTGGTGCAGGAGCCCCTGCACCGCTTCTTCCACCATATCCAGGACCCTTTCGAAACTCTGGGCGCCGCCGCCGTACGGATCGGGCACTTCGCGCATGGCCGGATCCGCGTGGAATTCCAGGAACAGCTTCAGCTTGTGCGCGTGCTCCTGCGGACACAAACGGGCGAGCAGGCGCAAATTCATTTCATCCATCGCCAGCACGCAGTCAAACTCGCTGAAGTCGTGGCGGGTCACCTGCCGCCCACGCAGGCCGCTGATGTCGTATCCGCGCCGCTCAACGGCCCGTTGCGCCCGCGGGTCGGGCGGTTCGCCGATGTGGTAATCATGCGTGCCGGCCGAATCGGACGCGATATGTTCCGAGAGCCCTGCTTCCGCAACGCGACGCTTGAACACGCCCTCGGCCATCGGTGAGCGGCAGATATTGCCCATGCATACGAACAAAATTCTCAGTTTTACTTTTTTATTCATTGTGTTACAGACGAAAATCGTCCCGAGAAAACGTGCGAAAACATGATGATACGCGCTAATAGATTCAAACAGTTATCACCTCATTTTGGAATGCACTATGTACGAATTAGACAAATAAGAGCGGCCTCCCGCGGCCCATTGGCACCACGATTAGATCGAGACACACATGGATAACTCAACCACCCTGATTCACAAACAAGCGGCGGCGAACGCCGAAGCGGCGACCTTATTGGCGCTGTTTGCGACAGCGCGGAACGCACCTCACACGCCGGCTGTGCGGACGACTACTGAGGACTGAGAGCACCCATGTATGGCGAGCACTACATTGAAAGGTTAAAGCGTGAGATCGCTGAGCAGCGAGAGAAGCGGGCCGCTGAAGCTGCATCGGCCACGTTGGATCCTCGAGAGAAGCTGAAGGACCGGATAACGCAGTGGTACAACTCGCTAGCGCCCGAAGCCCGCGCTCCTCACTACTTCGTGGAGTACCTTGCAAGGCAGCTTCACGCGACGCCGCAACAATTAGCCGTTGCACTACGCGAACTAGGCTGGCGCTGCGAGCGCGTGTGGCGCAAGGGTGAGGCGTATCGACACTATTGGATACCGCCGGCCGTAGATCTCCCGGAGGATTCGGACTCGCAAGCCTCTAGTTCCACGACCGCGCGAGACGTGCCCACCACCTAACACCGATTTTCAGCTGTAGTAATTCGGATTTGGTCTCACAGATCATGTCCGCTTTCGACCCAAAGCGGACGGGCGGCGAAGCAATCAGATCCACCAAAAACGGACCCCCCCTCGAAGAGCTCGAGCAGGACGAAGCGGTCTGGCTTCGTTATCATCGCGGGACGTGACACCGGGGCGGCCGCAGGCGCGGGAGGGTCGGTCTCGGCGCGCGATCCAGCCAGGGAAGCCAGATGCCGCCTGTCGAGCCAACTGCAGCTGCGTTGTCCAACACGGCGCTGCGCTATGTTCTCACCCACGTGCCATCGGCATGGCGGCAGGCGGTGCCGCGCTCAAGCTGCTCGCGGCCGTTGATGCGAATGCGGGCCTGGTACGGCCGGCAAAGGGAGGCGCCGCTGCCGCTCGGCGCACCCGGGGTTACCAGGTAGACGGCGCCGCTGCGCGAGGTCCACTGCACCCGCTGGTCTGTCTGCGCGTATTCGAGCGCCTGCGACATGCACCCATGGTCCTCCTCATCCATGCGTCGCCCGATCTCGCCGCCCACCACGACACCGATGACAATGCCGCTTATGGTGGCAATGGTGCGCCCGCTTCCCTTCCCGATCTGCGAACCGATCGCGCCGCCGGCGATGCCACCCAAAACCTGGCCGAGCTGTTCGCGGTTGCAACGACCAATGACGCTGGGCGAGGCGACCGGCGGCACGGTGCGCGGCATCGGGAATTCACCCACCGTCCGAAACGGCGGCTCGATGTGGCGGCAGTCACCCTTCTGCTTGATCTCGGTCTTGCGCGAGCGATAGTTGTACTTGTACTTATAATCGCAGTAACGGTCCTTGTAGGAGTACTCGTACTTGTCGCCCTTGTCCTTGACCCGTTCCCGCACCTTGTCGCGGCCGTGATCGCGGTCGCGGCCGTGGTCGCGGTCACGGCCGCGTTCCCGGTCATCCGCCGCCGCGAGCGGCGACCCTGCCACCAAGGTCGCCATGGCCAGGATGCCCACTAGGCCGAATGCGGTTGCACGAATGTTCATGTTGCCTCCTTCCTCTCGGTCGCCGCACAAGATGATAAATGGGTCAGTGCAACCTTACCGGAATGACGAATCACGTCTAGGCAGAAATCCTACTCGAACCCCATTAATGCGTAATACGTCACGCGCCATAGGCGTGCTTGGTAGCGGCTATGGCAGCATATCCCAATGACCGGCATCCTTACCTTCCTGCTCGCCCTTGCGCTATCCCAGCCAAATGCATGCCGCTGAGATAGTGGGCCGGGTGGTTCGTGTTGTAGATGGAGACACGATTACCGTTCTCGATGCGGGTAAGGAGCGGCGTCTAAGTTTCGTTCAATGTCCGCTTCCCCCCGGTGGCCACCTCAAACTCCCCCACCTGTGGCCAGGGCAAACTCCCCCACCCCCGGCGACGGGACGGACTGACTTTATTCGGTTGAACCGCGCTTGGCAACGCGCGCAGCGGCCTCCTTCAGGCGCCAGCTCTTGCCGTCGAACTTGAGCAGGTGGCCGTGGTGCATGAGCCGGTCGAGCAGCGGGCCGGCGATGACCACGTCGCCGAGCAGCTTCGCCCAGTCCTCCAGCGGTCGGTTTGAGGTGATGATCGTCGAGGCCTTCTCGTAGCGGTTCATCAAGACCTCGGCGAGCTCGTCGCCGGCGCTGGTGGGGAGTTTGCGCAGGAACAGATCGTCGATCACGAGCAGCTCTGCGGCCTTGAATTGCGCGCGCAGCTTGCGCATGGTGCCCAGCTCACGCGCCTCGTTGATGTCCTCGATCAATTGATGGGCCTCGCGGTAGATGACCTTGTGTCCGCGATTGACGGCGAGGGCGGCGATCGCTTTGGCGATGTGGCTCTTGCCGGTGCCGGGACGGCCGATGAGTAGCGCGTCATCCTTGGCCTCGATGAACTTGAGGGTGGCCAGCTCCAGCACCGCGCGCCGGGGGATGGTGGGGTTGTAGCCCCAGTCGAAGTCCTTCAAGTCCTTGCGCTCGGGCAGTCCCGAGAGCACGTAGCGGCGCTCGAGCAGCCGCGAGCGGCGACGGTCCAGTTCATCCTGCACGAGCCAGGAGAAGGCCTCGACGAAATCCATTTCGTGACTCGCCACGGCGAGCGCCCGGGCCTGCAGGGTTGCGCCCATGCCCGAGAGGCGCAGCGCGCGAAGGGAGCGTTCGAGTTCAGTAATCGACATTGCCATCGGCGTTCTCCTGTGAGTGCGTCCGGGAGTGGGTCTCCCAGAACGATTGATATTCGGTGAGTGCTCGCACGTGCGAGCCGCTCTGGGTGAGTGCCGGGGCTTGCGCTTGGGCAGCTTGAGCGGCAGCCGAGCGTTCCAATACACGCTTGAGCGCGGCGTAGGAGAAGAGCTGCGCCTGCAGCAGCCGCGCGGCAGCCGCCTCGATCTGGGCGCAGGGGTAGTGCCGTGCCAGGTTCGCCAAGCCGTAGAGCGCCCGCTGTCCGGGACGACCCAAGCGAGCGAATAGTTCTCGGGCGAGCGCCGCCGTGTGCGCGCCGATGCGCTCGGCCTTGGCGAGCAGGCGCACGCTCTCGCGCGAAGGATTGAAGATGCGATCAGCACCCTTCATCACGAACTCGCCCTTGCGGCTGGCCTTGGGGTGGCGGCGCAGCACGTTGCCGCTCGCCTCCAGGATCTCGATCTCGTGCTCGTAGACACGCACGGTGACTTCGCTGAAGAGGGCGGCGGGCAGCGCCGCGTAGTAGGCAGCATCGACCTGCACGAGCCCGGCGTCGTCCACGGTACGCGTGCCTTGCTTGAAGAAGCGGAATCCTTCGATCGGCAGCGGGCGCAGATGCGGCTGCTCCTCGCGGTACATCTCCAGCACCTGGCGCTTCTTGCGCCCGTGGATGCGCAGCGCCGCCCAACGCTCCTCCCAGTGCGCGAGCCACGCGTTTTGCAACTCGATCGATTCGAACTTGCGCCCCTTCAACGCGGTCGTCTGGGTGTGCTGGATCGCGTTCTCGACCGTGCCCTTGCGGTTGGGATCACCCACCCGGCAGGCATCGGCCACCACCCCGTAGTGGGAGAGCATCGCGGCATACACCGCGTTCAACTCCGGAGCGTAGAGGTCGGGCCGGATCACCCCCTCCTTGAGGTTGTCGAGCACCACATAGGCAGGACAGCCCCCGAGCGCCCGGAACGCCTCCTCGTGCAGACGGGACCAGCTCTCCTGGCTCGTCTTCCACACCACCTTGCGGAAGCTCTTGCCCGAGAACTTCAGCGTCATCACGAACAGGTACGGACGCCGATACATGCCCGGGCGCACCAGCGTGAGCGCCCCCTGCCCATAGTCGACCTGCGCCTCTTCGCCCGGCAGGAACTCCAGCACGTCGAAGCGCTCGGGTGCCCGCGTCTTCAACGCGGCCACGAAGCGCTTCACCGAGTTGTACGCGTGGCCGAAGCCGTGCGCCTCGACCAGGTCCTGGTAGATCGCAACCGCGTTTCGCCCGAGCCCGACCTGCGCCTCGATCCAGGCGCGGTGCGGCTCGCACGCCGAGGGGGGCACGCGCGGGGTGGTGACCGTCGGCGCTCCGGTCGGAGCCGGTGGCCGGGGTGGGGGAATTTGAGCCACCAGGGCCTCAGAGCCGGTGGCTACCCCGGGGGAATTTGCTGCCAAGCGCTGGTAGCGGCGGATCGTCTTGCGATCCACCCCCGTAAAGCGCTTAATCTCGCGCTGCGTGGCCCCGCCTCGCAGCAGCGTCTCAATAGAAATGCGTAAATGCGACTTCAAGACGTTCACTCCTTCCTCCCCTCGTTTGTGAGGGGGCGAGGGTAACCGTCTCGTCGCCGGAGCCCCGCGGCTCAGCCGCGGCTAGGCATGCTCAGGGTGGGGGAGTTTGCCCTGGCCACAGGTGGGGGAGTTTGGGTGGCCGCCGGGGTTCCGACCCAAAGCGGACATGTCACGGCGCCGAATACATTTGCGGTGCCGGTGATGTGCCATCCTATGGTGACTGGCCCCGATTTCCCTCCAGGCGCGAAGTAATCCGCATGAACTTGCGCCAAATCAATACAGCCTGCTGATCAAACGCCTATAAAGAAAATATCGTTGGGGGATTGGCCTCCGGCCAAACATGAGGAGTATTACGATGAATGCTCCTCTTAGAATCTTAGCAGTCGCATTGTGTGGTCTGCTCTTGGCGCTCCCGGCGGCGCAGGCTGATGAGTATTGGCCTGTAACCGATGTTTATATTCACTTTGGCAGGGGAACCAATGAGCTGAAGGTTTCCCCAACTGCGTTGGCGGTAGAGCTGGGCGAACTCTACCGGATCATCATCAATCCGAGCGAAAACGAACATATCGTGGCAGCCCCCGAGCTGGCGGCGATGGGATTGACCACGAGCCTCTTGAAAGGGATGCCATGGGTCTATTACCCGACTGAGGAGATCACCGCGGGAATTTCGGTGCTACCGGGTCAAATAATAGCGTGGACCTTTATGCCGCTTGAGCAAGGCACATACAAGCTCGGATGCGCTAATCCCTCTCACGCATCAGCCGGAATGCACGCGATGGTAATAGTACTGCGAAGCGGGTGAAAGCGAAAGAGAGCGTCGTAAGCAGCGGCTCGCGGAACCGGTTCTTTTTCTTGTACGTCGCGCACCAAGACGTCAGCGGTGAATAGGAACGGACCGCGGTTATCCGATCCACAAAGGCACTGTCTGCCTGCCCTTCTTGAATGTCTGCTCTTGGGCCGTAAGCGGACATTGGGGGCAAGGAAATGCAGATCTGCGCCAGATCCGTCGGAAATGGTCTGTCCCCAATTAACTCCTCTCGGCGTCTCGGCGGTTCAATGTCAGCCTGGGGCGTAAAATTGTCTTCGAGCCGAGCGAAAGGAGCCGAGATGATCAAAGCCGAATTGGACAAGACCAAGAGCATCCTGCACGCGCGGCCTTCCGGGCCGCTGGAGGCGGCTGACTTCGACCGGCTCGCAGCGCTGGCGGACCCGTATATCGAGAATAAGGGCGAGCTGGCCGGCCTGATGATCGAGGCCAAGGAGTTCCCGGGCTGGAAGAATCTCGCCGGCATGATCAGGCACTTCCGTTTCGTCCGGAACCATCACCGCAAGATCCGCAGAGTGGCCCTC
>JAOTTL010000156.1:0-8518 GCA_029864385.1 Betaproteobacteria bacterium | reverse complement strand
GAATGGAGAGTGACGAGTGACGAGTGACGAGTGACGAGTGACGAGTGACGAGTGACGAGTGACGAGTGACGAGTGACGAGTGACGAGTGACGAGTGATGGGTGACGGGTGACAGGCCCTGAGCCTAACGATCGCAGATCGTTTTTTGTTCGTCTCCACGTGCTCCGCGGTTCAATTATTGTTCGTGCTTCGCTCAGTGGCTTGGCGGTTTAGTTTGGGAGTTTATCGACGTTTATCTGCGGCTAGGATCAGGTTCCTGACCTTTCGAACTACGATTCACGATTTACGATTTACGATTCACGACCCGCCCCGGCAGTGTAGGATAGAGCCTCTATGAAAACCCGAAAGAAAACTTCCGCCGTCGAGAAACGGCGGCTGATCGTCGCAATGACCGGTGCGACGGGGTCAATCTACGGCATTCGCATTCTCGAGCGGCTGCGCGCCATGGGCGGCTGGGAAACGCACCTCGTCGTCTCGGATGCAGGCCTTTTGAACGCGTGGGAGGACCACCGCCTCAAACGCCGGGACATCGAAAAGCTGGCCGATGTCGTGCACCCGGTCCGCGACGTGGGCGCAACCATCGCGAGCGGGTCTTTCCTCACCGAGGGCATGGTGATCGCGCCCTGTTCGATGAAAACGCTGGCCGCAGTGGCTCACGGCTTCGCCGACAATCTGATCACCCGCGCCGCGGACGTCGTTCTCAAGGAGCGCCGGCGGCTTGTCCTGCTCACGCGCGAGGCGCCGCTCAATCTCGCCCACCTGCGAAACATGGTGCAGGTGACCGAGATGGGCGGTGTCATATTCCCGCCGGTGCCGGCCTTCTACAGCCACGCCAAGACGATCGACGGGATGGTCAATCACACGGTCGGTCGGGTACTCGATATCTTTGCTATCCAGCATGAGACCATCGCCCGCTGGCAAGGCATGGGCACATCGGCCAGGCGCAAGGACGCATGAAAACTCGCTTTTCGGACGAGAACTTTCGCGGATTCCTCGACCGCCTCCGCGACGCGAAAGAGTTGGTGGACATCAAGCAGTCCGTCGATATCCGGCACATTGCCACCCTGGTCGACCAGTCGAAAACTGCGCTGCTTTTCCACGACGTGATCGGTTACGACATGCCGGTCGTCTCCGGGATCATTCGCTCGCGCGAGCGCGCCATCATGTCCATGGGTTGCGACAACTATCCGGAAATCGAGCACCGGCTGCAGCAAGGCATCGACCAGCCTGTTCCCCCGAAATACGTCGAGACCGCAAAGAACAAGCAGGTGATCGCGCTCGGCGACGATGTCGACCTCTACCGGCTGCCGATCCCGATGTCTTCGATCTATGATGGCGGGCCGATGATCACGGCCGGCATCGTGATTGCAAGAGATTCCGAGTACGGGTTCAACTCCGGAATGTACCGGTTCATGGTCAAGGAAAAGAACCTGACCGGCATCGACATCGTAACGCCGAACAACATGCGGCTCTTCGCGCACCGCGCCTATGAGGCCGGCCGCCCCTGCCCGATATCGATCTCGATCGGCACGCATCCGTTCGAGATCATGGGGTCGGGATTTCGCGCGCCGCTGGGCGTCGATGAAATGGCCATTGCGGGCGGGATCCGCGGCGCCCCCGTTGAATTCGCGATGTGCGAGACGATGGACCTGCCGTGCCTCGCCGATGCGGAAATCGTGCTCGAGGCCGAGATCCTGCCGACCGGCTGGACGCAGCCCGAGGGCCGCTTCGGCGAATTCACCCGGCTCATGGGCGGGCTGCACTGGAACCCGCTGGTGAAGGTGAAGGCGATCACGTTGCGCCGTGACGCCATCTATTACGCCTTGCACATGCCGTGGGAAAACACGTGGCTCGCCGCCCCCACCCGCTACACGGCGATCCGGCGGGCGTTGAGAAGCGCGGGCGTTCAGGTCAAGGACATCAATGTGACCCTCGGCGGGTGCGGCTTCTGGCACGCCATTGTCTCCATCAAGAAACAGGCGGGCGAAGGCAAGAACGCCCTGCTCGCCGCGCTCACCGCGCAGGACATCAAGCACGTCGTGGTCGTGGACGACGACATCGACGTCTTCGACGCAATGGACGTGGAGTGGGCCATCGCGACCCGCGTTCAGGGCGACCGCGACGTCATCATCGTGCCGGGCGCGCGCGCAAAGCCGCTCGATCCAAGCCTCGCGGTGACCCCGCCCGGCGTGGTCCCGACTGGGGCCAAGGTCGGCATCGACGCGACCATCGGCGAAGGCATTCCGCGCGAGCGCTTCGAGCGTATCGCTTACGCTTACGCGGACCGGGCCAAGATCGACGACTATGTGAAGGGCAAGGCGGATGCTCCGCCGCAAACGGCGGAGCATAACGAAACGCTGAATGCGCGTCTTGCGGATGAAATCCTAGAGTTTCTCGAGGCCGAGCCCAGGTATTACCAGGAGATTGCCGAACATTTCAGCGAGTTTGAGTTCCAGGCAGTGGCACGCGCCATGGGCAGGCTGCACGCTGAGGAAAAGCTGTGGCAGGACGCGCGCGGACGCATGTGCCTCCGCGGATCCGCCTTTGCAGCAAGACCTCCCGCAAAGGCGGATTAGAAAAACAATCTCAAGGCTTTGGCCACAGAGAGCACAGAGAACACAGAGATTTCAACCAAGAATCACGCGCATCGTGCCCCACCCTCTGTGACCTCTGTGTTCTCTGTGGCTAGCTTCTGACCTTCGCATGGCAGCGCGAAAAATCCGCGTACACATTGAAAACGCGCGCAACGAGACCGAGATTTTTCGCATCACGCCCGCGCTCTGGGACGCCGCCTGCGCCCGGCACCGCGGCCTGGCGCGGCGGCTGGATGCCTCCATCGGCTGGGATGGTGACATCCTGGGCGATGCACTGAAGACGGCCGACATTATGATCGGCGTGCCTGCGCGCCGGGACGATCTCGTGCAGCGCGCCCCGCATCTCAAGTGGGTGCATGCAACATCGGCCGGGGTAGAGGGCTTTCTGCCACTCGATTGGTTGCCCGTCCACGCCGCGTTCACGAACAACCGCGGAGCGCATGGCGTCAAGGCCGAGCAGTTCATGCGCATGGCCTACACCTTGCTGCACACGCGAATGCCCGAGATCATCGCCCAGCAGCGCGATCGCAAGTGGCGGCAACTCTTCACAGGCAGCCTCGCGGGCAGGACCGCGCTCGTCGTTGGCCTGGGCGACCTCGGACAGGCAGCAGCTCGCGCCGCAAGGCAGCTCGGCCTCAAGGTCATCGGCGTCAGCCGCACCGGGAAGAAGGTGCCGCACGTGGACAGGTCCTATCGCACGGCGGCGCTCGACAAGCTACTTCCGCACGCGGACTTCGTTGTTATGGCCGTTCCGCTCACGCCCGAAACAAACTACCTCCTCGACCGCGCGCGGCTCGACCGCATGAAGCGCGACGCCGGCGTAATCAACATCTCGCGCGCTCCCGTGGCCGACTACGACGCGCTGCGGGACAAGCTCACGCGAGGCGAGCTGGGCGGCGCCGTGCTCGACGTGACGGAGCCCGAGCCGCTGCCGCCCGAATCTCCGCTCTGGGACACGCCAAACCTGATCATTACGCCCCACATCTCGTGCGACGATGGCGAGCGTTACATCGACATCACGCTCGATCTCTGGTTCGAGAACCTCGGGCGCTTCCTGAACGGTAAACCACTCAAGAACCGGGTGGATCCGCGACGCGGCTATTAAAAGAGGCGTGAGTAGTGAATGGTGAGTGGACTGAACCCGTTGATTAACCTAAACGTCATTGTCCATTCACTATTCACGCTCTTGGCGATGGACGAAATGAACACGGATCTCGCGCTGCCACTGTATAACTGATTTCGGTGGATGCCCGGCTCACGCGCCACCTCAGGGGGCGCACGCCCGGAGCTCTCCAACAATCGCACCGCTTCCAGCTTGAATTTCTTGGTGAGGACCTTTCGCTTCATGCGACACCTCCATCGGGACAGTGTCCCCCACTTGGTGTCCACGAAAGCCAGGCTACCTCACACTGACCCCAAAATCCCCCGAACGATCAGGACATCGGCGCCGGACGCCGGACCGAAGTGATGGGCTTCAATCCGCCGCTCGCGGACCTTCGCGGAGCAGCGCCCTGGATAACAGCGTGGACGAGCGGCCCGCCCGGCGTGCCTCACCTGCCGCGCTCCTGACCACGATCATCTCCTCGGTCGCGGCGGTTTTGCCGCTGGCCCTGGTTCTGGCTTCGGTGCGGCTCATCGTTGTCCTGCGGCCGAACGAACCGGGGTTGCCTTGCTGGTTCCGCGTCTTGCGCTCGCGGCGCCTCCCTTTGCGCCTGGGGTACTCCCCGTTGCGGCTTCCGTGCCCCCTGCGAGCGCGGCGGCGCTGCCATTTGCGGCGCTGGCCGCGCGTGACGCCCCGCCGCGTTGCTGTCCCGCGACGCACGTGCAGGTGCCCTGTGAACAGTCTGCTCGCGATAGTGTTGCCTTACTACGGCGTCATGCGGCTCGTGACGGTAATTCCGGTTGTGCAGCGCCCGCTGCCGCTCATACCTCGGATACTGATTTCGCGAATAGTGCCGCTGGTAGAGCGGTAGCGGGGCGGGCGCTACGACAGCCCGGCGGTCCCATCGGTCCCATCCGCGCCGATGCCGCTCCCACCGATGGCCCCAGCGCACTCCCCAGCGCGGCGGCGCATCGCGGCGCCAGCGGTGAAAGTAGGCCGGCGGATTGCGGTAATAACCCACGGGGATACGCAATACAAAGAATGGGACGACCTCGGGGGCGACCAGACCCCAGGGCCCGTTATACCAAGAGCTGGCATACCAGTTGTCCCACTGGTAGACCCAGTACAAACCATCGTAAAAGAAGAAATTCGAGCTCAGGTGCGGCGCGTAGTACACCGGGTAGCCCGGTACCGGAACCAGTTCCGGATACACCGGCACATTGATCCCGATGCTCGCACTGGGCAGCCGGATATTGATGCTCACCTGGGCGTTCGCTGCAGTCACCGAACACAGCAGCATCATAAAGGCAATCAATCTGTAGCGCATGTTCTGTCCTCTAGTTCAAAAATAAGGGTTGCAGTCAGTTGATGTCAGCAACGCATCGCGATTTGGATACGTCAATACGGTACACCGGTGCGCGCAATATTAAATCCATTCTGCAAATCAAGCGCGCAGCAAACCCGAGGCCATGATCGCGTATCGCCGGTTTGCGATCCGGCCACTCCTTAACGATACCGATTGCCACCACGATGACCGTAGCCACCACGATGACCGTAGCCACCACGATGACCGTAGCCACCACGATAAGCGTGGCCGCCACCGTAAACCCCGACGCTGATGGCGGGCCCATAATAGACCGGTGCGCGATAATACCCTGGCGGCCCCGCGTAATACCCGGGACCGACCGGCACTGCTACGCATCCACCCAGCGCTGCCAACGCTGAAACGATAACGGCTGTTTTGATCAGTTTCATGTTCTCGACCTCCTGACCCATTCTGACACTCAACGGGTCACGGTCACCCCGGTATCTTGTAAGCCTTTGTTACCGGAAACAAACGCACGCCAGAGCCGAAGTCGCTGATATATCATTGACTTGGGAATCGTCCGCGAGCGCGGGCTGAAGAATCGGGACGGGCCTCCCTTACGATTTGTTACCGATGAATCGAGGCGCCTGCCTAAGTCGTGATGCCGGCCACTGGCAAGATGTGACACACCCGCCCGTTTACGCGAGCCGCGCACATGGGCCGCTCACGCAAGTACGCGGCCGGCGAACTGGGAAGTTCGTTCGGACACCTTTATCTGTCCGGCGGGAATATCGCAGAGTGCTTCGTGACGGGCCGAATCGCCGGCAAGCATGCAGCGGCGCTTGCGCCCTGGCACGACTGAACGTTTACACCGCGCACTGCGCCACGGCGGGCTGCAATGATCTCGTTTGTCCCGCTTGCGCCTGGCGATCCGAAACTCTACTGGACGCGGCCCCCGAGCACCTCCGCAATCCAGTCGCTCATGTAATCCACGGCGAGCGATCCATTGTCGGCTTGGCAATGCTCTGCCCCACCCTCCGCAAGCGTGAAGACCTTGAGCTCGCGCCGGGGGCTCTTGATTGCCGCGCTTAACAAGGCCTCCGCGTGAGAAAGCGGAATCTGCCGGTCGTTTTCCCCGTGCACGATCAACAACGGGCAGGCAATACGCTGGGCAGCGCCGTCTAGCTTGAACTGGCTGATGACCTTCATCGACTCCTCAATGCTCGCCTTGCCGAAGACCCAATTCAGGTGGTCGGCGAAATGCGAAACCGAGCGTTGCGTCGTCGCATTCGGATTCAAGCGCGCAACGACCCGCTCGTGCCAGTCCCACTGCGCCCCCCACGCGACGCAGCACTTGAGTCGCGGCTCGAACGCCGCCGCACGCGGCGCGTAGTAGCCCCCGAGCGAGACCGCGATGATGCCAGCGCGCTCCGCGTCCACGTCGGCGCGCGTTTCGAGGTAGTCGAGCGCCGCGCTGGCCGGCTTCTCCATCTCCGGAATGCTTGGCAAATTTCTCAGCCGCAGCGCTTCGCCGACGCCGGGATGGTCGACGATGAGCGTCGCAATCCCCCGCCGCCGTAGCTCCTGGGCAATCCCGGCCAGGTAGATCCACTCCTTCATCACGTCGAGCCCGTCGAAATGGATCATGCAGGGCGCCCGTCCCTGCCCTTCCGCGGGGACGAACAGGGCCGGCAGGGTGGTGCCACCGTACGGAACTTCGATCCATTCCACGACGTCCCTGCGGTAACGTATCCCGGCGCCGAAGGACTCCAGCATTTGGCGATAGAGCATGGGCTTGCGCGGGTCCTTCGGATGGGCCTGACGCTCCGCCGTGAGGTAATACATGGACGCCCGCAGGAGCTTTCGGGCCGCCGAGTAGAGATGCCCGGCCTTCTCGTCGGCCTGCGCGAGTGCATGAACCCGGCCAGCCATTTTCAGCCAACTCTGCAGGAACTCTTCCTGGGCGGGGTCGTCATTGCGGGCAGCAGCCTCGATGAGCGGGCGGCATACCTCGTCCACTTCACCGATGACCCCGCCAGCCCCCAGTGCGAGATTGACGGCCAGATTCCAGACGTAGTTGGTACGGAACGGCTCGTACACCGTAGCTTCTCCTTGTTTTAGTCGGGCGTCAGGTCAATCGCACCACCGCCTGCACTTCCTTGTCGTGAATGATTCTAACGCGCCAACGACTGTTCGCCGCGATCCCACAAAAAAGCCGTGCCCGTGTGCACGGCTTCCCGTACGGCTAGTCCCGCATTGCGGGAACCGGGAGTCGGCTATGCTTCCTGCGGCTCTTCCAGCACCTGCTCGCGCTTCTTGCGTATGGCGGGCGCTAGCATGACCGCCAGGAACAGCGCGGTGGCAATCAGGAAGCCGGCGCTGATCGGGCGCGTCAAGAAGACGGACGGATCGCCACGGGATATCAGCAGGGCGCGCCTCAAGTTCTCCTCCATCAGCGGGCCGAGCACGAAGGCGAGAATCAGCGGTGCGGGCTCGCACTTGAGCTTCACGAAGATGTAGCCGAGGAAGCCGAACATCAACGTCATGTTGATGTCGAGCGCCTGGTTGTTCACGCTGAAGACGCCAATCGCCATGAAGCACATGATCGCCGGGAACAGCATCCGGTACGGTACGGTCAGCAGCTTCACCCACAGGCCGATCAGCGGGAGATTCAGCAGGACGAGCATGCCGTTTCCGATCCACATGCTGGCGATGAGACCCCAGAACAGCTCCGGGTTCTGGGTCATCACCTGCGGGCCCGGCGCGATACCCTGGATCGTGAGCGCTCCCAGCATCAGCGCCATCGTGCCGCTGCCCGGAATGCCGAGCGTCAGCGTCGGAATGAAGGCGCACTGGGCAGCCGCATTGTTGGCCGACTCGGGGCCCGCAACGCCCTCGATTGCACCCTTGCCGAAACGCGACGGATCCTTGGCCACCTTTTTCTCGAGCGCGTAGGTGGAGAAGGAGGCGATCGTCGGTCCGGCGCCCGGCAGCGTGCCGAAAAACGCGCCGATCGCGGTGCCGCGCATCGCCGGCCGCCACGACCGTTTGAAGTCATCGAGCGTCGGCCAGATGTTCTTGATCTTCTGGAAAAGGAGGTCGCGCTTGGAACCGCCTCCCTCGAGATTGTTCACGACCTCGGCGAAGCCGAAGAGCCCCATTGCGATCACCACAAAACTGATGCCGTCGGTGAGCCCTGACACGCCGAAGGCGAATCGCGACATCCCCGAATTGACGTCGGTGCCGACAATCCCGAAGAGCAGGCCGAGGACGATCATTGCCATCGCTTTGAGTAGCGACCCGCTCGCAAGCACGGCCGAGGCCATGAGACCCATCACCATCAGCGAAAAATACTCGGGCGCGCCGAATTTGAGCGCCATTTCGGCGATCGGGGGCCCCGCGGTTGCAATCAGAATCGTGCCCACGGTGCCCGCGAAGAACGAACCCAGCGCGGCGATCGCCAGTGCCGGTCCTGCGCGGCCCTGCTTCGCCATCTCGTAGCCGTCGATACAGGTGA
>JAOTTL010000334.1:0-2177 GCA_029864385.1 Betaproteobacteria bacterium | reverse complement strand
GGCGACCGCCTTGACATAGTGACCGCCTGGCTGCCGAATCCGTTTAGCGCCGATTCTCCACCTGTCCGAGGCGTACTTTCCTGGCGCCGCGAGTCGTGAACTGCGCGCTCGGCACAGTGAATTGCAAGCTAACAGCTGCATCTACCCGGACGCGGAACCTCATCCGCTAAAGTGGACAGGCGAACCTAACGCTCAAGGACGGCGCAAGACGTTGCAGTGGCCACCGCTAGGGTTATCTCGAGGGAGAGCTCAGGACAATGTCCTTTCCTCTACAAAACAGATCTTCCTAACACTTTCGCACCTAATGCTTGTGCATATCACCAGGGAAGCCTAATAACGCATGTTTGTCACAGTGAAAGTGTCCACCAAAACGGATGAAGATCACGCCTATTCCTCGCCGCTACGCGCTCGGCGCGGCGCGGCACAACGCGAACGTCAGGCCACCACATTCAGGAGGTCCGTCATGTCAACGATCACTGCAACTGTACGCGAAAGAATCCAGGCTCAGGGCTTCTGCGGCTTGGATGACAATACATACGCGCAGATCAATTATCCGTTGCGGCTGTCGCCAGCCATCTGCATGGTTTGGGCGGCCGTGGGAACAGCGCTCGCTTCGCCAATGATTCTGTGGGCATTGGTGCCCTTTGCGGCACTGGGCGCAATTCTGCCGGGGCATCCTTTTGATGTTTTCTACAACTATGGCCTGCGCCATCTGCTAGGCACACCAGCGCTGCCCCGCTACCAGGCCCGTCGGCACTTCGCCTGTGCTTTAGCGACGATCATGCTTATTGCAGCTGCATGGGGCTTTCAGGCAGGCATGCCCATGGTCGGCTATATCGTCGGTTGGTCGCTTGTGGCTGCTGCCTTCGTGAACGTGAGCACGGGGTTCTGTGTACCCTCATTCATTGTTCGCATCTTTTTCGGCAAGGTGATCTGCGAATGATGTGGTGGCCTAACAACGCGTTCGAGAGCGGACGCGCCAATCAGCGGCGTGCGCTTTGGCGGCACCCGGAGTGGCGCGCCGCTCAACGCGGACGTTAGGCGCTATTCATGCCGAACGGTAGTGTCGACGCAGACTATATCGCTCAGCTCGAAGCCTTCTTCCGTCCAATGGCTCAGCACATTTCGGATTTCGGTGCCCGGCACAACTTGTTGCTTGAGAAGTACTACCACGAAGCCCCGATGTGGAGCCTCGGCTTCTCGCACCCGGCTGGCGGCCAGGCGAGACTCGATGTTGCGCGGACCGAAGACAACGCTCTTGCAGTCAGTGCAACTTGGTGGCTCGACGACTACGACTCCTTCACTCGAAGTATTCGCACGAAGGAATCGCTTCGAATGACCCTGGATGGTGCCGCTCTCGTGCAGGAACTCGAGCGGTTGCTTGGAGAGGTCTTGGCTTGGAAGCGTGGCGCATGGACGCAAGTAGCAACCGGCTACAAGGGCATATGGGATAGGGTTTGGACTAAGGCTCAGTTCGAGGAATTGGCAGATCAATGGCCCCGGCCGAGATAGCGCCTAACAGCGCGTTGTTGACCGACGCCAAGCCTCCCCCGAATTAGTTGACACCTCGGCCTAACCGCCCGGATGGATGAGCAGGCCCCGGCCTGCACCGAGCGCTGCCGCTAGAATCGCGCCTGCTTGAAAGTCCTCCCGTGACCCGGTCGATCCCCGCGCGCGCGATTCTCGCCGCCCTCGCCATCCACACGCTGTGGGGCGGCAATCCCGTTGCCGTGAAGCTCGGGCTCGAGGCCTTCCCGCCGCTCTGGAGCGGGTTCCTGCGCTTCGCGCTGGGCTGCCTGTGCGTCTACGCCTGGGCGCGCTGGACGCGCATCCCGATTTGGCCGGAGCACGACGAGTGGCCCGCATTCCTCGCTCTCGGAGCGCTGTTCACGCTGCAGATCGCGCTCCTGAACTACGGCTTCGGCGGCACCACCGCGGCGAACGGCGCGGTGCTGATCGCCAGCAATCCGATCTTCGGCGTGCTGTTCGCGCACTTTCTCGTGCCCGGCGACCGCGTCGGCGTGGCGCGGGCCGTCGGCGTCGCCGTCGCGTTCGCCGGCGTGGCGCTGGTGATCACCCGCGGCGCCGGGCTGGCGGTCGCCAGCGCCGGCGACTGGATCGTGCTGGCGAGCGCGTGCCTGCTCGGGCTGCGGCTCGCGGTCGCCGGGCGGCTGCTG
>JAOTTL010000333.1:0-2178 GCA_029864385.1 Betaproteobacteria bacterium | reverse complement strand
AGACCCTCGCCCAAATGCTGAACATCAGTGAGCACACTCTGCGCAACCATCTGACGTCGATTTACGACAAGCTCAACGTCGCCAACCGCCTTGCGATGTTCGCTTATGCGCATGAGCATGGCTTGACCCCGGATTCTCCAGTGCCTTAGCGGGCACCACTTCCGCAATCTCGCCTCCTGTTCCGCAGAGTCGTAGCGCCCTCGATCCTCTGGCGTCTGCCCCTTGGCGCAGCGCCGATACCACCACGCCATCCCATCGGTGAGTTAGTAATTCTGGATGACAGTAAACGCATGGCTTTGATATTCCCATAGTTATGAGGCTTCGACTGGGCAAAGGGATAATCGTCCCCCCCAAAAAAGGATGACTGTCCTATTTGCAAAGATAAGGATTAGGCGGACAGTGCCCCAATCCGACCCCGGGGGCCCCTCCGAGCTCCCGTTTTCTGTTTAGTTTGGGTTTATTGCCCTTACGGAAAGGGAGAAGAACATGAAGATAGTCACAGCATTGATCGTCCTTGCTTCAAGTCTTCTCTTTATTCCGTACGCATACTTCTTCTTTTATTGAATTAGACGTATTGGTCATACGTCGCGGTGACGCGACGAAACGAGGCCACAGCGATGTGGCGATCCCGTGAAGCCCCGCGATAGCGCGTAGAGGATGCGCTTGCCCGGATCGACACGAGCGACATCGCCTGCCCGCAACCGAAGTCATTGAACTTGTCGGCCAGGTTCCCGACGCCCGGGATCGGCGACCAGAACCACGAGTCGCCATACAAGAGCACGATCGGCGCCTACGCATCGTAGATCGTTCAATGAACGTGACGCAAACCTGACCAATTTGGACATCTTCGGCGAGCGTTGGCGAGTGAGGGCGGGCACGTTCGCTGTTAAACTAACCATTTAGACTAGCTCATAATCCCTTGGTCGTTGGTTCGAGTCCAACACGACCCACTCCCGGTCAAATCAAAGCGAATCAAAGGCGCCAGGCTCGATTAACTCAATGATTATCGTGTAATTTGAGCCTGACCCCTGTGATCGATGACCAATGTCGGGCTGCCGGAGCTGATGGCGCGCGACGCCGGTGAATATGTCCGCATAGCCGCCGGGCTCGCGGCGAATACCGCAAGGCTCGACGCCATGCGCAGCGGCCTGCGATCACGCATGCGCGCTTCGCCGCCGTGCGACGCCCGGCGGTTTGTTGCAGAGTTGGAGCGGTTCTATCGCGGCGCGTGGGCCGAATGGTGCGCGGGTCGCCGGGCGGTAATGGCGCGCGCTGCGAACGCGCCGGGAGCGTGATGCTCGCGCGCCTGTTCAGGCAATTGCTGAGCCGTGCGAAACAGCCGGTGCCGCAGGCGCTCGCCGGCGTTGACGACGCGCTGGGTAGGATCAAGGCGGGGCAGGAGGCGGAGAAGGCGGGACGTCCGGAGGACGCGATGGAGTGCTACGAGTCGGCGCTGCGCGAATTCCCGGATTCCGCCGAGCTCCATGCGATGCTGGGCAACGCGCTGCGCGCGCTGGGGCGCCATGACGAGGCCGTGGCGGCGTACCGCCAATCGACGCAGCTCAAGCCTGCGCTGGCGGCCGCTTGGTACAACCTCGCACTGACCGAGCACGAGCTCGGCGACGTGGAAGGCGCGGAGCGCGACTACCGCGCTGCGCTGGCCGCCGACCCCGGACTGGTGACGGGCCACGACAGCCTGCTGTGCCTCGTCGGCATGGGCGGCGCGGGGCGCACCCCGGCGGACGTGCTCGCGGAGCACCAGCGCTGGGCGGCGCGGCACGCGGAACCGTTCCGCGCGAGGTGGCAGCCATTCGCCAATGTTGCCGATCCGGAGCGCCGCCTGCGCATCGGGTATGTCTCGGCGGACCTTCGGTACCATGCGATCGCCTGTTTCGTCGAGCCCGTGCTCGCGCATCGCGACCGGGCCGCGTTCGAGATTTTCTGCTACGACAACTCGGCGGGAACCGACGCGGTGAAGGAACGCCTGAAAAGTTTGGCCGACCACTGGCGGGCCATCAACGCCATGGGCGACGCGGAGGTTGCGGCAATGGTTGTGGCCGACGGCATCGACATCCTCGTGGACCTGTCGGGGCACACCAAGGGCAACCGGCTGCTCGCGTTTGCGAGAAAGCCCGCGCCGGTGCAGGCCACCTGGCTCGGCTATCCGAATACCACCGG
>JAOTTL010000155.1:0-8605 GCA_029864385.1 Betaproteobacteria bacterium | reverse complement strand
AGAAAAGCGTTAACGCAGAGGACGCCGAGAGCGCGGAGGATTGCCAATAAAAATTCAAAAAATACGGAGAGTCTGTCCCGGGTGCCCCGACCACTGGCTCCCCTGTATGCAGGCCTTAGCGTTGCCTTCGCGACCTTGGAGTTTGTACTAATTATTGTTCCTTGGCGCCCTCCGCGCCCTTGGCGGTAAGGCTTCTTTCTTTCTCGGCGCCCTCCGCGCCCTTGGCGGTAAGGCTGTTATTCTCCTTGGCGGCCCCTGCGTCCTTGGCGGTACAGCTGTTATTCTCCTTCGCGGCCTCTGCGTTCTTAGCGATAAAGCTTTCGCGTGAAAAACGGGGGGTTGGACCCATTTTTTGAGATGAGGGCTGAAACGGGGAGGCAGAAGGCAGAAGCATGGTGTCGTAGTACACTGGTCACCGGTCGCGCTTTTGAGGGTTTGAGTCATGAAGCAACTGAAAATACCAGCGGTGTTCATGCGTGGTGGCACCAGCAACGCCATCGTGTTTCACCAGAAGGATCTGCCGGCCGACCGCAAGCTGTGGGACGAGATCTTCCTCGCCGCGATCGGCAGCCCTGATCCTTACGGCCGGCAGTTGGACGGCATGGGCGGCGGTATTTCCTCGCTCTCCAAAGTGTGCGTGGTGGGGCCGTCGTCGCGGCCCGATGCCGATATCGATTACACCTTTGCGCAGGTGCAGGTGAAGGAAGCAAAGGTCGATTACAGCGGCAATTGCGGCAACATGTCCTCGGCGATGGGGCCGTTCGCGGTCGACGAGGGCGTCATCGAGGCGACCGGCAAGGAAGCGCTGGTGCGCGTGCACAACACCAACACGAAGAAGGTGATCTGGTCGCGCTTCGCGCTCGACGATGGCTTGTCGGCCGTCGATGGGAATCTTGCGATCCCCGGCGTCTCCGGCACGGGTGCGCCGGTCAGGCTCGAGTTCCGCGATCCCGGCGGCGCGACGACGGGCAAGCTCCTGCCAACCGGCAACGTGGTCGACACGCTGGATGTGCCCGGCTACGGCAAGTTCAAGGCATCCCTTGTCGATGCTGCCAACGCGACCTGTTTTCTGAACGCGGCGGACCTCGGCATCAGGGGAACCGAGATGCCCGAAGAGCTCGACCGCAACGTCGAGCTGTTGAAGAAGCTCGCGGCGATCCGCATCGCTGCTTCGGTCGCCATGGGCATCGGCAGGACGCCCGAAGAGGCGGCTGAAAAGCGCACGGTGCCGTTCGTCGGTTTCGTGTCCGGCCCGCAGGACGCGGCCACACTGGCCGGTGAGAAGATCGAGGCCGGCAATATCGATCTGACCGCGCGGATGATCTCGAACGGCCAGCCGCATCGCGCGCTGCCGTTGACCGTATCGCTGTGCACCGCGGTCGCCGCACGCATCGAAGGCAGCCTCGTCAACCAGGCGGCGCGTTCCCCGAACGATCCCGCTGCCGAGATCCGCATCGCTATGCCCTCGGGGATCCTCACGGTTGCGGCCAGCGTTTACCGGAAGGACGGCGCGTGGCACGCAGAGCAGGGCGCGTTCTATCGCACACAGCGGCGCTTGTTCGAGGGCCAAGTTTCGGTACGCGCGTCGCGCGTACCGAAACTAATTGCTGCTCACGAGAGCCGCAAGCGAGATGCCGCCTGACGCTTGATGGCGTGATTCGCGAATCGAAAAGTCAAGAATCCAATACTGGCCGCAGATAAACGCAGATAAACACAGATTCATGATGTTGTTTTGATTCTTGAGACGTGCTCTAGTTAAGAAAGGCGCTGCTGAGAAGCGCTTTTCTTTGCCCAATAATCCGGTGAAGCTTTGGCCTTGGCCAAAGCTTCGGCGGTTTCGAAACCCGGGGCCATCGAGGCCGAAGTTCCCGTCATGACCTCGTGATGCTCGATGTTGAGCAGGCGCAGCCAGCTTTGCTGCCCCATCGTGAGCGCGATGAAGCACCCAAGCTCGACTAGCTCCTGCTCGGTGAAGTGCTGGTGCATCCGCTCCCAGAAACGGTCGTCGGTATCGAGCCGCCACGTGATTGCCTCGGCGTAGGCAAGCGCGGCCTTTTCCCGATCGTTGTACTTCGTTGATTTCTCGAAGTCAATCAGGTCATCGACTTTCCGCTCGTTGACGTTGCCGCTCTCGGCGGCCTTGATCGAGCGCTGGTTGCCACAGAACTCGCAGGTAACCGCGCGCGAGACGTAGAGGCGGGCGAGCTCCTTGATGGCGTGGTCGCACACGCCGGTGTGGAAGATATCGCGCCAGGAATTGGCGAAGGCCCAGAACGCCCCCGGCACCTGCGCGCGCACCGCCGAGCTCTCGGGGCGCGGCGTGCCCATCTTTGCGCAGCGTTCCATCTCCGCGCGCATTTCGGGGGTCATCTTCTCCAGCGGGACGTAGCTGATTCTTTGCCTCTTGGCCATTCTTCACTCCTTTACGAGCGCAACGCGGCATTATAGGACGCTGGCCCGTTCCCGACAAAGAGCGTGAATAGTGAATAGTGAATGGTGAATAGTGAATAGACTCAAACCTCCATGAAACGTGTCTTAGACGCAGATAGCAAAAAAAGCCTTACCGCTAAGGACGCGGAGGGCGCTAAGGAAGAACAAAGCCTCACCGCCAAGGCCGCAGAGGACACCAAGGAAAATAACAGCCTCACCGCCAAGGGCGCAGGGGACGCCAAGGAAAATAAAAGCTCTAACGCGAAGGGCGCGGAGGACGCCAAGGAAGAAAAAAGCCTCACCGCCAAGGCCGCGGAGGGCGCCAAGGAAAAACAATCGGTACAAACCCCAAGGTCGCGAAGGTAGCGCCAAGGGTGGCATACAAGGAAGCCAGTGGTCCGGATACTCCAAACAGATTTAACGCTTTTTTTGAATTATTATTGTTAATCCTTCGCGGCCTTGGCGGCCTCCGCGGTAAAGCTTTAGCGCTTTACCGGTGTCACTGGTCACGGACCGTCGGGTTAAACGCTTTCGAGCCTCGCCGCCCGCCCCGGCCGGAGCATGAAGGCCATTGGGACGGTAAGGAAGATCAGGACGCCCATCAGGGCAATGGCGGTCTCGACGCCGTAGAGGTCGCCGAGAAAGCCATAGCCCAGAGGCGAGGCGATCCCGCAGACCGAGCCGACGGTGTAGATCGCGCCAAAGGCGCGCGGCAGGCGGTCTTTGTCCACAAAGTCGCCGATGGTGCCGTAAAGTACCGACGAGGTGCCGTTCAAGACCACGCCGACCAGCGGCAGCAGAAGGAATGCTCCAAGCGTCGGCAGCACCAGCGTCGCGAGGATGCCGCAGCCGGTGGCGATCTCGGTGATGACCACCATGCGCACGATGCCGAAGCGTTCGGCAAGCAGGCCGCAGGCAAGCTTGCCTGCCATGCCGCCGATCAGGATGAGCGGAACCGACATCGCGGCCCAGCCGTCGGGCAACCCGCTCGCGATCATCAGAAAAGCGACCAGCGTCAGGAAGCCGGAGCGAGTGCTGGAATCGAGCACGTCGATCAAGCACAATGCGGTGAACCCTTGTTTGTCGCGGATGCCCCAACCGGCGGCCTTCGCCGCTGGTTTAATTTGCCCTGTTGTTATTGTGGAATCACGCGAA
Source organism: Betaproteobacteria bacterium (assembly GCA_029864385.1). GTDB lineage: Bacteria > Pseudomonadota > Gammaproteobacteria > Burkholderiales > SG8-41 > SG8-41. Next base: position 5,020 of record JAOTTL010000155.1, on the reverse strand, counting down.
TTGGGGACGAGCAAGGAGATAGCGATCGCAGCCGCGATACCCAACAAGCCAAATACGAGGACGGGCGCCTGCCAGCCGACGCCGGCCACGAACAGGAGGCTCGCGGCCCCGCCGAAGGCGAATTTCCCGACGTCGCCGAAGAAGTTGTAGGTGCCGAGCGCCGCGCGTCGGCCCTCGCCGGGATAGGCGTGCGATATGATCGAGGAGGCGAGCGGATGCTGGACCGCGGAGCCGAACCCCGCCCAGAACAGCGCGAAAAGGATCGCGTAAAATCCCGGAGCGAAGCCGAGCCCGATGAAGGCGAGTCCGGCGCACAACGTCCCGAACGCCAGAAGGTTGCGCTCGCCGAAGCGCTCGGCAATGAGTCCGGCGGGAATTTGGAACGCGGCCATCGCGGTACGCTGCGCGGCGCGAACCAGTCCCACCTGCGCAAGCGACAGTCCGAACGCCTGCGCCAGCACCGGCAGCAGCACGTACGTGACATCCGACAGGCCGTCGTGCAGCGTGTGCACGGCACAGCAGGTTGTAAGCGTGCGTCTCGGTCTGGCCGGCGGCATTCGGGCGAATTGATGTTTTTATGACGTTTCTGTGGCAATCATAGCAGGATGTTGCGTGACTAGTGACTAGTGACTAGTGACGACTGACGAAACCCAACTTTGAACTTTGAACTTTGAACCTTGAAGGCTCACGCCAGTGAGCATCGTCATCTACATCATCTCCGGCCTGTTCATCGCCCTCGCGGTGACGATCATGTTCGGGTATCGCAAGACGCAGCACGCCGGCCTCTTGCTGATGTCGATCGTCTATGGCGTGTCGGCGGTGCTTGCATTGTGGAAAATGCAATGGTGGCCGCTGGCGGCGGGCTTCGCGCTGGTGTGGATCATGCGGCTGCTGGGGCTCGAGCCGCCGATCCAGTCCCAGCCGAGAGACGCCGGGGACCTGTCGAAAAAAGAGCCGTGAAACCCGAAAATCATTAACCACGGAATCACACGGAATTACACGGACGGAAACCCGAAACGGGAAATGCAAAGTAGGGGAACAACGATTTCCGTATGCTTCCGTGTGTTTCCGTGGCTAGGTTGTTCTTAAGATAGCTAGACAGGCGGGGCACCGTATCCGCCGCCGCCGGGCGTCTCGATGACGAACACATCGCCCGCCTGCATCTCCACCTCGTCGCAAGCTTTGAGCCCGACCCGTTCGCCGCTGGCGCGCTCGACCCGGGCGCTGCCGACCGTGCCGGGCGCGCCGCCCCCCATGCCGTAAGGCGCGATGCGCCGGTGCCCGGAGAGGAGCGCCGCGGACATGGCCTCGAGGAAGCGTACGCGCCGGATCGCACCGTCGCCGCCGTGCCAGCGGCCGGCGCCGCCGCTGCCGCGCCGCACGGCGAACTCGTCGATGAGTACGGGATAGCGCCACTCCAGCACCTCGGGATCCGTCAGGCGCGAGTTGGTCATGTGGGTCTGCACGCAATCGGTGCCGTCGAATCCTTCGCCTGCGCCTGATCCGCCCGCGATGGTTTCATAATACTGATAGCGTTCGTTGCCAAACGTGAAGTTGTTCATCGTTCCCTGGGATGCTCCCATGATCCCGAGCGCGCCGTACAACGCATCGGTCACGCATTGCGAAGTCTCCACATTCCCCGCCACGACTGCGGCCGGGTAGTGCGGACTGAGCATGCAGCCCTCAGGGATGATGACCTTGAGTGGCTTCAAGCAGCCGGCGTTGAGAGGAATATCGCTGTCCACCAGCGAGCGAAAGACGTAAATCACAGCTGACATCGTCACGGCGGCGGGTGCATTGAAGTTGTCCGCGAGCTGCGCCGAGGTACCGGTGAAATCGATCACCGCGCTGCGCGCTGCGCGGTCAATGGAGATCTTCACGCGGATCACGGCGCCGTTGTCCAGCTCGTGTCTGAACTCGCCGTCTCGCAGCGATTCGATCACGCGGCGCACCGATTCCTCGGCGTTGTCCTTCACGTGCTGCATGTAAGCCTGCACCGTTTCCAGACCGAACTGCTCGACCATGCGCCGCAGCTCGGCGACGCCCTTCTGGTTGGCGGCGACCATGGCGCGCAGATCGGCCAGGTTGAGGTCAGGATTGCGTGCGGGGTAGCGGGCGGCCGCAAGCAGCGCCCGCGTCTCACGCTCCCGGAGTTGGCCGCGTTCGACCAGGAGGAAGTTGTCGATGAGGACGCCTTCTTCATCGACGTGGCGGCTGGCCGGCGGCATCGAGCCCGGCGAGATGCCGCCAATGTCGGCGTGATGGCCACGACAGGCGACATAGAAGAGGATTTGCTTTCCAGCGTCATCGAAGACGGGCGTCACCACGGTGATGTCGGGCAGGTGCGTGCCGCCGTGGTAGGGGTTGTTCAGCATGTAGACGTCACCGGGCCGCATCCGCCCGGCGTTCTCGCGCGCGATGACGAGCACGCTCTCGCCCATGGCACCAAGGTGAACCGGAAGATGTGGCGCGTTTGCGATGAGCCCGCCCTCGGTATCAAACAGCGCGCAGGAGAAATCGAGCCGCTCCTTGATGTTCACCGAGTAGGCGGTGTTGGCGAGGGTGAGCCCCATCTGCTCGGCGATCGCCATGAAGAGATTGTTGAAGACCTCGAGCATGACCGGGTCTACGTGCGTGCCCACAGCCTCGCGCGCTGGCCGCGGGACCCGCCGCGTGAGCACCAGATGGTCGAGCGGGGTCACCTGCGCGTGCCATTCCGGCTCGACGACCGTGGTCGCGTTGGCCTCGGCAATGATCGCCGGGCCCGCGATAAGATTGCCTGGACGCAGCGAATCGCGCCCGTAGACCGGCGTATCGTGGAACTGGCCGCTACTGAATAGGGTGACGGATGCCTCCGCGCGCGCGGTGCCCGACCGCGATGGGTGCTCGCGCGCGCGCTCCTGCGCCGGATCGCTCTGCCCGGTGGCCTCCACCGAGACCGCCTCGACGACGAGCGCGAGCCCCGACATGAGAAAACTGAAGCGGGTGCGGTAGGCCGACTCGAACGCTGCGAGCATCGCTTCCAGCGCTCCGAAATCCACGACGATCGCGGTGTCAGTGCCCTCGTAGCGCAGATGAACGCGCTGCTGGATGGCAATGTGTTCGGGCGGCACCCCTTGGCGCGAAATCTCCGTGCGGGCGGTCTCGCCAAGAGCGCCGAGCGCCTCCTCAAGGCGGAGCACGACCGCTCCGTCGAGCCGGGCCTCGATCGCCTGCTCGCGCATCGCGGTGATATCCGCGAGTCCCATGCCGTACGCGGAGAGCACGCCGGCGTGGGGGTGGATGTGGATGCGGGGCATCGCGAGCGCATCGGCCACCAGGCAGGCGTGCTGCCCGGCGGCGGCGCCAAAACAGGCGAGAGTGTAATTGGAGATATCGTGCCCGCGCTCGACCGAGATCTTCTTGATGGCGTTGGCCATGTTTTCAACGGCGATCCGCACGTAACCCTCGGCGACCTCCTGCGGCGAGCGGGTATCCCCTGTGATGCGACGAATTTCCGCCGCCAGCTCGATAAATTTTTCCCGCACGATGGCGGCGTCAAGCGGTGCGTCACCGGTCGCTCCAAATACGTGCGGGAAAAATTCGGGCTGGACCTTTCCGAGCATAACGTTAGCGTCGGTCACTGTGAGCGGCCCGCCGTTGCGATAGCAGGCGGGCCCGGGGCACGCGCCGGCGGAGTCCGGTCCGACGCGGTAGCGCGAGGCGTCGAAGTGCAGGATCGAGCCGCCCCCCGCGGCGACCGTGTGGATGTCCATCATCGGCGCGCGCAGGCGCACGCCCGCGACCTGCGTATCGAACGTGCGCTCGAACGCGCCCGCGTAATGGGACACATCGGTCGAGGTGCCGCCCATGTCGAAGCCGATGATGCGGTCGAAGCCGCCCGCCGCGGTCGTGCGCGCGACGCCCACGACCCCGCCTGCGGGGCCGGAGAGCACGCTGTCCTTGCCGCGGAAGCGGTGCGCGTCAGTGAGCCCGCCGTTCGATTGCATGAACATGAGATTGACCCTGGGCAGCTCGCGTGCGACACGCTCGACGTAGCGGCGCAGGATCGGCGATAGATAGGCATCCACCACGGTCGTGTCCCCGCGCGAGACGAGCTTCATCAAGGGGCTCGTCTCGTGCGAGACGGACACCTGGTTGAAGCCCGCCTCGTGGGCCAGCGCTGCGAGGCGTTGTTCGTGATCGGCGTAGCGATAGCCGTGCATGAGCACGATCGCGATCGCGCGATAGCCGCGGCCAAAGGCATCGGCGAGATCACGCCGGGCCCGTTCGATGTCGAGAGGCCACATCTTCTCCCCGCGCGCGGTAACGCGCTCGTCCACCTCGTACACGGCGCGGTAGAGCAGTTCAGGCAGCACGATGTGGCGGGCAAAGATACGCGGGCGGTTCTGGTAGCCGATGCGGAGCTGATCGCGAAATCCGCGCGTAATGAAGAGCGCAGTCGGCTCGCCCTTGCGCTCGAGCAGCGCATTGGTGGCGATGGTCGTGCCCATCTTGACGACGGCGATGCGCTCCGCCGGAATCGGTGCACCGCGGGCGACGCCGAGCAGCGCGCGAATGCCGGCCAGCGCGGCATCGTCATACTGCCCCGGATTCTCGGAGAGCAGCTTGTGAGCGAGTAGCGCGCCGTCAGGCCGACGCGCGACGATATCCGTGAAGGTGCCGCCACGGTCGATCCAGAACTGCCAGCGCGCCCCGGACGAGGACTTTTCCGCGCCTTCTAAGGGAGAAATTTCCGGCACGGCCGCATCATACCAGCGCACCGCAAAGCTGAACCGCCAATGGCGCGGAGGACGCAGAGGAAGAAAAAAGCCTCACCGCCAAGGACGCGGAGGACGCCAAGGAAAATAACAGCCTCACCGCCGAGGTCGCGAAGGATGCCAAGGAAAATAAGCCTCACCGCCAAGGGCGCGGAGGACGCCAAGGAAAATAACAGCCTCACCGCCGAGGTCGCGAAGGACGCCAAGGAAAATGACAGCCTCACCGCCAAGGGCGCGGAGGGCGCCAAGGACGAAAACAC
>JAOTTL010000332.1:0-2196 GCA_029864385.1 Betaproteobacteria bacterium | reverse complement strand
ATCGAGAGTGTGGAGTTCTCGGGCGCGAAGGTTCCGGATCAGAATGGCGCCGGCATTCGGCTCGAGGGCGCCGGCCTGACCGTGCGCGACTGTTATTTTCACGACAACGAGAACGGGATTCTCTCCGGCGCCAACAAGGCGAGCGATATTGTCGTCGAGCACTCGGAGTTCGACCATAACGGGTTCGGCGACGGGTTCACCCACAATCTCTACATCGGCGGCGTGAGATCCTTCACGCTGCGGTTCAGCTTTGTGCATCACGCAGTCGTTGGACATAACGTGAAAAGCAGGGCGCTCAAGAACCACATCGCCTACAACCGCATCATGGATGAGAAAGACGGCAGGTCAAGCTACGTTATCGATCTTCCCAATGGCGGGCTTGCGCTCGTGATCGGCAACGCGATCCAGCAGGGGCCGGCGACCGAAAATCCTACGATCGTGTCCTACGGTGCCGAGGGCCTGCAGCACCCGCTCAATGAGCTCTACTTCGTCAACAACACCGTGGTGAATGACCGGCCGACCGGCGGGCGTTTCCTCTTCGTGAGGGCCGGCGCCGATGCAGCGCAGATCGTCAACAACGTGTTTTCCGGGCGAGGCGAGGTAAAGAGCGGGCCCGGTGAACTGCGCAACAATGTCGTCGTCGCGAAAACCGATTTCGTCAACCCGGCAGGTTTTGATTACCGGCTCAAGGCGGGCGCCGCGGCGATCGGGCGCGGCGTCGATCCCGGAAGTGCGTACGGCTTTGAACTTCGTCCCACGGCGGAATACGCCCACAAGGCGGGAAAGAGGATACGACGCAATCTTGGGAAACTCGACCTCGGAGCCTTCGAGTACCGGCCCCGGTCAAGTTCCAATCCCTGAATCCGGCCGCCGCTGACCGACGCCAAGAGCCAGGACCCGTCAACCCGCGACAGCGTCGAGCACCCTTGCCAGCTCGATGGTCCTGGCTCTGCGTGAGGCCGCCCCGACCGTTGCGTCATCCGCCACCGGCGCGCGCCGCTGCCGCAGCAGCTCGAGGAAGCGCACCAGCAGCCGCGAGATCTCCTCCTGTGAATCGAGCCGCGCGATGGTGTCGATGCCCGCGTTTCTCAGCACCGCAGCAGTGTCCCCGGTGGGGTCCGTCAGGGCGAGTATGGGGCGTCTCGCGCGCAGGTACTCGTAGAGTTTCGCGGGTACCTGGTTATTGCAGATGGCCGCCTGGAGCAGCAGCAGCCCGTCGGCGGCGAGCATTTCGGCGAGCGCTGCCCGGTAGGAAAGGGTCGGCTCGAGCGTGACGATGCCCTCGAGGCCGTAACGCGCGATGAGCTCCTGCAGGTAATCGTCGGAACCCGTCGCACGCAGTACTACGCGCAACTCGCCTCGCTTGATGTGTCCACCCTTGCACAGCTCCGAAAGGGCGGCAAAAAAGGGGCGTGGGTCGCGCTCCGAAGGGTACACGATGCCGCTGTGCACGAGCACCAGCGGTTCGCGGCATGAACGGCCAGGATGCGCCGACTGCTCCGCCCCAACGAAAGACGATTCGTCGTAACCGTTCTCTATGATCGTGAGGCGCGACTGCAATGTATCCGGGTAGCGCTCCGCGCAAAGTCGTAATGCCCCTGGCGACGCAAACACCGCGCGCTCACAATGCTTCAGGGTCTGGTGCTCGATCCACTCGAACGCACGACGCTCGAGCGGATTGGTCGGATAACCCGGCTCCACCATCGGGTCGCGAAAATCGGCCACCCAGCGGACACCGGTAAGGCGATGCAGGGTGTAGGCGATAAGATGGGCGGTGGCGATGGGGTAGGTGGACCACAGCACGTCGGGTTTCAGCTTCCGTATCAGCAACAGCCCCGCCGGGACCGCTCCCAGCCACCAGCTCCACCAACGGTCGGGGAGCGCCAGCCACTGCGGATACGCGCCCCGGAACGATAGGTGCCTGGTGGAATCGAGCGCAAAGGCGCGCCGCACCTGCAGATGCGGCGGCACCTCGCCAAGACTTGCCGGCGACACGCCGGAATATGCCCGCGGATGGGCGCTCAGAATCAGGGGCTCCCAGTTGAATTCGGGCAGGTATTGGGCAAAGCGGAGCGTGCGCTGGATGCCGCTGCTCACGTTCATGGGCGGGAAGTGAAAAGCCACCATCAACACCCGCTTTACCATGATCGCACCCAGGCTGCGGTCCAGGCGGCGATCGACTGACGCGCGCAGGTT
>JAOTTL010000154.1:0-8624 GCA_029864385.1 Betaproteobacteria bacterium | reverse complement strand
GCGGGAATTTCACGGAATGAGAGCAGGCCCGGTACATAGGGAAAGCGGGTGGGCTGCCGTATCACCGCCCAGTCGGCAAGCTCGAGCGCCGGGAATGTCAGCACGGCCACGGCGGCGCGTGTGACACGGCCCCCACCTTCAAATCCGACGTCGGTGCCGGCGACATGGTGCACGCGGCCCAGGCGATTTCTGGTGACGACCTTTGTTCGCAGACGCGACTGTAGGGCGATTGCTTCCCGCGGCGTAATTTCCCAGGAGTGAATGTGTTTTTCCATCGGCTTGCAGGCGCCAAGACCTTGCGGTCTCCGTTGGTGGCAAGGATACTATGACCCATGAGCGACGAGGTGTTCGAGAGCCTGCGCAACCGAATGATGGCGGAAATAGCGGCGGAGGCCGCGTTCACCGCGGAGCACACCGGAATCGCTGTCTTCAGCGAGCGCGTGATGCGCGTGATTGGAAACATGCCTCGGCACGAGTTCATCCCGGTCGAGCTCCAGCCCTACGCTTACCTCAACCGCCCGCTCCCGATCGGTTACGAGAAGACGGTGTCGCAGCCGTTCATCGTGGCGTTGATGACCGATTTACTCGATCTTCAGGCTGACGACGTGGTCTTGGAGGTTGGCGCCGGCGCCGGCTACCAGGCGGCCATACTTGCCGAGCTTGCGCAGCGCGTCTATAGCGTGGATATCATCGAAGAGCTCGCGCTGGGCGCCGATCGCAGGCTCAAACGTCTGGGCTATGAGAACGTGCAGATCAAGATCACGAATGGCTATTACGGCTGGCCGGAGCATGGGCCGTACGACAAGATCATGGTCACGGCTGCCACCGAGCTGATACCGCCGCCGCTGCTGGCGCAATTGAAACCAGGCGGCCGTCTGGTCGTTCCCACCGGCATCCCCGAAAAGCAGACACTGACGCTGGTCGAAAAATCGGCCACGCGCGGCCTCGCCGCGCGCGACATCCTGCCGGTTCGCTTCTCCGAGCTAGAGGATCCGGGGGAGACGGCCGGCGTCGCCTGACTTCTGTGACCCGTCACCGGTCACTGACTCATGCCGTTCTCATACTACAATCGACTGACGGCGCGGCAACAGCTCATCTACCGCAAGAGCGACGCGATCGAATCGGTGAACCTGCCGCACGCCGCGCCGCTCGTGTCGGCGACCGTGCAGATCGCGCGAGCCCTTTCGGCGGCGGACCGTCTGGCGACGCAGGCCGCCTGTCAGGCATTGGTGGACGCGCTCACCTCACGACTCGGCGTGCCGGCAGTCTGCGTCTGGGTGCTCGCGAAGCGGCCGGAACTGCGGGACGGCGAGCTGCACGGTCTCTACGAGCCTGCGGAGCGCGGAACGCCAGTTCGCATCTCGGTATGGATGCGAACTGCCCGACGCAAACAGGTGGTCGCGTTCCGGACGTTTCTACGAACGCTGTTGCACGAGTTCTGCCACCACCTCGACTATGAGTGCTACAAGCTTCACGACTCGTTTCACACGGAGGGCTTCTACAAGCGCGAGTCGAGCCTCCTCAAGCAGCTCCTGCCCCTTGACAGACTCGTGAGCGGTGACCCGTGACCCGTGACGGGTCACAAGCGGCTCTCATTGCTCATTACTCATTACCCATCAGGGCCGTATAATCGGCTTCCGTGTCAAGACATACCCGGACATTGGCGGTGCTGTTCGCCGACATCACCGACAGCACCAGCCTCTACCAGAAACTCGGCGACGTCGCGGCGCGCAATATCGTCAACGCCTGCCTGGGCGCGATGAGTGGCGTGCTGTTGCGCCATGAGGGCCGGCTGGTCAAAACGATCGGTGACGAGGTCATGTGTGTATTCCCGAGCGCCGACCTCGCCGTGCTGGCGGCGAGCGAAATGCAGTCCCTGGTCGCATCGACCAAGCCGGGCAACTACCCGGTCAAAATCCATATCGGGCTTCACTTCGGATCCGTGCTGGTTGATGAGGGCGACGTCTTCGGCGACACCGTCAACGTCGCCGCCTATCTCACTGCGGTAGCAACGGCCGAGCAGATCCTGACCACGGCATCAACAGAGCAGTGCCTTTCGGCAGCCCTCAGGTCACTGGTAAGGCCGATTTTTCACACCGTGCTGAAGGGCAGCGACGAGGAGTCAACCGTGTACCAGGTGCTGTGGCGTACCGATAACCTGGAGCTCACCGACGTTAACCTGCATTCGAGCAAGACGATTCCCGGCGACACGGGAAGCCTGCTGCTGACCCTGGATGAGGAGCGCGTGCGGGTGGATCAATGGCGCCCTGGCATCGTCATAGGGCGCTCGCAGGAGTGCGACCTTGTGGTGACCGACCGGTTTGCCTCGCGCGAGCACCTGTCGATCAAGCTGGTTCGTACGCATTTCTACCTTTTCGATCACAGCATCAATGGGTCGTTCGTGTCGCTCGAGAGCGGAGAGGAAGTGCACGTGCTGCGCCGCGAAATGCCGCTCGATGGCACGGGACAGATCTGCGTCGGGCGCAGCCGCGGCGAGCGCCCGGGCAAGCTGATTACGTTTGCGCGCGACCGGCGCTCGATGTTCAGAATCTAACCGTGTGTCTCCAGTCGGCCTGAAAAAACCCGCGCGCTCAGAAAGATCATTAACCACGGAATCACACGGAATTACACGGACGAAGATCTGAAGCGGAAGGTGCGGTTACGTGGAACAATAATTTCCGTGTGCTTCCGTGGCCGTGTTGTTTTTGAAATAAGTTTTGGCGAATGGCGGCGGGTCAGTCCAATCCCTCGGCCAACTCGCGCGTCACCTCCAGCCCGTTGCGCGCGGCCTTGCGCGCCTGTTCCGGACTTTCCTTGCCGAGCGGTTTTGCGGCGACATACTCGTACATGTCGGTCGCCCCCTCGAAGATGCGCCGGGTCATGCCGAGCTCGCCGAAGGTCTTGGCAATTTCCTGCATTTCCGGAACCCAGCGATAGGCTTTGGATGGCATGATCGCAATGTTTCTCAGTTGCCACTCGAAAACGTCGTTGCGGCTCTCGCGCAATTCCTTTTCCAGCGCTTGCTCGACCCCGAGCTTTCGTGCGGCCACGAGCAGTTCAATTGCCAGGGCGGTCGTGCCCTTGGTCATGGCGGCGTAGCACATCTTGGTCCCGGAAGCATCGCCGACCCGCTCGGACAGCACGCGAACCAGCAGGTTGGGATGCTGAATTTGATCGAACAGGGTGGCGTGCGGACCGGAGACGTAAAGGCGCGGGCGGTCTTTCTCGCCACGCGGGGGCGGACCAATGATGCCCCCGTCTATGAACATGCCGCCGGCCGCGCTTATGACGCCATCCATATCGCGCGCTGTCTGCGGTGAGACGGCATTCAGATCCGCGTACGCAATCTTCCGCCCGGATGCCTTAATAGCGGCCCCGGCGTCGCGGGCGACAGAGAGGGCTTCACCGGGATTGAGGACCGAGATGATCATGTCGCACGTTGCCACCAACTTTTCGAGCGAGCCGCAGTCGGTAAGTCCCGCCTCGCGCGCGAGCCGCTGTGTGCGCTCGCTGCGCCCCGCCAGGGCGGTATAGACCTCCAGCCCGCTTTCCTTAAGGCGCGTAGCGATTGCCTGCCCCATGTCGCCAGGGCTCACCACGCCAATCTTCCCGAGTTGCATGCGTCTGCTCCTTTCGCTGCGGCTCCGGCTGCCCAGAATGTGGGGACGTTCCGGATCGATAAGATAGAATACGCCGTTTTGCTCTGGCCCGCGCCACGATACTGCGACCCGAATGGCAGTTTATCTTATCCTGTTTCTCGCGCTGCTCAATTTCACCGCGTTCATGGGTTGTCGCGTTCTGATGTCGTTGTTCGCGATCGAGCTGGGCGCGTCCACGGCGGCGATCGGTGTGCTCATTTCTCTCTTCGCCTTGTTCCCGTTCCTGCTCTCGGTTTACGCGGGCAAGCTCATCGACCGCTTCGGCAGCCACCTTCCCGCGCAGCTGGGAACGGCGACGTCGGCTCTGGCCTTTTCAATCCCATGGCTTTTCCCCTCGCTGCCGGCGCTCTATCTCTCGGCCGCGGTTATCGGGCTTTCGTTTGTCTTTATCAGCCTCGCGATCCAGAACCTCTCGGCGACAGCGCGTGACCCCGACGTGCGCGCGCGCAACGTGAGCCTCGTGAGCCTCGGGTTCGCGCTGTCGGGCTTGTTCGGACCGCTGCTGACGGGTTACGTCATCGACCATCACGGGCACGTGTTTGCCTACTTCCTGCTGACCGTGCTCGCCATCGCGGCAACCATCGGGTGGTTGGCTAGCCGGCGTTTCGTCGCTGACTCGCATGCGCGGGGCGCGGCCGCAGCGCCGACCGATATGCGCGAGCTGCTCAAGCTTCCGCATCTGCGTCGCACAGTCGTCGTAAGCGGCCTGGTGGTGGCAGGAGTCGATCTTTACAACTTTTACATGCCGATCTACGGGCACTCGGTCGGCCTTTCGGCGACCATGATCGGTGTTGTCTTTAGCGCGAACTCGCTGGCGGTTCTGATCGTGCGCGTGCTGCTCCCGTGGCTCACGCGGCGCCTCGGTGAAGATCGCGTCATGAGCTATTCCATGTACCTCGCCGGAGCGGCGTTCCTGCTGATACCGATGTTCAAGGAGGTGCCTGCGCTGATGCTGCTCGCGTTCATGCTCGGTCTGGGGCTGGGCTGTGGCCAACCGCTGTCGATGCTCATGACCTACAACCGCGCGCCGGCGGGGCGCTCCGGCGAGGCGTTTGGTGTGCGATTCGCGGTGGTGAACTTCACGCATATGGCGATTCCGCTTGCCTTCGGCACGCTCGGATCAGCGCTTGGCGTCATTGCGGTGTTCTTCTCGAACGCCGCGTTGATGTTCGGCGGCGGCTTTGTCAATGCCCGGGGAGCCAGGGCCAGGGGCTGACATGGCGTTCTATCTCATCCTCCTGGTCACGCTGCTCAATCACATCAGCTTCAAGGGCAGCAAGATTCTGATCACTCTGTTTGCGATCGACCTCGGGGCGACACCGATGACGATCGGAGTGCTGTTCGCGATGTATTCGGTCTTCCCGGTGTTTCTGTCCGTTTACGCCGGCAAGGTGTCCGACCGTCTCGGTTTCCGTCTGCCCATGATTTTTGGCTCCATAGGGCTGCTGTGCGGGCTGCTCCTGCCGTACTTCGTGCCCAATGTCACCGCGCTGTTCTTTTCGGCGACGCTGATCGGGATGTGTTACATCTTCTACATCGTTTCCGTGCAGCACCTCATCGGCTCGATCGGGGAAGGGGTCGCCCGCACGCGAAATTACAGCATCTTCAGCGTCTTCATCGGGTTGACTACGCTACTCGGGCCGACCACCGCCGGCTTTGCGATCGACGGCGTGGGACATCGCTCGACGTATCTGCTGCTTTCCGTGTTTCCGCTGGTTCCAATCGTCGTATTGATGTTCCTCAGGCGTTATCTCCCGCAACCCAAGCACCACGACGAACCGCGGACCGGCCATCGCGTGATCGATCTGCTGAGCAACGTGCCGCTGAGGCGGGTACTGGTGACGGCGGGGATTCTTGAGACGGGAAACGAGCTGGTCAACTTTCTGCTTCCGATCTACGGGCATTCGATCGGGCTGTCGGCCTCGCAGATCGGTCTGGTCATTGGTGCTTTCGCTTCTGCGCTGCTCCTGGTCCGAGCGCTCATGCCGGCGCTCGTGAGGCGCTGGAGTGAGGAGAGGGTACTGAGCGGCTCGATGCTGCTCGCCGGCTTCACCTGCCTCGCGTTTCCGTTCGTCGAGACCTTCACGTTGCTGCTCGCTGTCTCGTTCGTGATGGGGTTGGGGCTGGGTTGCGGCGCTCCGCTTTCCCTGGTGCTCGCCTACAATCGCGCACCAGTCGGCCGATCGGGCGAGGCGATGGGATTGCGGCAGACCGTCAACAAGGGCACCGAAGTGCTGGTGCCCGTCATATTCGGGACCCTCAGCACGGCGCTGGGCATGTTGCCGGTGTTCTGGCTCGATGCGCTGATGCTGAGCATCGGCGGCTGGCTCATGCACCGCGAAGCGGGTGCGGCGGGGAAGCACGCACCGGCCAAGACCAGGGTGCGCTAGAGCGAGACCTACTCCGCGTCGTAGCCCGGCAGCACCCGCGCATCGATCACGCAGACCCCGCCCGCGCCTACTGCCTCTATGCCTTTCTCAAGCGCAGGTTGCACCTCGGCGGGGTGCGTTACGGGACCAATGCCGGTCGCGCCCTGCGCGCGCGCGATTGCTGCGATATCCACATCAGGGTTGCCGATGCGCTGGCCGATCCAGCGGTTCTCCACCGGCCGGTGGCGCGTGCGCGCCACACGCTCCTGGTGCATCTCATCGTTGAAGAACGAGCCGTTGTTGCAGATGATCAGAAGGCATGGGATCTCGTAGTGGACGGCGGTCCACACGGCGGTGTTTCCCATCAGGAAATCACCGTCGCCGAGCAGGCCGATCGGAAGCCGGCCGCTTCCTTTCAGCGCCAGTGCCGCGCCAACGCTGATTCCCGGACCCGAGCCCAAACCGCCACCGCCGTCATAGCCGATGTAGTCGAGCGGATGCCGGAAGTGCGTGTAGGCGCCATGCCAGCCCAGCGGAAACCGCGTGAAACACACATCGATGCCTTTGATCACGGCGTTGAGCGCATCGGCAACGCCGCGCAGTGTAACGGCGTCCGTTGCCGCTGCGGGCGGCTTCGCGGGCGCAACCGAAGGAACGGCCGCGGTTCGCGCCTTCACGGCCTCCAGCAGCAGGGGCACCGCCGTGTCGGCCTCGCACATCAGGTAAAAGTCCACGGGCGGCAGGCCCTGGTAATCCATGCTCCAGCCCCGATGCGAGTGCGCGTCGCACGAGACCTGAATAACTTTGGCGGTCACGGGCTTGTCTCCGAAGGCCTGCTTGAGCGTGCCGCCGAGATCGAGCCAGTCGAGCGAAAGAATGACATCAGCTTCGGCGACGAGCTTCTGGGCCTCAGACGACAGGCGCACGAATGGCGGCGTAACATGCAGGCGATGGTCGGTTGGGAAAGCCGCTGCGACCTTGAGGTTGGTGAGCACGGGCGAGCTCAGCTTCTCCGCAAGTGCGATGCGTGCGTTCCACGCGTCGAGGCTGCGCGAGCTACGGCCTGCCAGCACGACCGGGTTTTTTGCGGCAGAAAGTATTTTCGCGGTGGCTACGACGAGCTCTCTTGCAGGCTGCGCCGGCTCAGGCGCTCGGTAGCGGCTGACTTCCGGCGTGGGCGGCAGCGCGCTGATCTTGGCTTCCTGGACTGCGGAGTCGAGATTGACATATACCGGGCCGCGCGGTGCGGTCTGAGCGATCTGCGCGGCGCGCAGGATGGCTTCCATCGCAGCGGGGACGGAGCCTGGCTGGTTGTCCCATTTCGTGTAGTTGCGAATCATTCCGCCCTGATCGGAGCAGGTATGGATCCAGTCAATCCATGGGCGGCGCTTGGCGGCGTCCCAGGGGCCGGTAGCGCCGATGATCAACACCGGCGCTCGGTCGCACCAGCAGTTGAAGATCTGCATGGATGCATGCATGAGGCCGACGTTGGAGTGCAGCGCCGCCGCCATCATGCGTTCCGAGGCCTTCCAGTAACCGTGCGCAATGGACACTGCGTGCTCGTCATGGATCGTCAGCAGCATCTGGGGCGCGCGGTTGCCGAGGTAGTTGACGATGCTGTCGTGAAGTCCTCGATAGCTTGCGCCGGGGTTGAGCGCGACGTACTCGGTCTGCAAATCGCGCAGAACCCCGGCAATCGCGTCGCTGCCCCAGAACTCATCAGAGCGCTGGGCGGGCATCGGCGTGTCGTGGACGATGGAGCTCGGGGCGGTTTGCTTGTTGCTCATGGGCGTTCGTCGTCCTTCTGCTTCGAATTGTCCGGAGTCGTCGCATCCGTTTGTTTCCCGGCCCGGGCGCCGCAACCACTTCGCGCGGGTCTCTTTGCCCGGGCGTCAGGGCGGCATGTTAGCGGATCACGGCCGGTATCGCGAATCGGATATCGTGGAGCGCTCGGATTCAGGGGCTCGGGTCAGCTCGCGACGCCGCCCGACCATCATTCCAATGCTACTGTGCACGCGCCGCATGAGCTGGCGGTCCGAGAGCAGGAGAGACGCGAATTGCGTCCAGTCTGCGGCGTGCCCGCGTATTCCGGATGCTATGATAACGGCGTTTGTTCCGCGAGGGAGCGTCAATGAAGCGTTTTGATATCGCGTTGATACCGGGCGATGGCATTGGCCGTGAAGTGGTGCCGGCTGGCCAGAAGATACTGGACGTCACCGGCGAGGTGCACGGCGGATTCCAGTTCCGGTACAAATCTTATCCGTGGAGCTGCGCCTACTATCTCAAGCATGGCAGAATGATGCCCGATGACGGCTTGCAGCGCATCGGCGACTCAGATGCGATTTTTCTGGGCGCGGTCGGCTTTCCGGGGGTGGCGGATCATGTGTCGCTCTGGGGTTTGCTGATCCCGATCCGCCGCGGCTTCCAGCAGTACGCGTGCGTGCGTCCGGTAAAGCTGCTGCCGGGCGTGCGCTCTCCGCTCGCGGGCCGCGGGCCGGAAGACATTGATTTCATTGTCGTCCGCGAAAATAACGAAGGCGAGTATTCCAATATGGGCGGGCGCCTGCACACTGGCACGCCGCACGAGCTGGCGACG
>JAOTTL010000331.1:0-2214 GCA_029864385.1 Betaproteobacteria bacterium | reverse complement strand
TTGTAAGGCTTGCGTCTCATGGCGCGCTCCTATCATGGTAAGTATCCCCTCTTTAGGGCGTCCACTAAACGTGGGTAAGATCACTCAGACCCCGAAACCTTGAGCCAATTTGACCCATCACGAAATTCGTTCAGCAGCGAACGGCGGCTTCGCGCTCGGCAACGACCGGTTCAAAGCGCAAGTCGCGGCGATCCTCCAGCGGCGTGTGGAGCGTGGCTCAAGCTGACTACTTATATTTCAAGACCTGGCCCCTCTACGCTCACTGGTCACTGCTCACCGCTTTCGCGATCTTCCTTCCGCCTTCCGCCTTGCCCTTCCATGTTGCCGTGGTCCGACCCCGATCGGGTCGGCCAAATCAATTGAGGCTGATCCCCGCCGATCGGATCACGTTGCGCCATTTGTCGTTCTCGGTGCGCAGGAACCTCCCCAGTTCCGCCGGCGAGCTTCCGACGAGCTGCACGTCGGTCATGTCCATTATCGCCCGCAGCTCCGGCTTCTCCAACGCGGCGGCGAAAGTCTTCTGAAGCTTGTCGACGACGGCTCGAGGCGTGCCGTGCGGGGCGACGATGGCGTGCCACGCCGTGCTCACGAACGAGGGTAACCCGACCTCGGCGCTGGTCGGCACATCCGGCAGCACCGGCGAGCGACGCTCCGCCGCGGTCACGAGCGGGCGGATGCGCCCCGCCTTGATGTGCGAGATCGCCCCGGCGTAGGGATAGGCCAGGACATGCAGCTGCCCGCCGGCGAGCTGTGGGATCGCCTGCCCGATGCCCTTGAACGGCACATGCACGATCTCGATCCCCGCCGCGCCGGCGAAGAGCTCGGTGGTGAGATGCAGCCCGCTGCCCACGCCACTCGAAGCATAGTTCAACTGCTTCGGTTGTGCCTTGGCGTAGGCGATGAGCTCCTGCACCGTTTTCACGGGCAGCTTCGTCGACGAGAACAGGATGAAGGGCGCATTCGTCGCGTGCGAGACGGGCGCCAGGTCCTTGAAAACATCGTAACCGAGCTTCTTGTAGAGATGCGGCCCGATGGAGAGCGGGCCGAGGTTCGCGTAGAGAATGGTATAACCGTCCGGCGTCGCCCTGGCGACGATCTCGGTGCCTATCGTGCCGCCCGCACCGCCGCGGTTGTCGACCACGATTTGCTGGCCGAGCAGCTCGGTCCATTCCGCCACGATGCGTCTCGCGGTGGTGTCGATCGACCCGCCCGACGAGAACGGAATGACCATGCGGATCGGGCGCTCGGGATAGCTCTGGGCAAAGACGGCATGTGCTGCAAGCAGAAACAGTCCGCAAAGCCCGGTCAAGGATGCTCGCTTCATGGTGAGTCCTCCTTTTTTTAAGCCCGTTCGCCCGTCGGGCTGCATCCCGCAGCGCACCGGAGCTCGTTTCCGAATGCCTACCAGAATAGAGCGCTAGGTCAGGCGCGCCGCCAGCCAGTCTGCGATGTAGTCGATACCGACCTGGCGGTTGTCCGCCTGGCAATGCTCGAAGCCGCCAGTTTCGCGGTCGAAAACCTTGAGCGTCTTGTCGTGTGCACCCAACGCAGCATATAGCTGGTCCGCCACGTCGCGGCCGGTGAGCCGGTCTTCCTCACCCCAGGTGATTAGTGTAGGGCACTGGATCGTCTCGGCGACCCCGGCGAGCGTGAATTTCTTCAGCTTCTCCATCGCCGCTTCCATGTTTTCCACGCCCAGCACCCACGGCAGCTGAAAATGCGACGTCGCGACGCTGTTCTTGTCCTTCTTCATCGCTTGCCAGCGCTTGTCCCACACCGCGTGATAGTCGTAGTGCGGGCCCCAGGCGACGCAGGCGGCGTAGCGCTTCTCGAACGCCGCAACGCGCGGCGCATAGTAGCCGCCGGCGCTGTAGGCCATGATCGCCACCCGCTGGGGATCGACGTCCTTACGCTTTGCGACAAACTCGTAGGCGGGGATGCCAGCAGCCTCGTAGTCGTAGCGCGAGTGATGGTTGCGCAGCCGCAGCGATTCGCCCTGGCCAGGCCCGTCGATGGCCAGCGTGTTGAAGCCGCGGAACGCCAGTTCGACGCCCGCGAACAGCACGTTCATTTCTTTGCAGTTATCGAGGCCATTGAAAAGAACGACCGTGGGCGCCGGACCCTTGGTATTCGGCGATTTGAGAAAATACGCGGCCAGCGCCGAATTCTCGTAGGGCACATCCACGATTTCGAGATTGTGGTATCGGCGCCGTA
>JAOTTL010000330.1:0-2218 GCA_029864385.1 Betaproteobacteria bacterium | reverse complement strand
AGACGTAATTGGCAAACGTCGGCAGCTGCGCGAGCGAAAAGGTTTTCGGAGGCATGAAGCTGAAGGCGACCACGAGGGCCAGGGGCCCCGCGAAGCCGACGAGCAGAAACAGGCTCACCGGCAGGGCAGCCGTCACCCCCGGCTGCTTCAGCCAGCGCCCGAGGCGCCCGCGCCCACCAGTTTTGGAGGTCACGCGCGCACCTCAGCTCGGCACGACGATGGAGTCTTCCGGGCGCCAGCCAATGACAACAGCGGAGCCCCGAGGTCCGTCGTAGGGCTCGTCCTGCAGTCTCTCGACCAGCCAATGATAGCCATCCGATGCGCCCCGCACTTGATACTGTTGTCGTGAGCCGAGGGCGTAATCGTTAAAGAGCGTTCCTTCCACGCGATTTGACAGGTCTTTTGCCGCCTCGCCGAGCTTCACGACCTCGGGTCGAACGATGATGAAGCCTCGCTCGAACCCCTGCAGGCTGCGCGTGACCGTGTATTCGTGGCCATCGGTGACCGAACGCACCCGGTGCTCGTCGCAGCGCTCCACTTCGCGGGTGTTGACCTCCCCCATAAACTCCGCGACGAACTTGTTAATGGGCTCGTTATAGATCTCGTGAGGGCTGCCCACCTGCACCATGCCCCCCGCGCGCATGATTCCGATGCGGTCGCTCATCACCATGGCCTCCTCCAGGGAGTGCGTAATGTAGACGAAAGTCTTCCCGGTCTCCCGGTGAATGTCCTTAAGCTCCTTCTCGAGCGCCTTGCGCAACCGGAAATCCAGCGAGGAAAGCGGCTCGTCGAAGAACAGGATCTGCGGGTCGAAAGCGAGCGCTCTCGCCAATGCGATGCGCTGGCGTTCCCCGCCCGAGCACTGGTTGACCGACTTGGCGTAGTAATCGATCGGCAACCTCAATTGGACGAGCAGCTGCTCGGCTCGCTCGCGCCGGCGCCGCGGATCGACGCCGGCGATCTTCAGGGGAAACTCGATGTTCTGGCCGACCGAGCGGTGCGGAAACAACGCGAGCGACTGAAAGACCATGCAGGTCGGTCGCCGGTTCGCCGGCACGTCGTTGAGGCGCTTACCTTCGAGCAAGATGTCGCCGTTGGTCGGCTGGTCCATGCCGACCAACATGCGAATCATCGTCGTCTTGCCACTGCCCGACGGACCGACGATGGTGAAGAACTCGCCTTCGGCAATGTCGAGTTCGACGCCGTCGACCGCGACGAAATCGCCGAACTGCTTCACGATCCCTCTGAGCTGAAGGAACGGAGTCGGTCCCGTCTTGCCCATGACGTCGCGCTGTGCCGCTTGGATCGGCAAGCCCCGACCGCTGCCGGCGCCTTGGATCAGCCCTCGCGCTCGCGCTTGGCGGCCGAGTAGATATCGTACATCGCGCCGTAGTCCGGGTTGATGTCGTAGTCGGCCGACCGAGCCATCTCCTCCTCCAGCGAGTCCCACTGGATCGCATCCAGCTCTTCCTTTGAGAACTTCGAAAGGACGTCGTTGCTCCCCATCTGGGTGACCGGGTTATAGGTACCTTCTGCGAAGGCGACCTTCTTGGAGATGTCCGGGCGCTGAACGTAGGCGAGGAACTCCTCGGCGAGCGGCGAGACCTGCGGATTGTTGACCACCGAGGTTACCTCGATCCACACGATGCCGCCCTTGCCGTCCATGGGGCCGGACTTCGGCGTGATCCCCCGCACGTTGGCATTACCCTCGAAGCGGGCCGGCGATGCGGTGTAGGTACCGCCGGTGAAGTACGCGTCGATCTCGCCGTTGATGAGCGCCAGATTCATCTGCACGAGGTCGTCGGTAAGCAGCTTGGCCCCGTTGAATATCTGGCGGGCAACCTTCGAGAAGGCCTCTATCTCCGCCGCCGAATGGCTCTTGAACGGGTGCACGTCGGCCGTCACGCACATGTGATAGATGTTCCAGTTGTCGTAGGTGAGCACCCCGTAGCGGTCCTTGAGCTTGGGATCCAGGAACAGCTTGAAGCCCTGGTCCTCGGCCGTCGCCCGGGAGATCTTGTCCGTGTTGACCACGAAGGAGAACGGCCCGAAGCGTTGGCACATCCCGAGCAAATGTTGGCCCGACTTATCCATCGCCCACGGGTAGGGGGGATGAAACTGGGGCATCATCTTCGCGAAATAGGGCTCGAATCGCGCGCGCGGTAGCTCGCGGATCAATCCCTCGGGCCACATGAGCTCACGGGCCCAGGGGTTGTTC
>JAOTTL010000329.1:0-2227 GCA_029864385.1 Betaproteobacteria bacterium | reverse complement strand
GATCCGGCGCGAGGAACTGGCCGCACGCGTAACTATCCAGTCCTTCGATTGGCGTACTCTGTCGGTGGTACAGACAAAGGCGCCGGAAATTCCGACCATCTATCTCACCGCGGAGCAAGGCTTTCTCGACAACATCCGGGCCAAGGAATCATCCTCGCCCTGGACCGCGCCGCTGCACGTGTCGCAGTACGGCGGATCGATCCCCAAGATGGTCAAGGCCGCGGGTGGGGCGGTGTGGTCGCCGTACTACCAGGAGCTCACCCGCGAGAGCCTGCGGGAGGCGCACGGACTCGGATTGAAAGTCGTCGCCTGGACGGTTAATGAGGAAGCCGACATGAAGAGCATGATCGCGCTCGGCGTCGACGGCATCATCTCGGATTACCCCGACCGGCTGCGGAAAATCGCGGGCGAGGCGGGCCTCACCCTACCGGCAGCAACACCGGTCGCGCCGTAAGGCCTGGCACCGCGCGTGCCAGCGCGCCTGCTCCTCGCCGTCGTTACGCGCTGCCTACCGAGGCGATCGTCCGTAGCTTATGGATTGCACCACGCCGGACCGGAAACGAACCGTGGCCATGAGGTTTCCTGGGCCACGGTCGTACAGCCACTCTTCGACTTGCTGACAAGGGACAAAGATTGAGGCGATGGGCTCGGGCACCGGATGGCGCGTTTGGGCGTAGTAGACCGGCGCGCAGAAATTGTCTTTGAGCAGCGGCTCCCCGCATTTGAAGAGCACCGACAGGCGTGAATCACCTTCCGCTGCACTGTGTCCGTTGCAGCGGAGCGATTCCGCGTTTGCCAGACCTGCTAGCAGAGCGAACGCCGCTACCACAAGAGAAAGAATAAGCTTCTTCATGAATGCCTCCTTCGGCAGCGCAAACTGCATCATATCGCTTGAGCGGGCGTAACGTCCCAGGCTCAGCGACCCGGCCCGCGAGAGCGTCAGATTGCAACCACAGCGCGATGGCCGGGTTCGCTGCCGCGCATGGTTAGCGTACACATCGTCTCAATACTTCACTCGCGTTTGAGCCCATCACGAAAGGCAATCGCTTCCAGCTCAACCCGGACAGCGTCCATGACGGGAACAACTGGCCGCGCTTCGAATACAAAAGCTGGCAACATCGAGCAGAACTTGTGGACCGCCAGTGGATCGTCGCAATCCAACATCATATACCCACCCCAGTCACCCACTCGTATGACGAACAACTCAATCTTGAAATTGGCGGGCGCCTTCCATTGAGTGAAAACCTCCAGTATTCGCTTCTGGGCATTCTCGTATTCCATAGGTGAACCTTGCGGGCGTTCGGACCAGGTGAGCATGTATTTCATGTCTTCTTCCTATGCTGATTGACGTGATCGGAAACGCAGGTGATACAAGGCGGTCTAACGTGTGGGCTCAGCGGCGGCCGAAGGTGAGCGGCTGCAGCGAGGGGTTAGCCAGCCAATCCAAGCACGCGAGCATGCAATATTGCGCGGTGCCGACATTCAGTCAACCGCCGACGACGCGCGCGTTTGCACCAACCGAGCGCGCACCATGGCGATGTTGCCGCGCAGGGCGTAGAGCTCGTCGGTGTAGGATAGTGGTAACGTGATTTCTGCGGTCTTCGCCTCGAGCCGGTCCAGCTCGGCGAGCAGCCCGGCAGCGTCCGCGCCATCGCTGTCGATGCGCGCCTCGATCTGGCGCAGTTGCCGGTACCAGCGGAACACGCGGGAGCGCACGCGAAAGCGGTACAGCGGCGGCACGATGCGCGACAGCGGGATCAGCACCGCAATGATCGAGAACAGGACCACCCACATGCGGTCGACGAGGTTGGCCAGCCAGAATGGCAGGTAGCGCTGCAGCAACGGCGGCCCGCTGCGGTAATAGCGATCGGCCTCGCGCGCGAGCGGGAATTCGGTGCTTTGCGGTGTCGGGAAATGTCCGGTGCCCGAGATCCATCCCGGTGCGCCGTGAATCTTGCCGGCCGCCTGTGCGAACAGTTGCACCAGGGCCGGGTGCATGCCCTCTCGCGCAAGGAGCGAGGTGGTTGGCGCGATCAGCGCTACGTCGTGCGCGGGTACATCGCGCGCCAGGTCGGCGACGCCGCGCGGCAGTGTCACGGAGCTGAGAAACGGCAGGCGGCGCGAGTAGGCTTGCGCCTGCCCGAATTCGAGCAACTTCACGCCGGGCGTTTGTAGCAGCATCTGGGCCATCGGCGATTCGGGCGCGGAGGCAAAGGCGAGCGCGTCC
>JAOTTL010000328.1:0-2228 GCA_029864385.1 Betaproteobacteria bacterium | reverse complement strand
CCAGCGCAACGCCCGCCGCGAGCATCAGCACCGTCGAAACGGCTTGCAACATGCTGCGCCGTTGCGCGGTTCGTTGCCCGAACACCTCGCGCGCCGCCTGGGCGAGGGTCGCGCGATCCACCCGCTCCTTTCCCTGCGTGTAGGCCCCCAGCAGCGCCCGGTCACAAAGCACGTTGATGATCCGGGGCACACCCCTGCTCAGGCGATACAACCGCCCCATGAGTGCCTCGGGAAACAGCTGCCGTTGTGTGCCCGACACCTCGAGGCGGTGTCGCACATAGGGGCCGACTTCCGGCTTGCTCAGGGATCCCAGGTGATAGCGCGCGACAATGCGTTGCGCGAGCTGCCGCAACGCGGGCTGCGCCAGCATTTCCGCCAGCTCCGGCTGACCCAGCAGGATAATCTGCAGGAGCTTGCGTTGGTTGGTTTCAAGATTGGTGAGAAGGCGCATTTGCTCCAGAACTTCGGCAGAGAGATTCTGCGCCTCGTCGATGATCAGCACCGTGTGCCTGCCTCTGGCATTGGCATCGAGCAGGTAAGCGTTGATGCAATCGACGAACACCTTGATGCTGGTATTGTCAGGCGGACAGGCGATGCCCAATTCGACGCAAATGGTCGAGAGCAGTTCTTCAACCGTTAGCCGGGGATTGAAGATATAGGCGACATCGCAGGAACCGGGAATCTGCTCGAGCAGACAGCGGCACACCGTGGTCTTGCCCGTCCCGACTTCGCCCGTGAGCAGCACGAATCCGCCATCGCCATTCACACCATAAAGCAGATGCGCGAGTGCCTCCTGATGGCTCCGGGTCAGGTACAGGTAGCGCGGGTCCGGCGCAATGGAGAAAGGCGCCTCTGCAAAGCCAAAGTAACTCAGATACATGGATGAGAGAGACGAACCGGCGGGCGTTTCGCCATTACATTATAGGGTCGAGACCGACGCACTCGCTTCGCACACTGCGGCATTAACCCCCGCGAACGCACGCCGAGGAACCGGTTTGCAGGAACCTGGCAGCGGGTGAAAATCGATATACATCAAAGCGCCCAGTCTGGTGCTTTGGTTGGGCCGGCAAGTATTCTTGCTGGCTTACATGTCAAGTATAACTCTGTTGATCCGTTGAAGATCCCCGTGGTCGCGCTCAAGGCGTCGGTTGGCGCGTCCTGCCATGACTCGGCGGGCGTGGGGATTCACGTGACCCGCGCGGGCGGCGCAAAAGAGGACGAGCGATTGATTGTATTGGTGGTCTTGGCAACTCATTTCTTCTTATAAACGGGGATTGAGCTTTCCGATATTCCGCGTTTTCCACCGACCGTCTTCAACGGACCAGCTGGTTGATCTCGATTATCGGCAGCAGGATGGCGAGCACGATCAGCAGTACGATCCCGCCCATCACCAGGATCATTACCGGCTCGAGCAGTGTCAGGAACACCGCCAGGCGCCGCTCGAGCGCCTGGGTCTCGAGCTGGGCGGCGCGCTGGAGCATCTGTTCCAGTCTGCCGCTAAGTTCCCCGCTTGCCACCAGATGGACCGTGAGCGGCGGAAACGCGCGCGTTGCCCTCAGCGCTCGCGCCAGGCTCTCGCCTTGGCGCACGCGCTCGGACGCGGCCTCGATGGCCTCGCGCATCACCATGTTGGTCATGACGCGTGCGCCGGAACTGAGCGCCGAGAGCAGCGGCACGCCGCCGCCGACCAGAATAGCGAGGGTGCTGGCGAAACGGGAAGTGTTGACGCCGCGAATCAGCGGCCCCAGCCAAGGGGTCCGCAGCAAAAAGGCGTGCCAACTGCGCCGGGGCGCATCGCGGCTTAGCGCCAGACGCGCGGCGGCCACGGCCCCGATGACCGCAACCGCGAGATAAGGCCAGGCCGCGCGCAGGAAATCGGAGACTCCGATGAGCACGCGTGTGAGCATCGGCAGGCTTTGCCGCGACTGCTGAAATACCTGCACGATCTGCGGCACGACAAAGACCAGGAGGCCAGTAACGATGCTGATCGCGACCAGCGTCACCAGGACTGGGTAGAGCAGCGCAAGACTGGTTTTCTGCTTCAGCGCCTGGCGCGCATCGAGATAATCGGCAAGATGCTGCAGCACCGTCGGCAGCGCACCCGATTCCTCGCCGCCGTGTACCAGTGCGCGGTAGAAATCGGGAAAACTCTTGTCGTAGCTGCCCAGGGCACCGGCAAGAGAGAGTCCCCCCGTAATCTCGGATTTCACGCCGCCCAGCACCTCCCT
>JAOTTL010000327.1:0-2253 GCA_029864385.1 Betaproteobacteria bacterium | reverse complement strand
TTGCTCGATGTACCCGTCCTCGATGTCGCGCCGGTGGCGCAGGTTGTCACGTACCACAAGCGCCGCGCGCTGTCCGTCGCACATTGCCTGGGGCGCGGCCGGCATCGCCGGCCGGTTGCTCCGTGTCAGGGCCCGGAGTCCGGGTCGGCGGCGCCCCAAGGTCGTCCACGACACCTGCCGCCATAACCGCACCGCCGCCGCGCGCACCTCCTCGGTCAGCGGCCCCTCGATTCGCACCGCGTAGTCGTAGCGCGGAGCCGGTTGGCCGGGCGTATTGTGGTCGTCGATCACGTTGATGCCGCCGACGAATGCGACGCGCCCGTCCACGCACGCGAGCTTGCGGTGCATGCGCCGTAGGCGCGCGCGGCGCAATGTCCACGGAGTGATCTGCGGCCCAAAAACCAGCACTTCGGCCCCCGCATGTTCCAGCATCTCCCGGAAGCGCGGTGCGAAGGCGCGTGCGCCGAAGCCGTCCAGAAGCAGCCGGACACTGACTCCCCGCGCGGCCGCGCGGGCGAGCGCGTCGGCCACGAGGCTCCCCGCCTTGTCATCGGCGAAGATATAGGATTCCAGCAACACCTCTACGGAGGCGCTGTCAATCGCAGCCACCAAGGACGGGAAGTACTCCGCGCCGTTGTGCAGCAGCTTGAGATGGTTGCCGCCAACAAACTGCATCGGGCCCCCGACCATAGGTACGGCATCGAAAAGGCGGTGCGACCGCTCCCGAGGATAGGTTACTACTCGGTGTCAAAGCTGCCGAATCGTCACCCTACGAATGACCGCGTTGGGACCGACCCCAAGCCCGGCGGCCCGGTTGCACGTCGAGGGTGCGAACGGCTGCTGTGGGTCGGTTTTTGCCGCCCCCCAAAGTTCTCCAGTCTGGCTTTTTCCAACAACGGAAGGAGTCAGAGATGTCAAATTCGAATGATATTCAACATATCACGGTACCATGGAACAAGCAGAGGCTCGTTGGCCCGAAACCCCCG
Source organism: Betaproteobacteria bacterium (assembly GCA_029864385.1). GTDB lineage: Bacteria > Pseudomonadota > Gammaproteobacteria > Burkholderiales > SG8-41 > SG8-41. Next base: position 1,267 of record JAOTTL010000327.1, on the reverse strand, counting down.
CTTAAATTGAAGGAAATCTGGGCGATTCGCATCCGTCTCCAGCTGGCCAAGCGAACTCGGGATTTGGCACTGTTCAATCTGGCGATTGACAGCAAACTTAGAGGTTGCGATCTCGTCCGGCTCCGCGTGGGCGACATCGCCCACGGTGGACGCGTCGTCGCCCGCGCAACCGTAGTGCAATGCAAAACCAAGAAGCCGGTCCGGTTCGAACTCACCGAGCAGACTCGGGACGCATTGGAAGCGTGGATCGCACGAGCGTGTTTGGACCCGAGCGAGTACCTGTTTCCGAGCCGCATAACCCGCTCACCGCATCTCTCGACGCGCCAGTACGCGAGGATTGTGAAAGCATGGGTCGCCCTAATCGGCCTTGCGCCCGCTGACTATGGGACCCATTCGCTGCGGCGCACAAAAGCGACGCTGATCTACCGCAGGATGAAAAACTTGCGGGCAGTGCAGCTGCTCCTCGGACATACCAAGCTAGAGAGTACCGTCCGCTACCTTGGGATTGAAGTCGACGATGCGCTTGAAATGGCTGAGCAGACGGATATCTGACCCGTAACCGGCCCGGGAGCGACCAGAGAATACGGTCGCTTCCCGGCCATGAAGAGCGAGTCGCCAAGAAGCAGCGAACGGCCGATTGCCCACCGAAAGCGGTCTTTCAGACACAGATGACGATCGGATGCCCCGCCAGCTCGGAACAGCCGTTCACGACACGCGTAGCCGGCTTGGCAATGAAGCGCAATGTAATTGCCAGTCCGCGTACACGCACTTGTTAGAGCCCGAACATAAACTAATCGGTTGCACGACTATTCTTGAAATTTATCCTCACCAGACAATTGTGCAACGAGAAGGTCGCGATAACGGTCTTTTGCATGCGCCGCAAACATATGCAGGCCTCCGAAAAGCCGTGGCGCTCGCATGTAGTCGCCAAAAACTACATGCCAAGGAGGCTCGCCAAGGTGCATAGACCCGTGTGTATCAAAGTATCTGACTTCCCCCACATGTGAAAAGATTGGCACGTCAGAAACTGCATCCGTGTGGTCAACAAACCGGAAGAACCGAGCCGGCAGTTGTTTCTCGAGCTCTGAGCAAAAACCTAACGTACCGAGAGGGGGCTGGCCAAACGTGTATAGGCCGGCGATGTCGACCCTACTCTCCACGAAAAGTTTCACGGCTGCCAGCACTGCAAGGGCGCCACCAAGACTGTGACCAGTAACCCATACGGTTTGGTCTCCATTAGACATTGTCGAAAGAGTTTCGGGAAGCT
>JAOTTL010000153.1:0-8883 GCA_029864385.1 Betaproteobacteria bacterium | reverse complement strand
TATCGCTGGGCGGCGGAGGGCCGGCCGCTCGTGACGGAGGAGCCGCCAGCGGCGTCGCCCGTGGCGTACACGCCGGTCAAGCGCGTCGAGCGGATGCGCATTCACCGTGACAAGGTGCTGGCAGCCCTCCGAAAGGACTCAACGCTCCTTCTCGATGGACGCTCGCCGGAGGAATACCACGGGCAGCGCGTCGGTGGTCCGGTCGGTCCCGACGTGGGCGCGCTTCGATACGGACGGATCCCGGGCGCCAAGCACTTGTATTTCGAGGAGCTGCTCGACAGCAACCAGGCGTTCAAGCCGGTGCCGGAGCTGAAAAGCCTGTTTGAGGCACGCGGAACCGGACCGGAGCGGGATATCATCGCGTACTGCCGAATGAGCCATCGCGCGACCGTGCTCTATTTCGCCCTCACGCAGCTGCTTGGCTTCAAGAACGTGAAGATCTACGACGGCTCGTGGACCGAGTGGGGCAACCTGGTTGGCGTGCCCGTCGAACGATGAACGATGAACGATGAACGGAGACACGAAATGGCAGGACAGAATCTAAAGGCTCACCGCCTTGGCTGGATCGGGATCGGACGCATGGGCTACTCGATGGCTGAGCGGCTGGCAAAGGCCGGCTGCGACCTCTCGGTGTGGAACCGCACCCGATCCAAGGCCGAGCCGCTCAAGGAACACGGCGCGAAGGTCGTCGATTCGCTCACCGACCTCGCGGCGTGCGACATCCTGTTCACGATGGTTGCGACGGGGAGGGACGTGAAAGAAGTGCTATTCGGCCCAGACGGTGTCACGTCCAAAGGCAAGGCGCCTGGCATCGTCGTCGACAGCACTTCGATCTCGCTCGAGGAGTCGGCGGAAATCCGCGACAAGCTCGGCAAGCTGGGCGTGAAGTTCCTCGCAGCGCCAGTTTCGGGCAACGACAAGGTGGTCACGGCGGGCAAGCTGATGTTCGTCGTGTCCGGTCCCCAGGCTGCCTACGACACCGCGCGGCCCTACCTCGACCTCATGGGGCGCGGGTCGAGCTACGTCGGCGAAGGCGAGCTCGCGCGCATCGCCAAGATCTGCCACAACGTTCATCTCAGCGTCGTCATACAGTCGCTGTGCGAGATCACCGTGCTCGCGCAGAAGGCGGGCATGCCGCGCCACGCATTCCTTGACTTCATCAATAGCAGCATTTTTGGCTCCATGTTTACGCGCTACAAGACGCCTGCATTGGTCAATCTCGACTTCCACGTGACCTTCACGCCGGAGCTGCTACGAAAAGACATTGACCTAGGCTTGTCTGCGGGCAGGGAATTTGGCGTGCCGATGCCGCTTGCCTCGACAACCCGCGATTTGGTGCAGACGCTCATCGGGAATGGTTACGCGAACCAGGATTTCGCAGCGCTGGTCATGCTCGAAGCCCGGGCGTCCGGAATAGAATTAAAGCCGGAAAACGTGCCCGTTGGAGACGGGCTTTCCTGATCGGCTGCATGGGACAAAAGCCGAGGCCGGTATTTCTGGTCGACATTACACTTCATTCGTCGCTGCCGTAATGAAATATCGCCGGCTGGGAAAGAGCGGCCCGCAGGTGTCGGCCATAGGCATGGGGCGCGGCGCCACCCCAATCCGGTTCGGCGACCCGCTGGAAAAGGAATTCAGTTCGACCATCGACCGCGCGCTGGACCTCGACATCAATTTTTTCGATTCCTCCGACGGCTACTGGGCCACGCGGCACGAAGTCCTGCTGGGCCGCGCCCTCAAAGGCCGGCGCAGCAAGGTTCTGATCTGCAGCAAATTCGGAAACATCGATCTCCCGGACGGCAAGAAGGCGGTCAATGGTCGGCCCGACTACATTCCCGGGGCCTGCGAGGGGAGTCTGAAGCGACTCGGCGTCGATGTAATCGACGTCTATTTTCTGCATCGTGTCGACAACTCGGTCCCGATCGAGGACACCATCGGGGCGATGGCGAGTCTCGTCGAGCAAGGCAAGGTGCGCTGGCTCGGCATCTGCGAGGCTTCCGCGGACACGCTGCGGCGCGCGCACCGGGTGCATCCACTGGTGGCGCTGCAGACCGAATACTCGTTGTGGGCCCGCGATGTCGAGGGATCGATCCTGGCGGCGTGCCGCGAGCTGGGCATTTCTTTTATGGCGTACGCGCCGCTCGGCCGCGGGCTGCTCACCGGCCGCATCAAGACGGTGGACGACCTGCCGCCCGACGACCGTCGTCGCAGGCATCCCCGCTTCCAGCCAGAGAACCTGGCGCGGAACGCGACTTTGGTGAAGGAGCTGGAGGCGGTGGCTGCTCGCAACAAGGCGAGCGCGGCGCAGATTGCGCTTGCGTGGCTGCTGACCCAGGGCGAAGACGTTATTCCCATCCCTGGTACCAATCACGTTCAGAATCTCGAGCAGAACGTGGCTGCCGTCGCGCTCGAATTACCGACGTCGGATGTGGAGCATTTGAGCGAGGTCTTTGCGATCGGGGCGGGCGCGGGCGAGCGCTATAACCCAAGGCTGATGGAGAAGTGGGGCATCTAATTGCTGTGACGGGTGACGGGTGACGGGTGACGGGTGACGAAGTAATGCGTTGAAGTTGAGAGGCGAGGAGATGGAGAAGAAAAGCAGCAGGAAGACGACGGCGCGGTCGAAGGGCAAGGCGCGGGCGCCGCAGTACCCGCGTATTGACGAGCGGGCCGCGGCGAATTTCGTTTCGTTGCAGGAAATCGTGCATGCCGCGCGGCGTAATCTTCCCCGGGCGCTGTGGGATCACCTTTCCGGTGGTTCGGATTCGGAAACCACCCTGGCCCGCAACCGGCAAGCGCTGGACAGCCTGGCGCTGCGACAACGCGTGCTGGTGGACGTGCGGGAGATCGATATCACCACGACGCTGCTCGGAAAGAAGCTTGCCAGCCCGGTGTTCCTGGCCCCGGTCGGCGGGTTTGTCGGCTTCGCGCATCCCGAGGGCGCGCGCAATGTGGCGCGGGCCGCGGTTGCTCACGGCACCACGGCCTTCATCAGCACGGCCGCGAAGCCGGGCCTCGAGGCGGCCGCTGAGGCGGTCAAGGAGCCGCTCATCTTCCAGCTCTATGTGCGCGCCGACCGCAAGTGGGTCGAAGACATTCTTGATCGCGCGAAAGCAGCCGGCTACCGGGCGCTGTGCGTGTGCGTTGACCGGAATTACTATGGCCGCCGCGAGCGCGACATCATCAGCCGCGCCAACGTGCGCGAGGGTTTCGGCGACCCGAAGTTCCAGATGGGTCTCACATGGAAGGACATGATCTGGATGAAGCAGCGCATGGGTGCGCCGCTCATATTGAAGGGCATCGCGACGGCCGAGGATGCGCGCCTTGCCGTGGAGCACGGCGCCGACGTCGTCTATGTTTCCAATCATGGCGGGCGGCAGCTCGACCACGGGCAGGGCACCATTGAGGTCCTGCCGGAAGTGGTCGACGCCGTGGGCGGCCGTGCCGAGATTCTGTTCGATGGTGGGATCCTTCGCGGCACCGACGTCGTGAAAGCGCTCGCGCTCGGCGCGCGCGCAGTGGGCGTGGGCAAGCTCCTCGGCTGGGCGCTCGGCGCAGCGGGTGAGGCGGGCTTGAAGCGCATGCTCGAGCTGATGGACGTGGAAATCCGCACGGCGCTGGGGTTGATGGGGGTTACCTCTCTCGACCAGCTTAATCCGTCGTGGGTGCGGCCGGCTCGGCCGGTGCGGCCCGCGGCCCAGACCAACGCCTATCCATGGTTCGCGGAGCAACTAAAGAAGAGGTGATGAGTACTGGTGATGCGTCGGACAAGGCGCTTTTTCATCACCATTTCTCATCACCATCAATCATCACCAGTATTCATCATCATTTTTTGCACAATTGGGGGCAGCAGAAATGAAAACGCGAGAAATCCCGCTGAGGCTGGCACCCAGATTGAAGGCGATCATGGCGCAGGAGTATCCGCGTTTCTCCGACGCGGAATATGCGCGCCGGCACAAGGCGCTGGCGGCGGCGATGCAGGAGGCGGGGGCGGACACGCTGCTGGTCGTCACCGAGAACCGCTCCGGCAACGCGCCACAGTGGGTGACAGGCTGGCCCGGCACGGTCGAGGCCTACGTCGTATTTCGGCCCGGCGAGAAGATGTGGATGACCGTGGAGTGGGTCAACCACTATCCCCTGGCGGAGAAGATGTGCGCCCACATGGATGTGGTGTGGGGCGAGCACCGCGGGCCGGAGAAGCTGCTCGCGGAGCTGAAGCACCGCGGCGCAAAGCGCGTCGCGGTGATCGGGCCGCTGCGGGTTGCCCGGTACCGGGCGCTGGAGCAGCACTTCGAGATGATCTCGCTCGGCGCGAAGTACATCCGCATGCGCATGGTGAAGTCGGAGGAGGAGCTCGACTGGATTCGCATCGGCGCGGCGATGTCCGACGCGGGGCTTGCGGCGCTGCTGGCGGGCACGAAGCCGGGGCTCACCGAGCGCGAGCTGGGGGCGATCGTCGAGAGCGCGTACATCAAGCACGGCGGCACGACGATGATCCATTACATCGGCGTGACGTCCATGAAGAAGCCCCATATCTACGTGCCGCCGCAGCACCACTCGCCGCGCAAGGTGAAAAAGGGCGACATGGCGTTCTGCGAGCTATCGGCCTATTGGTGGGACTACGCGGGCCAGGTGCTGCGCACGTTCACGGTGGGCGCGGACGCGACACCGCTCTACCGCGACCTGTACGAGACGGCGGAAGCGGCGTTCGACGCAGTGACGAAGGTCGCGCGCCATGGCACGACGATGCAGGAGATTGTGGACGCAACCGGCGTGATCGAGAAAAACGGCTTCACGATCTGCGACGACCTGATGCACGGCTTCGGTGGCGGCTACTTCCAGCCGATCATCGGCTCGAAGAGCCGGCCGGCGGGGCCGCTGCCAGACATGACGCTGGAAGAGAACATGACGGTGGTTGTCCAGCCCAATGTCATCACTCGTGACCAGAGCGCGGGGGTGCAAGTCGGCGAACTGATCCGGGTGACGCGCACCGGCTTCGAGCGCCTGCACAAGGCGAAGCGGGGGTTGTTTCGCGTCGGCTAAAGCAATACTGAACCGCCAAGACGCCAAGACCGCCAAGAAAACAAAATGGAACCGCAGATAAACGCGGATAAAGTCAAAAGCGATCAGCCACAGAGATCACAGAGAACACAGAGCGGAGGAGAATTACGAGTCAATTTCCTCATCCCTTCCCCTTCTCCCGAATGGAGAAGGGGAAGCTCGAGCCCCCCCTCTCAGCTTGGGAGAGGGGGGGGTGAGGATGGGCGCCAAGGAAAATAACAGCCTTACCGCAAAGGCCGCAAAGGCCGCGAAGGATTACCAATAAGAACCGAGAGCCTCAGCAGATCCACTTACCAGTTACAGGTCACCGGTCACTGCTCTTGGAAGGACGCGAAGGCAACGCCAAGTCTGGTATTCACGAAGTGCCCGTGGGATCACAGGCGTCTATTAACTTCCACTTAGACGCACGCTTTTTTGCTCAAAAAACATGCCTCTAAGCGCTCAATACCCCTCGTATTGAGCGCTTTATTTTTCCGCATCAATATGTTGCGCAGGTCCGACCCGGAAACTCAGTAGACTCTTTCAAGTCCGAAATCGCCAAGGATGCGAAAGTGGCGAAGGACGCTGGATCGCGGGCGGACCGAGGTGGAACATGAATTTCTCCGAGGACCATGATGTCATCGTGATCGGCGCCGGCGCGGGCGGCATGACCGCGGCGTGCGTCGCGGCGGCCGAGGGGCTTGCGACGCTGCTCATCGAGAAGGCCGATCGCGTCGGCGGAACGACTTCTGTCTCGGGAGGCATGGTGTGGGTCCCCGCCAACGCGAAGATGCGCGCTGCGGGACTCGCAGATTCGCTCGAGCAGGCCCGGTGCTATCTGAGCCACACGGTTCCCGGCGACTTCAACCGCGAGCTGCGCGAGGTCTTCCTCGCACGCGCGCCCGAGGCGATCCAGTACCTCGAAACGCGCACGGCGCTCGCCTTGAAGCCCGTGACGTTCTATCCGGACTACTACCCGGATCTGCCCGGCGCGACCCTCGGCGGGCGGGTGCTGGAACCAGTCCCGTTCGACGGACGCGAGCTCGGGCGCCATTTCGGCCTGCTGCGCCCGCCGTTGCCCGAGTTCATGCTGTTCGGCGGCATGATGGTCGACCGCGCCGACATCCCGCATTTCCGCAAGGCGTGGCGCTCGCTTTCTTCGGCGCTGCGGGTCGCGCGCGTCGTAGCGCGCCATGCGCGCGATCGCCTGTCCTTCGAGCGCGGCGCGCATCTCGTGCTGGGCAACGCATTGGCGGCGCGCCTGCTCAAGTCGGTCGTGACACTCGACGTGAAGCTGCGCACGTCGACGCAGGTCGCGTTGCTCGCGATGGAGGGAAGACGCGTTGCCGGTGTCACGCTCGCCGACGGCACCCACCTGCGCGCGCGGCGCGGGGTCGTCCTGGCGGCCGGTGGATTTTCGTACGACACCGAGCTGCGCTCCCGCTACCTGCCTGCCGAAACCGGACCGTCGTCCGCGGCCTGCCCGACGAATTCGGGCGATGGGCTGCGGTTTGGCCTCGCAGCGGGTGGCCGCATGGTCGAGGAGAACACGAACAACGCGTATTGGACACCGGTTTCGCGCTTCCAGCGCGCGGATGGGACTCCGGCGGTCTATCCCCACACGGTCACCGATCGCGGCAAGCCCGGCTTTATAGCGGTTGACCGTCGTGGGCAACGCTTCACCAACGAAGCCGTCTCGTACCACGAGTTCGTCCAGGCCATGTTCCGGGCGCATGCGATTCCGGCCTTTCTGATTTGCGACCGGGCCAGCTTGTGGAAGTACGGCCTGGGGGCGGCGAAACCGTTCACGGCGTCTCTCGGCGCGTATACGGCAAGCGGCTACCTCGCGCGGGGATCTTCGGTTCGCGCACTGGCCGAGGCGCTCGGCATCGACCCGGCGGCACTGGAGGCGACCGTGATGCGCTACAACGAGGATGCGCGCACGGGCGTCGACCAGGTGTTCCGCAAGGGCAGCAACGCATACGGGAAATACCTCGGTGACGGCGACCACAAGCCCAATCCCTGTGTGGCGCCGCTCGAGCGTGCCCCGTTCTACGCGGTTGCCCTGTACCCCGGCGATCTCGGCACGTCGGCAGGGCTGCGCACGAATGCGCACGCGCAGGTGCTCGACGCCGCCGGCGCACCGATCGCCGGGCTCTATGCCTGCGGCAACGACATGAGCTCGATCATGAACGGCGGGTACCCGGGACCGGGCATCACGCTGGGGCCGGCGTTGACGTTCGGCTATGTCGCAGGCCGGCACCTCGCGCGCGCAGAGGATTGAAAAAGGGGCCAGGCTCGAGCAGAAAAAGGGGCCAGGCTCGAGGGTCGTCTCTTTGATTGTTACCAGCACCGGCTTCGAGCGGCTGCATCGGGCGAAGCGGGGGTTGTTTCGCGTCGGCTAAAGCAATACTGAACCGCCAAGACGCCAAGACCGCCAAGAAAAGCAAAATGGAACCGCAGATAAACGCCAGCCCTCACTCCTTCCCTCTCTCCAAAAGGGAGAGGGGAAGCAATTGCCACCCTTCTCCCTTCGGGGGAAGGGTCGGGGATGGGGGATTGAACGCGGATAAAGTCAAAAGCGATCAGCCACAGAGATCACAGAGAACACAGAGCGGAGGAGAATTACGAGTCAATTTCCTTAACCCTCAACCCTCATCCCTGTTCTTACGACGGGTCGCCAAGGACGCGAGGGCCGCAATGGAAAAGAAAAGCTTCACCGCCAAGGCCGCCATCCCCTCATCCCTTCCCCTTCTCCCGAATGGAGAAGGGGAAGCTCGAGCCTTCTCTCAGCTTGGGAGAGGGGTGGGGGTGAGGATGGGCGCCAAGGAAAATAACAGCCTTATCGCAAAGGCCGCAAAGGATTACCAATAGAACCGAGAGCCTGAGCAGATCGGCGGGTCGGCCCGGGTCGGACCTGCGCAATGCGTTGATGCGCAAGAACAACATGCCTGATATCGTGGGAATTTTACGCTTAGAACTGAATTTTCGGGCGCCAAAGTGCGCGTCTAAGCGACAATCTAGTTGGAAGCCTGTAATTCCAAACGTGTTTCCTGTATACCCCCTTGGCGTTGTCTTCGCGTCCTTTATGTCCTTAGAGACTCATCGTAAGACATCTTTTGCGGCCGTACTGGGGGGGTCATCCCTCATCCCTCGGGAGCCCATCACCCGCGCCAGCAGTGTTTCGATACTGCTGGCACTCGTGCTCGCGGGCGCTGCATCTGCCGCCCAGCCGCAGGCCGAAAGCCGCGACATGCGGCTCGTGGGTTTTCACGGCTTGAGCGGCCGCGGCGCCTATCAGCCGGTGATCCACGAGCAGAGCGGGCGCTGGATCGCCTATGTCGGCCATCACGGCGGTGTGCAACTCAATCCGCAGACCGGCGGGATGGAACCGAATGGCACCTCGATTCTCGACGTCACCGACCCGAGGAATCCGAAGTACCTTTCTCACGTTCCGGTCGGAACGGGCAGCGGTGCGCAGATGGTGCGCATATGCAACGGCAAGGACTTACCAAACGGCGACGGGCGCAAGGTGTACATGCTGCGCTCTTCGGGCCATTCCAGTCATGAGGTCTGGGACGTCACGGTGCCGCAAGAGCCCGTGTTTCTCGTTACAGTCGCAAAGGACCTGAATGGGACGCACAAAAGCTGGTGGGAATGCGACACCGGCATCGCGTACCTCGTTTCGGGCGTGCGGGGATGGCGCACGCACCGCATGACCCAGGTCTATGATCTTGCGAATCCGGCCAAGCCGGTGTTCATCCGAAATTTCGGCCTGCCGGGGCAGCAGCCTGGCGCGAAGGGGCCGGTGCCGACGGGGCTGCATGGGGCAATCTCCACCGG
>JAOTTL010000326.1:0-2256 GCA_029864385.1 Betaproteobacteria bacterium | reverse complement strand
TCGCGGTCAACAAGTGGGAGAAGCTGCCGGACGAGGATCGCGAACTTACCAAGCGCGCGCTCGTGCGCAAGCTCAATTTTCTCGCTTTTGCACGGCTGCATTTCATTTCCGCACTGACCGGTCAAGGGATCCCGTCTCTCCTTAAATCGGTCGACGAGGCATACGCGGCCGCGATGGCGTGCCTTTCCACGCCTCGGTTGAGCCGTGCGCTGGCGCAAGCCGTGGCGCAACAGGCCCCGCCCCGGGCGGGGGCCATCCGGCCCAAGCCGCGCTACGCCCACCAGGGGGGCGTCAACCCGCCCCGTGTCATCGTCCACGGCAACGCACTCGACCACGTGCCCGAGGCCTATCGCCGCTACCTGGAACGTTTCTTCCGGGAGGCTTTCCAATTGCAAGGTACTCCGCTGCAGATCGAGTTCAGAAGTGGCGCGAACCCCTACGCCCGGCGAGCGGCTTCGCGGCGATAACCCCATGGCGTAATTGCATAAAAGCGAGTAGAGTGGTACCCGCAAAAACACGATAACGACGAGGCTGATATGAGCAATAAGGGGCAGTTGCTACAAGACCCGTTTCTGAACACCCTGCGCAAGGAGCACATCCCGGTATCGATCTACCTGGTCAACGGCATCAAGCTGCAAGGGCAGATCGATGCCTTCGACCAATACGTGGTCCTGCTCAAGAACACGGTCACGCAGATGGTCTACAAGCACGCGATCTCGACCGTGGTGCCCGCGCGCGCCGTCAACTTTCAGACCGACCCGAGCTCCGACAGTTGATGATTGCCCCCCCGCTGTTTGATGTTTGACCGTCCCGGCAGCGGCACCGACGCGGTCTTGGTCGGCCTCGACTTCGGCGCGGCCGATTACGCGGAAGGCCTGGAGGAAATTCAGCTGCTGGCTACCAGTGCTAGCGTGGTGGCGCGTGCGCTCGTGAAAGGCCGGCGCGCACGCCCGGATGCGGCTCTCTTCGCTGGCACAGGCAAGGTCGAAGAGATCAAGCGCGTGGTGGCAGCAAGTGGCGCCCGGCTCGTGATCTTCAATCACGAGCTCTCTCCGGTGCAGGAGCGTAACCTCGAGCGCGCGCTCGATTGCCGGGTCGTCGACCGGGTCAGCCTGATCCTGGACATTTTCGCGCAGCGCGCGCGCACCCATGAGGGCAAGCTTCAGGTCGAGCTCGCTCAACTCGAGCACCTGGCGACGCGTCTGGTGCGGGGATGGACCCACTTGGAGCGCCAGAGAGGGGGCATTGGCTTGAGAGGGCCGGGTGAAACCCAGCTCGAAACCGACCGTCGGCTCCTCGGCAAGCGTGTCAAAGTGCTAAAGGAGAAGTTGGCCAAAGTGCGGGCGCAGCGCGCAGTGCAGCGCCGTGCGCGCAAGCGGTCGAATCTCCGGCACGCCTCGCTCGTCGGCTATACGAACGCCGGCAAGTCCACGCTGTTCAACCGGATCGCACGGGCCGATGTCTTCGCGATGGACCGCTTGTTCGCGACGCTCGACACGACCACGCGCCGTGTATACACCGAAAACGGCTCGGGCGTCGTGGTATCGGATACAGTGGGATTCATCCGGCGTCTGCCGCACACGCTAGTCGCCGCCTTTCGGGCCACGCTCGAAGAAACGACCGAAGCCGACGTGCTGCTGCACGTCGTGGACGCGAGTAGCGCCGACCGGGCAGCGCAGATTGCAGCGGTAAACGAGGTGCTGGCTGAAATCGGTGCGCAGGAAATTCCGCAGGTGCTCGTCATGAATAAGATCGATCGGACCCGGCTCCCGGCGCGGGTCGAGCGGGATCAGTATGGTAGAATTGCGCGCGTGTGGGTCAGCGCGAAAACGGGTGAAGGCGTCGACGGCGTGCGCCTTGCGCTCGAGGAGTATGCCGCTCCTGCGCTTGCACCCATCGAGACCAACCATTCAGCTGTCGCTTAGGATCAATCAGTTCTGAACATGCTGGCCAATTTGAAGGCATTTGGCGGAAACATTCGGGATCGCTCGCTGCGCCTGCTTGGCGCGCTCATGTCGATGAACGATCCGCAGTGGGGCCGGCGCCCCAACCAGGGGCCGCCGGACCTCGATGAGCTCTTACGCGGGTTTAACCGCAAGCTTAATGATTTCTTCGGCCGGCGCGGCGGGGGCGGCGACGGGCCTTCCGGGGGCGGTAGCGTGAAACGTCTCGGTGGCGGGGCGGGGCTGCTGCTGGGGCTCATCGTTGTCGTGTGGCTCGCAAGCGGTTTCTACATCGTAAACGAAGGCCAGCGCG
>JAOTTL010000011.1:0-33788 GCA_029864385.1 Betaproteobacteria bacterium | reverse complement strand
AGAAACCAGCGCGGATTGCGAGTCAGCACTTCCACGTGCTCGGCAGCGACGCGGTCCGCCTCGCGCACCGCTTCCTCGGCATTGTCCACCACGATGATCTCGCCGTAGTCGCGCCACGCCACGCCAGCGACGTCCGCCGTCGGCAGCACCTTCAACTGGCGCTCGATCTCGGCGGGCAGCGCCTCGGCCAGCGCGCGCGAGGTGGTGATGAGTATCGCCGGGCTGGTCGGGCCGTGCTCGGCCTGTCCCAGCAGGTCAACCGCCACCATTTCGGCGTCTGCGCTGTCGTCGGCGATCACCAGGATCTCGGTTGGCCCGGCGAGGAGGTCTATCCCCACCCGGCCGAAGAGTTGGCGTTTCGCTTCCGCGACGTACGCATTGCCGGGACCGACCAGCATGTCGGCGGCAGGCATGCTTTCCGTCCCCAGCGCCATCGCGGCGACAGCCTGAACGCCGCCAAGAACATGGATTTCGTCGGCGCCGCCGAGGACCATGGCCGCGATCGTTTCCGCATGCGGCGCACCGGCATTGGGAGGCGTGCAGGCAACGATGCGTTTCACCCCCGCCACGCGCGCGGTGACGATACTCATGTGCGCGGACGCAACCATGGGGTAGCGTCCGCCGGGCACGTAGCAGCCGACGCTTTCCACGGGTATGTTCCGGTGCCCGAGCTTCACCCCCGGACGGATCTCGACTTCGAGATCGCGCAACGCGCCCTTCTGATGCTGCGCGAAGGTCCGGATCTGTTCCTGCGCGAACCGGATGTCGGAGAGCGTGCCTTCGGGAACCTCGCGCAGAAGCTTGTCGATTTCCCCCTGGCTCAAACGAAAGCTCGGGGGCGACCAGCGATCGAACTTCGCCGATAACTCGCGCACGGCCGCATCGCCGCGCTTGCCGATGTCCGCGATGATCCGCTCGACAGTCTGACGCACTTCCAGGTCGGCGGCGTCAGTTTGCGTCTGGTCGATGCGGCGTTTCAGAAAGGTCGCCATGTTCTACTCCACTCGATCGTTCGCGGAACAACGGGAAAGCCGAGAGTTCCCCGGCCAGCAGCAAGCAATATTGTCAGAAACCGATACTCACTGGTGACAATGTACTGCGCCAGGCGTTGGGGGTAAACCCCCGCCGGGGCTGCACTCAATGTCTCACGGAAAAACTCCCGCTCCGGCTTTCGCCAGAAGGCGCAATCGGGGAGCGTCCACCATCTCCTAGAGGTGTAAGCCAACCTAAATCGATTTGTGTAAAGCAGGAATTCGTTGCTCGATCCACAGGTAATCGCGCGGCAGCCCGGCATTGACGCCTTCCCAAGGGTATGGTTGACTCGCCCGTTGAACGTAGTGACCAGGCCGAACGGAGGGAAAGATTAAAACCAAGCCCGAAACACCTGCGGCAGCGAGATCCATGCGGGCGCGCAATATGACGTTCTGCACGCTGGCAGGACGCGACGGCGGCACCTTGGGGGTCAGGACGGAGCGGGGCATCCTGGACGTTGCCAAGGCGTCCAAGCTGTTTCGGATCAAGGCGCCGACGGATATTCACGCCGTGATCGAAGGGGCTGACTGCGCGCCGCTCATGAAGCTGGCCGAGAAGGCGCTAAACGACAAGCGCGGCAAGAGCGTGTTGGCCCCGGAATCGCGCGCAAGATTTGGTCCGGCCGTTCCGCGTCCTGGCAAGATCATCTGCGTCGGACTCAACTACCGCCAACACGCACAGGAGACCGGTAATCCGATTCCGCCGGTGCCGATCCTGTTCAACAAGTACAACAACGCGCTCGTCGGCCATCGTGGCAAGATCCACTTGCCGACGAAGGTGTCTTCGCAGTTCGACTACGAGGTGGAACTGGTAGTGGTGATTGGCAGGAAGGCGCGCGACGTGCCCGAGGAGAAGGCGCTGTCATACGTCTTCGGTTACGCTAATGGGAACGATTTCACGGCACGCGATTTGATGCGGGCCACTAGCCAGCTCATGCTCGGCAAGGCCTGCGACGATTTTGCGCCACTCGGTCCCTGGGTCGTGAGTGCAGACCAAATTACAAATCCGCAGAATCTGAAAATTGCCACCTACGTAAACGGCGAGCAGCGCCAGAACTCGAACACTGCCGACATGATCTACGGCTGCGCGCAGATCGTAAGCTACTGCTCACGCCATCTGACGCTTCTGCCCGGCGACATCATCTATACCGGGACGCCGCAGGGCGTAATTCTGGGCTATCCGCCCGAGAAGCAAGTGTGGCTCAAAGCTGGAGACAAGGTCGTGACCGAAGTCGAGAAGTGCGGCGCGCTTGAGGTGACGCTGGTCTGACGATCGCCGGTCAGGCGATTTCGGGAACCGGGGGTCAGGCCAGTCACAAGCCGGCATGCCGGGCCCAGTTCGCGGGACCGGGCGAGGGTCCGTATACGCTCATTCGGGCAACGAGCGTTGCCAAACAAAATTCCCGATCTTTCCTTGGTTGCATGGCGTTTATGGGACCAATCTGCCAGAATGGACTGGATTCGCTTAAGCTCAACCATTTCTTTCGTCGCTCTGCGCGATCTCGCGCATCCCCGGAACAATCGCACCCAGGAGGAAGGCAAATGCTTCGACACAACAATTATCGTTTTCACCGCGCCGCAATCACCGGCCTACTCGCACTGGCATTTGGCGTGCTATCCCTGGGCGCCCAAGCCGACAAGTTGAAATGGATTACGTTCAAGCCGCAGAATGCCAATGACGCGCAGTCGATCACCACCCAGTGGATGGTCGATGAATTCAAGAAGCGCACGGGCGGCAAGCACGAATTCCAGGTGTTCTGGGGCGGCAGCGTTGCAAAGGCCAAGGAAATTCCCGACGCGCTCTCGGGCGGCGCTGGCGACATCGGCGATATCATTACGCCTTACTTCCCCGACAAGTTCCCGCTGAACAACGCGGTCGGCTTTTTCATCCCGCAACCGAAATCGACCATAGAAATCGGCCTTCTGATGGAGCGCTGGCACACCGAGTATCCGCAATATGACGAAGAGATGAAAAAATACAATCTCAAGACCATCGGTTTTCGCCCGCTCGGCAACTACGGGATCATCTGCACCAAGCCGATCAAGTCGCTCGCCGATTTCAAGGGAAAGCGCATCCGCACCTATGGCTTCGCCTATCCGGCGCTGGTTCAAGGTCTGGGCGGCACGCCGGTGTCGATGAGCTCGTCGGACGGCTATGAGGCCCTGCAGCGCGGGATTCTCGATTGCTCGCCGATCGACCCGGTGCTGGCGCACGGCTGGAAGTACGACGAAGTTGCGAAATATTTCATCAACGTTCCGATCGGCGCCTCTTTCGGGCACATGATCGCGATGAATCGCAAATCCTACGAAAAGCTCGATCCGCAAACCCGCGCGATCCTCGAGGGGCTCGCACGCGAATACACCGTCAAGTACGCGGTGCAAATGGCGATCATGACTGACCAAATTGTCCAGGGATGGAAGAAAAAGGGCGTAACCGTCATCAACCTTTCGAAAGAAAAATTCGCGAAGCTCGTGGACTTTCCTGCGGTCAAGGCTGTCCGCGAAAAGTGGATCAAGCGTGCAAACGCGCTCGGGGTGCCCGCCGAGAAAATTGCCGCGGAGCTGAGTTTCTGACGTATCATCCGGCCGCCCGACGTCGCGGCGGCCGGGAATATGCATGCCGCCGTTTGTGTCGCACCCTTCGCGAGACGTTAAGGTGTCCGGCTTTCATCGCCTGTGTCGAGCCTATGGCCGATTGCTGCACGCCTGCGGCCTGATCGCCGCCATTTCGACCTTCGCAATGTTGGTCCTGGTGGTGGCCAATGTGATCGGCCGCTATCTGTTCAATGCGCCGATCACCGGCGCGTTCGAGATCACCGAGTCCTTGCTGGTGGTCGTCATCATGCTGGGGCTGGCGCTGACGCAGTACCATGATGGCCACATCCGCGTGACGATCCTGACGCGCCGTATGCCCCTTTCGTGGGCGCGGCTCGCCAAGATATGGGCACTCATACTTGGCGCCGCGTTCTTCGCCTGGTGCGCCTACGCATCGTGGAAGTTCGCTTACGAATCCTACTCATTCAACGAGCAGGAATGGGGAACGATCACGTTCCCGCTTTATCCATTCAAGTTCGTCGTTTTCCTCGGTGTGGTCTTGCTCGCCATTCAGTTCGTGTTGGACGCGATCAACGCAATTTCCAAACCTCCGTCCGCTGACCAACCTGCTGCGGTGGAGAATATTTGATGAGCGGCTTCGCCATCGGGATCCTCGGGATCGTCTTCCTGTTCGTCTCGATTCTGCTTGGCGTCAATGTCATGGTCGCGCTGGGCGCCGTCGGCATACTCGGGCTGACGGCAGTCGTGGGCCTCAACGCCGCGACGGCCATGCTCAGCACGGTGTTTTTCGAAACCGTGCATGGTTTTCATTTCAGCGTCATTCCGCTGTTCCTGCTGATGGGCCTGTTCGCCATGCGGGCGGGTCTCGGCGAGGACCTGTTCGAAGCCAGCATCAAATGGCTCGGCCGATTGCGTGGCGGTCTGGCAATTTCGACCACGATGGGCGCAGCAGCCTTCGGCGCGGCTTCCGGGTCGAGTGTGGGCACTGCGACCGTATTCACCAAGCTCGCTCTGCCACAGATGCTCGATCGGGGCTACGACAAGCGGCTGGCGTCCGCCTCCATCGCCATTGCCGGGACACTCGCGGTCATGATCCCGCCAAGCGCGGTGATGGTAATCTACGGCATCCTGACAGATTCCAGCATTGGCGCGTTGCTGATCGCCGGTGTCATTCCCGGCCTGGTCTTCGCCGTCGTGCTATGCGCGGCGACCTATATCTGGGTTTGGCGCCGGCCTGAATTGGCGCCACGGTTCGACGAATCCTACAGCCTGAAGGAAAAGTTCTATTCGCTCCGGCTCGCCGGCCCGCTGATCATCGTCATCATCTGCATCATCGCCGGGCTCTATCTCGGCGTGTTCACGCCGACCGAAGCCGGCGCCGCCGGCGCCGCGGTTACTTTGATTCTCGCCATCATCCGCCAGCGCGGGATCAAGGGCGTCAGATTGCTTGAAACGCTGCTGGAGACAATCAAGACGACCGCGATGATCTTCGGCATCATTATCTGCGCGCTGATCTTTTCCCGGTTTCTCGCCTTGAGCGGTACCGCCATCGCGCTTGGCGACTTCATGACGTCTCTCCATGTCAATAAATGGGTCGTCGTCGGCATCGTCGCGCTTATCTATCTTGTCTTCGGAATGATGATGGATGCGCCGGCGCTACTCGCCATTACGCTGCCGATCACCCATCCGGTTATGATCCAGCTTGGCTTCGATCCCATCTGGTTCGGCGTCTTCGTCGTGCTGCTGGTGGAACTAAGCGCGATTACACCGCCGGTGGGAATCAACTGCTTTGTCGTTCAAGCCGCATCCAACGGACGCATCGAGCTCGAGGACGTTTTCATGGGTCTTATTCCCTACGTGCTCGCCGGCTTGTTCATGCTGGTTCTGCTGTGTCTGTTGCCGCAAATGGCGCTGTTCCTGCCCAGCACGATGCGGTGAGAACCCGGAAAGTTTCAATCCTGAAGCCTCACACAGCGGCGGCACGGCAATGCGATAGGGAGCGTGGACAGACCCCCCTTTCCGAGAGGGGTAGACCAACCTAAATTGATTCGCGTGACCGCTGACTGGAGACGCCTCGCACACGGGTGGCCCGGGGAGGACAAGAAACGGGGTCCGTCCCCTACTTACCCTCCCGCTGACCTGTCACCCGGTTCCCGACAGCGCTTGGGGGCGACAAGCGCACCCCGCGCTTGACCGGCTCGCCCTGGAAATGCATGATCTGCATTAACGTCCGCCTCGACGCGTCTGATAAGCGACAATGCGGCCGCCGAACCCTTCCTGAAGCTCGCGTCTGAGTCCTGAGCAGGGCCCCGGGGGCCGCCTTGAAGAATTCGCGACAGGCTCGATCACGGAGCGAGCTCCGGCAACGGGCGCCTTGATTTTCTTAACACCTATGGAGGATGCGAATGAACGCCAAAATACCCCACCGAGCAGTAACCGCCCTGGCTGCGGCAGCTGCCGCTTTCGCGATTGCCGCACCGAGTGTGTTCGCAGCCGGCGTCGATTTCGCCGGCAAGAAAGTTACAATCATCGTCCCGTTCAAGGAGGGTGGCGGCGCCGACGTCTATGCCCGATTATTCCAGCCCTATCTGGCGAAGTACCTGCCCGGCAATCCGACCGTTATCGTGCGCAATCAGCCCGGCGGCGGGTCGGTCAAAGGCGCGAACAAGTTCCAACAGTCAAAACCGGACGGGTTGACGGCAATGGCCTGCTCGACCTCGACGCTTGTACCGTTCGCGCTCGGCAATAACAAGGTGAAATACGATGTGTTGAGCTGGCGCCCGGTCATCCTCTCGCCGCGTGGGGCAATCTTTTATGTCAACCCCAAAACAGGCGCGAAGGGAAAGGATATCGTTGCCGATATCAGAGCCCTGCGGAAAGCAAAGCTGACCTACGGCGCGAAAAATCCGACATCCTCGGAACTACGCGGTCTCCTCGGCTTCCAGATGCTAGGGATGAACGACGTAAACACGGTGTTCGGGCTGAGCTCGGGTGAGCAGCGCAAGGCGTTCCTGCGCGGCGAGATCAACATCAACTACGATACCGCGGGTAGCTACAGCCGCAAGGTCGCCAAGTTCGAGGAACAAGGCAAAGTCGTTCCGGTCTTTACCATGGGCTACGGCGCCGCCGACGGCTCGATCAAGCGGGACCCCGCGTACCCCGAAATGGCGACGATCACCGAGGCCTACGAAAAGGTCAATGGCAAACCGCCGAGCGGACCGTCTGCCGCTGCCTACCTCGCCTTTTTGCATATGGGCGTGACGGCATCGAAATCGCTCGTCCTGCCAAAGGGAACGCCTGACGAAATCGTCGATGTGTGGGTGAGCACGGCGAAAAAAGTCGTGGCCGATCCCCAGTTCCGCAAGACTGCGAAAAAGGTGATTGGCGCCTATGATCAGTCCTACGGCGCCGACGCCGCCAACGTCCTGAAAACGGCAACCGGCATTGACCCCAATACGAAGGCCTGGCTCAAAGGCTGGATCAAGGAGCGCTTCAACCACGACATGTAAGAAGGTATTTGCATCTTATTTCAGACTGCTGAATCGTCCGCCGGTGTCGTCGAGGCGCCGGCGGTTTTTTTTGCTGCGGACGGGAGGGTAGTACCGTCGATATTTTCATCGGTGCGCTGACCACGCTGCTCAGCGGTGCCCACCTTTTCTACCTTTGCGTCGGGGTTTTCCTCGGGCTCATCGTCGGGATTCTTCCCGGGCTCGGCGGCACCGCGGGGCTCGCGCTCGTTCTGCCGTTCATCTTCGGGATGGAGCCGTCCTACGCGCTGGCCGTAATGATCGGCCTGCAGTCGGTCACGACCACCTCCGACACCTTCCCGTCGGTCCTGATGGGTATTCCCGGAACGAGCGGCTCGCAGGCAACCGTTGTCGACGGGTTTCCGCTGTCGAAGAAGGGCGAAGCGGCGCGAGCACTCGGGGCGGCTTTTTCCGCGTCGCTCTTCGGCGGCGTTTTCGGCGCGGTCGTGCTCAGCGTCGCCATCTTCGGCGCCATTCCCATCATCCTCGCCATGGGATTCGGCGAGCAGATGATGCTGATCATTCTGGCGCTCACCATGGTCGGCATGTTGACCGGCACACATGCCGTCAAAGGACTTGCCGCCTGCGGCATAGGCCTGATGCTCGGCGCACTCGGTTCTGCCCCGGTCACGGGCATCGACCGACTAGCCTTTGGCACGGAATACTTGATCGACCGCGTGCCGTTGGTGATCGTCGGGCTCGGCATGTTTGCCGTGCCGGAGATTGTCGATCTGCTGCGCCGGCAACTCACCATCTCCGAAACCGGCACTCTCGGCACGGGCTGGCTGAAAGGCCTGCGCGATACCTTCACGCACTGGTTCATCGTCCTGCGCTGCGCGGCAATCGGTTGCCTGTGCGGCGCGCTGCCCGGACTCGGCAATACGGTAATCGACTGGATCGCGTACGGTCACGTCGTCCAGACATCGCGCAATCCTGAAACCTTCGGCACCGGCGACATTCGGGGCGTGCTGGCGCCGGAGGCTGCGAACAACGCCAAAGAAGGCGGCGCGCTCATCCCAACCCTCCTCTTCGGTATTCCCGGATCGGGCAGCATGGCGTTGCTGCTGGGCGGGTTCATCCTGATCGGTATCGAGCCGGGGCTCGGCATGATTACGGAGGACCTCGACCTCGTCTACCTCATCATCTGGTCGGTCGCGCTGGCCAATGTTATCGGGGCCGGAACCTGCCTCTTTCTTGCCGTGCCGATCGCGAAGTTGACGACCATCCGCTACACGCTGATTGCGCCCTTCATGTTCGGGATCATCTTCTTCGCCGCATTTCAGGCAACGCGCGATTGGGGCGACTTGATCGCATTGTTCCTCGTCGGAGCGCTTGGCATCTACATGAAGCGCTTCGGTTGGCCCCGGCCGGCGTTGTTGATCGGCTTCGTGCTCTCGGGCAAAGTCGAAGCATCGATCTATCACACTTTCCAGGTCTACAAGCTCACCTTCCTGGAACGACCGATCGTGCTCGTGCTCGCTGCCATCATCGTCTTCTCGATCTACGCGGCAGCGCGCTACAAGGCAGGTGGCGAGCCGGCTGAAAAAGGGGTTCACGCCGCGACTGGACTCGCGCCGCAAACCGCGTTTTACTTCGCTGTTTTGGTCTTCACGCTGATCGTGCTCGGTGATGGACTGCGCTGGCAAATCCTGACCGGCCTCTATCCCATCACGTCGAGTCTCCTCACCCTTGCCTTCCTGGTGCCGCTGGGAATCCAGATGGCCCGGACCAAGCACGCGAGCTCGGTCTTCTACGATAACGAACGGGCTGCATTTGGCACCGCTGTCGACCGGCGCAGCAACGAGCACTACCTGCTGTGGCTGGCGGGCATGCTGGCCGTGTCCGCGGTTGGCGGGTTCGTCATTGGCGTCGCCACTTTCATCTACGCCTTCATGCGGGTCAAGGCGCGGGTGCCGCATTGGGCCTGCACGCTCGGTGCGGCCGTTTTCGTTCTGCTGCTCGGCATCCTGTCGCACCTCCTCTCCCTGGAGTATCCGCAGGGCCTGTTGCAGGACTATGTAACGCTGCCCTGGCCGCTTCAGTGACGGGGTTGAACCGGTTCACCATGAAGATCACGCGGCGCGACATCCTCAAGCTCGGCGCGGGCGCGGCGGCGAGTGCGCTCGCCGGAGCTGCGCAGAGCGCGGCGGAACTCACGACGCGGCCGATACCCTCGAGCGGCGAGCGCTTGCCCGTCGTCGGCATCGGCACCAACCGTTATGGCACCGGACCGGAGGCGGAGATCGCGCCCCTGCGCGAGACGCTGAAGACCTTCGCCGCCGCGGGCGGAAAGCTCATCGACACCGCGCCGCTCTATCGCAACTCGGAACTGGTACTTGGCCAGCTCATCGCCGAGCTCGGAATCCGCAAGCAGCTGTTTCTCGCGACCAAGGTCTACACCGACGGACGTAAGGCCGGCATCGAGGAGATGAACGCCTCATTCAAACGCCTGCGCACCGATCGGATTGACCTCATCCAGGTGCACAGCCTCTCCGACACCACGACCCAGCTCGCCACCATGCGCGAGGGAAAGGCCGCCGGGCGTTACCGCTACGTCGGCGTCACGACCTCGCGCGATTCGCAGTACGACGAGATGGAAGCGGTGCTGACGAAAGAGAAGCTCGACTTCGTACAGGTCGACTACTCGATCGAAAACCGCACCGCTGCCGAGCGCATTCTGCCCCTCGCGCTCGAGCGCGGCGTCGCGGTGCTCGTCAACCTGCCCTTCGGCCGCGCGCGGCTCTTCTCCGCGGTTCGCGGTAAGCCGCTTCCGGCCTGGGCGGCCGAGTTCGACTGCCAGAGCTGGGCGCAGTTCTTCCTCAAGTACGTCATCGGACACCTTGCGGTGACCTGCGCGATTCCCGGGACGCGCAGGCCTGCGCATGTCGTCGACAACCTCGGCGCTGCGCGCGGCCGGCTGCCCGATCAGGCACTGCGCGGGAAAATGGAGCAGTTCTTCGACGCGCTGTAAACGTGACGAACATCGATCCCGCTGCGTGCGCGAACAAATGGGGACAACAAATCGGGACAGACCCATTAACCATTCTTACGGCGCCCAGGCGAGCGGAGCCAAGGCATCGATATCGCTCACGACGTCGATGATGACGGGCGCATTGGCCTTGAATGCCTGCTCGAGCGCGCCCTTGAGCTCGCCCGGCTTTTCAACGCGGATTCCGACCGCCCCCATGTCCTCTGCGATTTTCGCGAAGTTCACTTCGTTGAGCATCCACATCTCGCGCGCCTTTTCGGTCTGCTGCCCGCCATAGGCGATGTCGAAGCCCCGCTTCGACTGATTACCGGACCGGTTGTTGTTCACAAGGGTGACGGCGTTGATCTTCCAGCGCACGGCCGTTTCAATCTCGCCGATGTGATACCAGAACCCCGAGTCGCCCGTGAAGGTGAGGACGGGCCGGTCGGGCAACGCGCACTTGGCGCCCAGACCTGCCGAAAAGGCCCAGCCCAGATGGCCGAAGCTCCGCGCATAGCTCTGGCCCGGGTGCATGAGGTCAAACATGCCGCCCATCCACATGCCCGCGTGGCCGGTGTCCGCCAGGACCATCGCGTCCGAGGGAAGAAACCTGGACAAGTCATTACAAATGCGCTCGGGCCGCATTGGCACCGCATCCGAGTTCAAGAGCGGGTCGAACTTCCCGTGCCATTCGGCGACGATCGCCTGTGTGCGTTCGACCCACGCCTTTCTCGAAGCGGCCGTGCTCGTGTCCGCCATGTCGATCATCTTTTGGAGCGATACCTTCGCGTCGCCCAGTACGGCCGCTTTGAGAGGATAGTTCCGCCCGAGCTGCTCGGGGTTGATATCAAGCTGGATGGCGGGGATGCCGATGCGCGGTATCGCCCAGAAGTGGGTGGTCATCCCGCCGGTCTCAGAGCCGGCGAAGAAGACGAGGTCAGCCTCGTTCACTGCCTGGTTCGCGCAGATTCGGGAATACGACCCCACCACGCCCACCGAGAGCGGGTGATTGGCGGAAATGCTGTCCTTCCCGGTCAAAGAAGTCGCCACTGGAATCTGAAGCTTCTCGGCAAGCGCGACGAGTTCGCGGCCGGCACCGGACGCGCGGATGCCGCCTCCCGCCACGATGATGGGTTTCTTGGCCTCCGAAAGGATTTTCACCGCCGCCTTCACTCGTTCCATCTCCGGCTCGGGGCGGAAGGGCGGAACGTGGTCAAAGTCGCGTTCCACGTAAACATCCATATCCGCTTCCCCCCGGTCCATCTGCCCCTCGTTGCCCTGGAACTGAAGATGCACCGGTCCCGGCGTTCCCGAGGTGGCGACGCGGAAGGCCTGGCGCACCATGTCGGGTATGCGTGAGACATCGTCTATCGTGGCGTTGAACTTCGTGACCTGCTCGAAAGCGGGCACATCGTCAATCTCCTGATAGACCTTGCGAAACTTCGTCTGCGGCAGCCGCCCGCCCGTCATGGCAATCACGGGGGACTTCGCCAGCCAGGCATCCCGGAGGCCCGCCGCCAGATTCATGGCCCCGATGACCTGAGCCATGCAGAGCGCCGGCTTGCGCGAGGCGCGAGCGTAGCCGTCCGCCATATAGGCGGCCGATTTTTCTCCGTGGGTCTGGATGCGCTTGATTTGGGTCCGCTCCTCCAATTCCGCCATCGTGCGCCGGAGCACAGCGGGAACATGGAAGATGTGGGTGATTCCGTAACCCTTGAGCATTTCAGCGAGTACCTGCGCGCCTGTCATTTTCGGCATTTCTTATTTCTCCTCGGCAGATATGTAAATGGGGCTGGGTTCACATTTCTCGGAAACGTGCAGAAAAGTGCACTCGGTCCCATTTAGCAGTTTCAAAGTTATTCAAGCGTGACACCGTGCGCGGTCCGAACAATCTACCACACCGGAAACAGGCCCGGCGCGACGGGTTTACACGAGATCTACCAGCTTCTCGACGTACGCATGGAGGTCTTCCCGGCTTGCGCCGGCGCGCCCTCCTCGCGCCTGAAGCTCCGGCCCTTCGAGCTCGATGTGCAACGAGTCCATGAAACGGTTCATCAGGCCTCGAAAGGCCGCGACTGTCGTTAGCTCGACGATCTCAGTGCTGTCGAAGTGCTTGGCAAGCTGCGCGAATGCGTCGTCGTCATAGCGAGCCTTGTTCCACGTCACCAGTTCGGCCCATCGGATGACCGCCTTCTCGCGTTCACCGAAAAGCGAACTTTCGATATAGCCGTCGGTGCTGAGGGCATCGAGCTGCTCCTCGGTCCAGCCTGTCGTTCGCCCGACCAGGCGATTGTGCGTTATTCAATACCGGCACTCGTTGAGGGCCGAAACCTTGATCATTGCCAGCGCACGCGTCTTCGCGTCGAGCTTGCAGCCAAGGCCGTCCTTCTGGAGCACGGCCTGGAGTGGCAGAAGGAACTTTACAATTGCCGCTGAGTGGGCAAATACCCGCATCGAATTGGCGACTCGACCATTGAAGCTGTTCGCTGCCTCGAATGCAGCGCGGACGTCTTCTGATGCATGGTTATCTTGAACGAAGGGCAACCTAGCCATTCTTCACCTCACCATCACCTCGTACGTTGTCATTACGAATCAAGTCTGAGCGAGCTCGGCGCCGACGTCAAGCCAAGCAACCTCATGCGACGGCCTGTCGCTGATACAAGTACCTCTGGAAGCCGGCGAACACCCTGCTGATGTCATCCGGCCTGCCCAGATCGGCCACGGCGTCGGCGATGGAGTTGTGATACTTGCGCCGCAATAGGGGCATGAGCTTCTCCTGATCAAGTTCCTCTACGCCGAGCGAAACGTATTGAGACAGCACGAAATCGAGAAACACCTGCTGTTTGGCGCTGAAACGGGTGTTGATATGGGCCTTGGCAGTGGCCGCCCGCACCTCGCGGGTGACCGGCGGGAGTGCGTAGGCCACGTGCGCCAGCACGTCGAAGAGATCGCTCTTCTCCGCGTCGATGATCTTTTGCACCTCGGACAGTTGCTCACGGCCAAAGCCTTTCTCGGCGAGTCCCTGCAAGAGCTTCTTCCGCGTATCCGGCGCGCTCCAGATAACGCGCAGTTCGGCCTCGTTCTTGAAAAACTCCGGCAGCTTTCGGAAGAGCAGTTCCATCAACTGCTGCGCGGTTAATGGGGTTCCATCGGCGTGCCAGAAGCTGGTCACCACCTTGTGCTGGATGGTGCGCTCCTTCCCGTCGGCAAGCTTTACTTTCACTTAGCGGCGCTTTGCCGTGCCACCGCGCCGCGCGCCCGACGGTCTTGCGGCGGGCTTCTTCGTGAGTGCGCGCGCTCTGGCCGCCTCGCCCCTCGCCACGGCGTGTTTCCCGGCAACGGTCCGGGCGCGCCATTTTGTCCGATGGCGCAGGTGTACGCCTTCCTTCCAGGCGTGCTGAGTACCGCCGCCCATGAATACCACGAATACTTCGCAGCCGTCGGGGTACTCATAGGGGCCGTGGAGCGTGTCCCATCCGAACACGTAGTCGCCGGGCCGCAAATCCTTGCCGGCCACGCACATCCGCCCCTTGGTCACCAGGATGGAGTGCCAGCTCTTGTGCGTGTGCGCGGGCTCGACATAGCCCTTCGGAAACTTCACCTTCATGTCGATCCGTTTCGTGACCGGATCGTGGGAGAAAATCTTAACCTTCACGCCGCGCGGAAGCGTGAGCAGCTTGGTCGCCGCGCCTTCCTTCCACTTGATCTGTCTGTCACGGATGGCGCGAAACCGGTGGTCGGCTTGCCTCATTTTTCCTCCTGCAACCAGTCACCCTGATCCCGTTCTACTGCCCCATTTATCTCAAGCGACCGGCCGGCGTGAGCGGCGCGGAGGCCGAAGGGTCATCGATTTCCATCGGCTCCCGCACCTTAAGCCCTTCCGCAAGATAATTGAACTCCGGTACCTCGGCATAGATCTCCAGTTGTATGCCATCGGGATCAGAGAAATAGATGCTCTTCGTGAAGCCGTGATCAGTGCTGCGTACGGGTATATCAAGCTCCTTCAATCGATGATAGAAAGACCTTACGGTCTCAAAGTCATCGGTAACAAACGCAATATGCGCTGCACCGGCATGTTTGTCGCTGGCCGGCTCTGCGCCGTCGTCAGCTTTGAACGCCACGATATCATGGTGATAACTGCCGAAGCGGAAAAATATTCCTCGGCCAGGAAATTCATCGGCGACCTGCATTCCCAGCACATCGCAATAGAAACGCCGAGTGACTTCGAGGTCACGCACCCTGAGAGCAACGTGGCCGGTTCGCTGTATCGCCATGAGATCGATTCCTCCAATGCCTTGCACAGTTAAGCGCAACTCGCGCAGAGCATCCCATGGACCGTCCGCTCTCGAATCGAAGCGGAAATCCCCAGAAGACTTGACCCGCGACCCCGCCCACTGACTCCCAACCAGGCCGCCGCCGGCCCGGAGCGGGCCCTCTATGATTGGCGAAAAGTCTGATCCACGTCAACGCAGGCAGGCTCAAATTATGTCAAATGTGACCGTGTAGATCTGATCAGGCAACCTTAGCCCACAGGAGGTTACCCATGACTCAACATGCTTTGAAACAAGCTGGGCAGTCATCGGCGTCGGAGCAGAACCCGACTGGAGGTGCAATGGCAATGTGCCCGATGGCGAGGATGTGCATGAAGACGATCGAGAAACGGCCCTTTGGCTGGCTGCTGATGCTCCCAGGGGTCTTGTTGATTATCGTCGGCGTGCTGATCGTCGTTGAACCGAAAACCCTGGTCTGGGTAATGGCGGCGGCGTTAATTCTTCTGGGCGTCATGGTGTTGACGATGGCCGGCTTCATCCGCAAAGTGGGCGCCCGGCCACGCAGTTAGCAACATCAGTCGCTGGCTTCGCAGAGCCTCCTAGCGGTTCTTACCTAAATCCTCCATCGCATTTTTCCGCGCCTCATCAACCATACGCTCGATTTCCTTATCTACCTCGGCTTTGAGTTCTTCATCATCGGGATAGCACAACCGCCAGAGGTCCGGAAACTCGCCAACTACCCGACGACGCCCCCTGTGAAGCAGCCTGCGCACCGCGCTGGTTACCTGTTCGCTCAACAATGTTTCATTCGAATCGTCCCAATCGACGTCCAAAGTACTTACCTTCACGCCGGATTGAAGCAGGCGAATGATGAACTCCCTGCGGATCGCATGAAGTCCCGACGCCCGCCGTGCGATGACCGTCTCGGCTGGTAACGGCTCGCCTGCACGCAGCGCGCGAGCTTCCTGTGAGCGCGTCATCAACTTTTTCGTCTTTCCTCGTCGGGGCCACCTCGTCTGGTCCCCCGTGCCTGGCCAGTGCCCACAATTCGGTGAGAGACCGAAATCAGTCCGCGAAAGCGAAAATGCTCCCTGCCCTGCCGCTGCAGGAAATACTCGGGTTCTTCGCCAATTGCGTAAGTCGCCTGAACGAAATCCAGTCCATTGTTCTGACCTCGAGCCATTTTTTGTTTAGATCTTGGTGGTCGGAACGTTTTAAGTAAGAAAGACCCCAGGCAGCCGGCGAATAACCCGTTCTCCCCCGGAGACGGACCGCAAGTGTCGCCGGCTACCATGGCGGCGAAGAAAGCCAAGAATCCAGTCTTCCCAGAAACGTTCCCCCGTATGACCAGAAGGCCAGCTTTCGAATGTCCTGAAAGCCTTCCTTGATGCCGCCTCGGGCCAGCACCTTTATCAATTATGACTCAGGAAAAGTTATCCACAGCGACTACTATCTCAATACATTCAAAGTTTTACAGACCAAAAAACCTCCCAAACTGATAGGTTTTGGGCTGTTTTCCGCTACTAGGCTGTTTTATCGGTCTTTCTTCAAATTGCAACGCATGCCGTTTTCCATTGCTCTAAGAAACATGTTCGGTAACGCCGTCCGTGCTCCGTTTCGCGCCGTTCATCGCGAAAAAGCCAATTCGGGACTTGATTTTTTGCGTGGTCGGGCTTTTTGGATAACAATCAGCGCGCCACAAGAAAAACAACGCGCCGGAAGGCATTTTGATGACAACGGCTGAGAAAGCAGAGGTCTGCGGGCTCTCCTCGCTGGCGCTGATCCGCTTCACGGGAGCGGATGCGCGCGCGTTCCTGCATAGCCAGCTCACCTGCGACGTCGAAGCACTCACGCCGGAGATGAGCACCTACGGCAGCTACTGCACGCCAAAGGGCCGCATCCTGGCGACGTTCCTGCTGTGGCGCTCGGGCGATGACTATTTCATGCAGCTTCCCGCCGCGCTGCGCGAGCCGGTCCAGAAGCGGCTCTCGATGTTCATCCTGCGCTCAAAGGTGAAGGCCGTCGACGCGAGCGGCGATTGGGCGCTGCTGGGGATCTCGGGCAGGAGCGCTGCGACGGTCGCCCGAATAATCTCGAGAGAGGCCCCCGCTGCCGTTCACGGCGTGACCCATGCCAACGACCTCACCGTCATCCGCCTGCCGGGCGAGCGCTTCGAGCTTGTCGTCGCAGCCGCCAAAGCACAATCGGTGAAGGAGCTGCTCGCGCACCAGGCGGAAGTGACCGAGCCGCAGCACTGGGACTGGCTTGACATTCACGCCGGCGTTCCATCGGTGACCCCGGCGACGCAGGAGGAGTTCGTCCCGCAAATGGCGAACCTCGATCTCATCGGCGGCGTGAGCTTCACCAAGGGCTGCTATCCCGGACAGGAAATCGTTGCGCGCATGCACTACCGCGGCACGCTCAAGCAGCGCATGTACCTGGCGACCATCGCCGAGGGCGAGGGCCCGCAGCCCGGCGACAAGCTCTACGCGCCGGAAACGGGGAATCAGTCGTGCGGGATGATCGTGAACGCGGCGCCCGCGCCGCAGGGCGGCTTCGATGCGCTCGCGGTAATACAGATTGCCGCCGCGGAGCGCGGCGACGTGCACCTGAAATCGCTGGACGGGCCGGCGCTGGAGCTGCAGCCCCTGCCCTACAAGCTCACTACGGACTGATTTGCGTCACCGCCGCCGCCGCGCACCGGCGAAACGGCTTGAATGGTGAGTCGTGAGTGGAAAAAAGACGCGAACTACGCATCCCAACGTCTTTTCGGTCTGTCGTTCCGGCGACGCCCCTCAGATTCAAGTACCTGTCCATACCCGAGAGCTGCCACATGCAGCCACGCGCAACGATTTCGTCTCCAACGTTGCCCTAGCTTATAAACGGGCTGATCCAATCTAAGCGTCAGCTTTCGGCCAGAAACGGACGTCTGCTTACCGCTAAGGGAGGCCCCCAGCGTCAATATCCCTGTGGCACAGTTGCCTCAATCTTTATCTTCATGAATATGGTCGTTGATGGGATTTCCCTCCTATCGAAATTAGGGGAGTCCTCTCATGAAGCGACGCATTAGGCGGGAGTAGGCTGATTGAGGTTTATTGGCGGTCCTCATTTGGGTAGTAAGAATTACATCCTGACTCATCGATCTGGGCCTGACCCTACCGAAAAGTCCGTGCGTATAAGCCACAAGACCATGAACATGACCGAAGCGCCGAAGGCTGACACTGCTAAGGAAAAGGGTGTGAGTGATCAACGACAAACATTATCCGACCGCCTGGGACATTGGGTAGGCGGACGACACCGCTATTTGGTGGTCGTTTGGTTTGCACTGTTCTTGCTCAGCGCAACATACTTACCCTGGGAGTCTTGCAATGAGACGGCCACATGTGAGTATTGGGGATGGCAATGGATATACGACTTCAGAGGAGGAAACGGCGCAGAAAACATCTACTGGCCCTTTCTAATACTGGAGTGGATCGTTCTCGTCGTGTCAGTTGTCTTTGTGTCGGGGCTCTCTCCAAACGATGACGGTGCTTCCTCTCCAGCGGCAGGTCTCGGAGTCATGAGTTTCGTGGCGCGGCGGAGGAGAAAAGCTACTTAATCAAATCCTCATTCAGCCGTAACTACACACCCCGTTCCGGTGGGGTTTTTGTTTGTGGGGCTGCGGATTCTCTGCGCCACGTTGACCGCACACCGGGCTTTGTTTGAACTAGGTCAATGTTGTTGCGAATAAGGACGTTGTCCTGCTCCAACAGGTTGATTCACCTATTTGCAAAGATGAAGGTTAGGTAAATAGTAATCCATGGGATTTCAGCATTGCGTCAATTCACACAGATGGAGTTGATCATGCGGTGTCCAGGCACACATAAGTGGGTAACGTTATGGGAAAAGAGTCTTGGGTCTGTTGTTCCTTACAGAACATGTAAACGATGCGGAACAATGCAGCTCGGCACTTACGACCCTATTTCCAGATACATTGTCTGGGAGACAATAAGAGAGTGCAGCTACGTTAAGGCGCAGCAAATCCGTATTGCCCGGCAATCCTCTTCTCGGCTCGAGTAATTGGCCCATGCATTAGGACTGCGACCCGTCTCGGTGACCCGCCAGGCCGCGCCTCTTCGTTCGTATTCCGCGCGGGCCGTTCACCTCCACCGGTCAAAGCAACGCCCGCGGAGCGCCTACTGGGGAACTGCAGAAGCGTGGTGGTAAACCATGAGCCACTGGTCTCCATGCTTCTCGAATATGCTTGTCCCGAACTGGGTGCGGGTATGGGTGTCGCCGACCTTGTTTTTCCAGTGCGCGTTTTCGAGGCCGCTGACCCAGGCGGTCGACCCATTGATCCGGATATAAGTTTGTTCACACGTGATTTTGAATTCCGGGAAAGCGGCGAAGAGCCCCTTCCAATTCTTCATCGCCGCATCCAAGCCAACGTTAATCTCCTTGTTGTGCGGGCCTATGTGTCTGATTTCCGTCTTGTGAGTCCATACCTTTGCCATGGCGCTAATATCCCGTGCCGATAGTGCTGCGTAAAAGGCTTCGTTGGCTTCCTTTACGTCATCCATGTCCCACGCTTCTTGCGCCATTGCAGAATTCGCCATACCCCCTGCCATGATGAAGGCGGGAACCACGATGCCAACTACGAATCTGATCAATTTCTTCATGATGCCTCCCTCCTAATGGTCTGATTGATTTCCCGCTCAAGCCTTGGCTTTGGCTCGGGGCACAGCTTTATCGCGATCGGGGTGATCCGAACTCATGATCCCGCGGAATATCAGCACCGGGATTGACGCCCGGTGCAGCACGCGGGTTGCCTCGTCGCCCATGATCAGCTTGGCGAGCCCCTTGCGATAGCGCGCGGTCATCACAATCAAATCACAGCCGCGTTCATTGGCCGTATTGACGATCGCGTCGTAGGGATGGGCGTTCGTCGCTACCAAGGTGTCGCAAGGCACATTCGCTGCGCCGGCGCTGGTCATGACGAATTCGAGAAAGCGCGCCGCATTCTGTTGCGCTTCCTCCTGAATCCTTTCCTCGGTGCCTGCATCGAAGCCCCCCTCGTAGGCGAGCATCATGTGATAGTCCGGGACCACATGGATGCCGGTGACCTTTGCGTTGCACAGCTTTGCCAATTCGATGCCGCGTTTGATCGCCTGGTCGGAGTGTTCGGTACCGTCCGTCGGCATGAGGATATGCTTGAACATAAGCCCTCCTATGGCATGTAGGTAGGTGTACCTCTTATAGCAGACGCGGATATAGGAAATTCAGTACCGGGCAAGATATGCCAACCACCAGAGCGCGGCAAGCTCTTTCCCTTACCCCATATTTAATAGAGCTTTCCCGTACGGCAGGTCAGGCGATGTCGGGTACCGGGTGATAGGTAAGTGGCAAGCTGGCGCGCCGGGGCCAGCTCACGAAAATCGAGCGGCAAAAACGACACAGACTACGATATATGGTTCCTACGCTTTCCATACAAGACTTACCGATTTGATCGGCGTGTATCGGCGTTCATCGGCGGCGAAAAAAACGCAGAAAGCGGAACGAATCTTGAGTCGTATCTGTGTTTATCTGCGTTTTTCTGCGGTTAATGTCGTTCCTGGTTTTTACAACACACTCTAGGCGGCGGTCAGCTTCTTCGTCGTGCCTTCGCGCTTCGCCTTGATTGCCGCCAGCACCTTCTCGGCCGTCGCCGGGAGCGACGCGATGCGCACGCCCACGGCATCGTGCACCGCGTTCAGGATCGCTGCTGCGGTCGGGACCGCGGTCGGCTCGCCCACGCCCTTGGCGCCGAACGGCCCGGTCGGGTCGAAGCTCGGCACGATGTCCACCTCGATCTCCGGCATGTCGAGCGAAGTGGGCATGATGTAGTTGGTGAGGTTTGGATTGACGAGACGGCCGTTCTTGTCGAACAGCAT
This sequence comes from Betaproteobacteria bacterium, assembly GCA_029864385.1. GTDB lineage: Bacteria > Pseudomonadota > Gammaproteobacteria > Burkholderiales > SG8-41 > SG8-41. The sequence continues at coordinate 13,526 of JAOTTL010000011.1, read as the reverse complement.
CTCTTCCTGGAGCGCGAAACCAATGCCCATCGAGATGCCACCCTCGATCTGGCCCTCGACCAGCATCGGGTTGATGGCGGTGCCGCAATCGTGCGCCGCGACAATGCGCAGCACCTCGATCTCGCCGGTCTCGTCGTCGACGTCCACTTCGGCGATCTGCGTCGCATAGACGTAGGTGCTGAAGGGTTTGCCTTGCCCGGTTTCCGGGTCCATGGCCACGGTCGGAGGGTTCCACGAGGCGCTGCCGATCGCCGGCTCGCCTATCACGACCTGGGCGCGGTGCGCGACCTCGCCGATGCCGAGGCAGCGCTGCGGGTAGCTCTTCACCTGGATCTTGCGGTCGCGCGCCTCGAGCTGGCTTGGCTTGACCCCAAGCATCGGCGCCGCAACGTCAAAGAGGATCAGCTTGGCCTTCTCGGCCGCCAGCCGGATGGCGTTGCCGGTGACGTAGGTCGTGCGGCTCGCGATCGCGCCGGTGTCCATGGGCGCGACGTCGGTGTCGCCCGAGACGATGTGAACGTCGTCCATCGCGATGCCGAGTTCCTCGGCCGCGATCTGACTCAGCACGGTGAGGGCGCCCTGGCCCGTCTCCACGGTTCCGGTGAGCACCGTGGCGGTTCCATCCTCGTTCACCTTGACCGTCGCCGCGCTGGGGTTGGCTGCGACCGTGAAGCCGATCGGATACCACATGCAGGCGATGCCGCGTCCACGCCGCTTCATGACCGCCCCTCTTTCCAGCCGAAGCGCTCCGCGGCCTTGAGCAAGGACTCCTTTACGACAACGCTATGCAAGACCTGGCCCGTGGGGCTCGCCGAGCCCTCGCCGAACGCGTTGCGCAGCCGGATCTCGAGTGGATCGATCCCGAGGGCCTTGGCGATGTCGTCCATGTGGGATTCGTAGGCAAAGCACACCTGCGGCGCGCCGAAGCCGCGCATCGCGCCGGTCATCGTCTTGTTGGTGTAGACGGTGTAGGCCTCGACCTGCAGGTTTTCGATGTTGTACGGGCCGGCAGAAAGAATCGCTGCCTTGCCGAGCGTGGTCTCGCTCCACGAGCAGTAGGCGCCGCCATCGAGCACCAGCCGCACCTTGCGCGCAATGATCTTGCCCTCCTTGGTCACCCCGGTCTTGTAGTCCATGATGATCGGGTGGCGCGTGGTGGTGGAGGTAAACTCCTCGCCGCGCGAGTAGACGCCCTTCACCGGTCGCCCGGTCTTTTTCGAGAGCAGCGCGAGCACCGGCTCCTGCGTGATCTCGTTCTTGCCTCCGAAGTTGCCGCCAACGATGGTGCCGACCATGCGGATGCGGTTCATTGGAACTTTTAGCGTGCGCGACATGTCTCCGCGCGCGAGCGTAATTCGGCCAATCGTGCACCAGACCGTCACGCGCCCGTTGGCATCCCAGTCAGCAATCGCCGCGTGCGGCTCGAGCGAGACGTGCTCGACCATCTGCGTGCTGAAGCGGTTCTCGAAGATGTGGTCCGCCTGCGCGAACGCCTGCTCGACGTCGCCCTTCTTGATGGTTTTCTTCGCGTAGATGTTGGTTTCGGTGTCATGGACCTTGGGCGAGTCGTCCTTGAGCGCCTCCAGCGGGTCGAAGACCGCCGGCAGTGGCTCGTATTCGACCTTGATCTTCTCGAGCGCGTCGAGCGCGATCTGCTCGGTCAGCGCTGCCACCGCCGCGACCCCGTCGCCCGCGTGGTAGACCCGCTCGCCAGCCAGCACCGGCTGATCCTGGAACGACGGGCCGAAGGAGTTGACCGGGATATCGCGCCCGGTCACCACGGCCATCACGCCCGGCATCGCCTCGGCAGCGCTGGAATCGATGCGCACGATGCGGCCCGAAGCGATCCCCGCGCGCTTGATCTTGGCGTGAAGCATGCCGGGAAACGACATATCGTCGATGTACTTGGTCTGCCCGAGCCCGTGCGCGCGCGCATCGGGCCGCGTGACGCGCTGGCCGACTGCCGGCGTCTGCAGGTTGACGTGCGGCACCAGCGTGTCGATCGGGTACGGAACGGCAGGGACGACAGCCGGCAAGCGCAGGTCCACGCCCGCTTCGCGCGGGGCATCGCGCACGACCGTCTTCTCCTCCTCCTTCCTCGTCTTCGTCTTCGTCTTCGTCTCAAAGGTATCTGGCATGTTCGCGGTTCCTTCTAACGGGCGGCTTGCACCGCTATCTCTTCGCGCAATTCGCGTTGTCTTTCGCTAACCGTGGTCGGGTCAGGCCCATTCGTCCCGGTTCCTCAAAACGTCTTCTTCCTGCGCCACCGCCTCGGCTGATCGCTCGGGAACATGAGCCCGCTCGCGTCAACGCCCAGATCGACGAACAGCTTCGCCAGCACGATCGCGCAGCTGTAGCCCTCCAGCACCGGCACTTCCCAGCCAAGCTCGGCCAGGCGTTTCTGTAGAAAGGATTGTAACCAGAATGCGTCCGAACACCCAAAGGTGATTACTTCGGCCCCGTCCTCCTCGATCGCGGCGACCGCTTCCGTCACGGCTCGTTCAACCGCCTCGGAGCGCTCGCCTTTGCGGGCCCGCTCGCGCTCGACGGCGATGGGAGTTTGCGCCTCGAGTCCCGGGCGGGCGTGATAAAAATTGATGTTCCGAATCGAGGCGCAACGGCCGGCGAAACCGTGCCGCACCACGAGATCACGGTAATACATGTTATGCACTTCGGTGAAATCGACGATGCTGAACTTGTTACCCAGCATCGAGGCGACGTGCATTTGGGAAAACGCGCACGAGCTCACCGGTATTCCATACTGGCGCGCAATCTCCCGCGACTCCATGAAGCCCGGCTCCCCGCCGCCGAGCAGCACGATGGCGTTGTACTTCCCGCTCTTACAGGCCTCGCGCACGATCGGCAGTCGTCCGGCCGCGACATAGCAGAACTCCTCGCGGGTCTCCACCGCCCAATCCCCATACGGCGCGATCGGGCCGCCGTGAAAGTCCCACTCGACGTCTTCGAGCAGATGCCTGATGTTGAGGTGATCCATCCGCATGCGCTGCTCCTTCGTGAGCGCATCCGAGTGATACGGGTCCGCAAAGCGGCTGCCTTGCGGCAGCTGAAACGGCTGGATGAACAGGAATCGGTACTTTTTGCTTGCGTCGGCCAAGACGGCACCACCTTTAATGCATTTTCACCACGACCTTGATCGCGTCCTCGATGCGCTGCGACGCGTACTGGATCGCGGTCGGCACCTCCTCGAAGGAAAAGGTGTGCGTGTGCAGGAGCTTTGCCGGAAAGCGCTTCTGCGCCATCAGTGCAGCGCCGCGGCGCGTGGCGCTTCGGCCCTCACCACGAATGCCGAACAGGTAGATGTTGTTGCTCACGAGGTGCGCCACGTCCACTGGCACCGGCTCGTGCGGGAACGCCACGAGGCAGATGCGCCCGCCGCGGCTGGCCATGTGCGCCGCGTCGTTCAGCGCATTGGGTGCACCCGAACATTCGAGCACGTAGTGAGCGCCACGGCCGCGCGTGATGCGCATGACCGCCTCGACCGCGTTCTCCCGGCTAACATCGATGACTTCATCGGCGCCAAGCGTGCGCCCTATATCGAGGCGCCGGCGGTCGCGCTCGGTGCCGGTGAGCACCACAGGGCTCGCGCCAAGCGCCTTCGCCATGCCCACGCCCATCAACCCGATCGGCCCCGGTCCCGTCACCACGACCGATTGACCGGCGATGAGTCCCCCAAGCACATCGAGCCCGTAGATCACGGTTCCCGCGGTGACAATGAGCGTGGCTTCCTCGTCGCTCATGTCGGCAGGCACGGGCGAGAGTGTGTTCACGTGGTTCACGGCGTATTCGGCGAAACCTCCGTCCGTGGTGAAACCGTTCGCGCGGTGGCCCTTATCGTGATCGCCGTAGTTCATCCCATAGTTGAGGCACGCGGTGTACATGCCCTCGCGGCAGCGCTCGCAGCGCCCGCAGCCCGCGTGAATCTCCACGGCGATGCGGTCCCCGACGTCGAATTCGTCTACGCCGGGGCCGAGCCGGACCACCGTGCCCATGTACTCGTGGCCGGGCGTGAAGTTCTTGTTGAAAGGCGTGCCGCCTTGCACTAGCGCAGGCGCGCCACGGCTGATGACTTCGAGATCGGTCCCGCAGACTGCGGTCGCGCCGATGCGCACCAACACTTCCGCCACACCGGGCTGCGGCACGGGCTTTTCCACGAGGCGCAGCTCATCGGGTCCGCCCAGGACCCACGCCTTCATCCGTTGCGGAATCTGAAGCTCGTTGGCTCGCGCGGGCACGCTCACGCCCGGTCCGGCTGCGCAACCGGCACCCGCTTCTCCTCGCGCAGCTCGCGCGCGGCATCCTGGATGGCGTCGATCATCTTCGTGTAGCCAGTGCAGCGGCACAGATTCCCCGCGAGCGCATCGCGAATCTCCAGCGCCGTCGGTTTCAGATTCTCGTCGAGCAGCGCCTTCGCCGACATGATCGACCCCGGCCCGCAAAATCCGCACTGCAGCGCCGCGCGCTCCTCGAACGCCCGCTGGATGGGATGCAGCCGGTCGCGGGAAGCAAGCCCCTCGATCGTGAGCACCTCACGCCCATCCACCTGGCCGGCGAGCATGAGACAGGAGTTGACCGCCAGGCCGTCGACGATCACCGTGCACGCGCCACAGTCGCCGACGTCGCAGCCGAGCTTCGACCCGGTCAGCCCAAGGTGCTCGCGCAGGAGCTGCAACAGCGTCGTCTCGGGTGGCACGGACGCCTTTCGCTCCTTGCCATTCACACGCAGCACGACATCGGTCATTTCCTGCTCTCCTTTTGATTGCGTTCGGCCACTGCCAACGCGCCTTCCAGCGAGCGCTTGGTGAGGACCGCAATGAGATCCCGCCGGTAGTCGGCCGATGCGCGGAAGTCGCTGATCGGCTTCGCCTCGCTGGCTGCGATGCGTCCTGCCTCCGCCATGGCCTCGGGCGTGACCTTTTTACCCGCGAGGTAGGCCTCGGCCTTGGGTGCGCGGATCACGACCGGTGCAACGGCCCCAAGCGCGATGCAGGGCTCGACAAAAACTTTCTTGACCGGATCGAGCCAGAAGCTCGCTGCAGTATTGACGAGCGCCAGCGCCTGGCCCTTGCGCAAGCCGAACTTCTGGAAGCCCGCCGGCTTGCCGAGATTCTTCTTGGGAATGACGATGTCCACCAGCAACTCGCCGGCCTTGAGCGCATTGCGGCGCGGCCCGACAAAGAATTCCGTCAGCGGAATCTCTCTTGACCCGGCGGGACCAGCAATCGTCACCAGCGCCTCCAGCGCAACCAGCGCCGGGCCGCTATCGAGCGAAGGCACTGCCGTTACCAGATTGCCGCCGAGGGTGCCAAGACTGCGAGTCTGGATCGCCCCGATGCTGTGCGCCGCGTCCACCAGCGCCGGGTACCGTTCCCGGATCTCGGGTGAGCGCATGATCTCGCTGTGCGTGGCGAGCGCGCCGATGACCAGTCCGCGATCGGTCACCTTGATGCCTTTCATGTCCGCGGCACGCGTGATGTCGATGACCGCGGAGGGCGCCTCCGGTACCGACTTGAGATCAACCAAGAGATCGGTGCCGCCGGCAAGGATCTTAGCCTTCGGCCCGTGTTCAGCCAGCAGCGCGACCGCGTGGCGCGCGTCCTTCGCAGTAACGTATTCGAAACCCTTCATCCGTCCTGCTCCGTTGCTCATTCTCAGCGAAATCAGCGCCGGACACCAACCCCGGAAACACCAAATTCTCTCTATTTTACCGGAACCTGAAGGAGAATTTCACCCTGATTGCCGTGGGGATTAAAATCGGCGTCTATGTCCTGTTCCTATTACGTTTACTATCGCGTCGATCCAGCGAAGGCAGACGCTAACGAGCCTCGAATTCGCGCACTGCTCGAGGACGTACGGAGAGCGACCGGCATTTCCGGGCGGCTGATGAAAAAACGCGGCGAGCCGAACCTGTTGATGGAGGTCTACGAGAACGTCGCCGACGAGTCCAAGTTCGAATGGGAGCTCGCCGAAGCCGTCGCCCGCCTGAAGATCCAGGAATATCTGCTCCCCGACACGCCGCGCCACATCGAGTGCTTCGAGGAGCCGTAAGATCGCGAGATCGGAAGGTCGTGAGATCGAAAAACCCGTCACGCCAGGAGGTAAGGCATCCTGACAGAACGCTGCTTCGCGCTCGCGCCCTCCTGCACTCACGCCCTCAGGTGAATCCGCTCTTGCCACCCGTCACTCGTCACCCATCACTCGTCACGTCTCACCAGCCATGTGCCTAATGCTCTTCGCCTGGCACGCCCACCCGGATTATCCGCTGGTGTTTGCCGGGAACCGCGACGAGGCCTACGAGCGTCCAAGCGCGCCCGCGGCTTTCTGGAACGATCAGCCGCGCTTCTTTGGCGGGCGTGACCTCGAAAAAGGCGGCAGCTGGCTCGGTCTTACCCGCTCGGGGCGAATCGCAGCGGTGACCAACTTTCGAGACGGACCACCGCACCGCAGCGCGCCGCGCTCGCGCGGAGAACTCGTCGCAGAATTCCTGCGGACCAACGCAGAGCCGCGTCTATATCTGGAGCAGGTCCATGCCGCGGGCGGGGAATACGGGGGGTTTAGTCTCATCGTCGGAGACCTAGCGCAGCTTTTCTACTGTGCCAACCGCGGCAATGGGTTCGAGGAGATTACACCCGGCGTGCACGGCTTGAGCAACCATCTGCTCGATACACCCTGGCCCAAGGTCAGAAAAGGCCGCGATCGCGTCGGCGCGCTACTCGGGCACGCGGAGGCCGATCTCATCGAGGGTCTGTTCGAGCTCCTCGCCGATCGCGCAGTGGCGCCGGATGTTGAACTGCCCCACACCGGCGTCGGCCTGCAACGCGAGCGCGAGCTGTCGCCCTGCTTCATCGCCGGCGAACGCTACGGCACGCGCGCCTCCACGGTGCTCCTGATCAGCCGCAACAACGAGGTTCTGTTCGTCGAGCGCACTTTTGGCCCGCGCGGCGCCCCGCGCGGCGAGACGGAGAATCGTTTTGTGCTCGATCCGCGAACGCGAAGATTATTAACCACGGAATCACACGGAATTACTCGGACGAAGACCTGAACCGGGAAGTGCGGCGGGGTGGAACAACAATTTCCGTGTGTTTCCGTGTGGTTCTGTGGCTGTCTTGTTGTTGGGATAGCTTCTAGTCTCAAGTCACGTTCTATCCAGAAAACTGCGGGACATCTCGACGTGGGGAATCCCCGCGTCCATGAATTCCTCCCCGTGGGCCTCGAAGCCATGCCTCGCGTAGAACGCCATGGCGCGAGTTTGCGCGTGCAGCTTAACCATGGCGAATCCCTTCTGGCGGGCAAGCTGCAGAAAATATTCGAGCAGGGCGCTGCCTGCGCCCTGCCGCCGCCAATCTCGCAAAACAGCCAGCCGCCCAATACGGCCATCAGGCAGGAGTCGGCCGGTTCCGACCGGCGTCTGGTCCGGGACATACACCAGAGCGTGCTCACAGCGCTCATCCTCCCCGTCCCACTCAAGCGCCAACGGCACGTGCTGCTCTTCGACGAAGACCTTCATCCGAATGGCGCACAGCGTCCCGGCATCGGTGGCCCAGATGGCCGGCTTGACGGTAAATCGGGGTTTTTGGGTCACGGGTGCCATTATAATTGCCGTTAAATGCGGACGCTGCGCGCCGCATTAACTGCGCGCGGTGGAACGGACATCAGACGTGCCGCTCACCGCGCGCATCATTGACCTGTGAACGACCCAAGACGGACGTGATTAGCTCTGGACATGCAAGACTCATAGGAATGGCGGCGGACGCTGCGCGCCGCTTTAACTGCGCGCGGTGGAACGGACCCTGTGCGCGCCGCTCACCGCGCGCGGATCACTCACACCTGAATCGCATTAGGCTGAGACGAGTGGGAATGGAGACTCAAGGTAAGAATCAGAAAGGCAGACGCTTTGCGCCGCTCTCAACGCGCGAATCGGAGCGAACATCAATTTCGATCAAGATCCTCCCGCGAACAGCTTCATGAAGAATCTTTGGAACGATGCTGAGGCGAAAAGCTTCAAAGGCGACCTGGGCTTGAGGGTGTACACCTCGCGCCTGCTCGGGCGGGATGCGTCGCTCGTCTTGCACGGCGGGGGCAACACCTCGGTCAAGATCCGGGAGCGCAATCTCGTCGGCGCGGAAGAAGACATCCTCTATGTCAAAGGCAGCGGGTGGGACCTCGAATTCATTGAGGAAGCCGGTTTTTCGCCGGTGCGTCTGTCGCATCTGCTGAGGCTCGCGCAGCTCGAAGCCTTGAGCGACCCGGAGATGGTCAACGAACTGGTCACGCACATGACGCGGGCGTCGGCGCCGGCGCCGTCCGTCGAGACGATCTTGCACGCGATTCTGCCCCATCGTTACGTGGACCACACCCACGCCGACGCGGTGTTGTCGGTAACGAATACCGCGGACGGCGAAGCACGGATTCGGGAGATTTACGGCGACCGGGTCGTGGTGATTCCGTACATCATGCCGGGTTTCGATCTGGCGCAGCTTTGCGCGCGCCGCTTTCCTGCCGCGGCTGGACCGAACACGATCGGGATGGTGCTCATGAACCACGGCGTGTTTTCCTTCGGGGCCACCGCCCGTGAATCCTATGAGCGGATGATTACGCTGGTGCAGCTGGCCGAGGATTACCTCGACCGGAAGCATGCGTGGTCGCTGCCGGCGCCCAAGGACGGCTCGGCGAATGGCGCGATTCGTGGCGATCTCGCGACATTGCGGCACGATATCTCCGCCATTGCCGGCGTTCCCCTCGTGATGCGGTGCCACGGCGACGCCCGCCGCCTCTCGTTCGCAGAGCGTCCCGATCTGTCTCGCATCGCCCAGGGCCCGGCGACGCCCGACCACGTGATCCGCACCAAGCGGCTGCCCCTGATCGGCCGAGACGTCGCGGCCTACGTCAAGGACTACCGCGCTTATTTCAATGAGCATGCCCCCCATACGAAGGAACCCAAAACGATCCTCGATCCTGCACCGCGCGTCGTCCTCGATCCGGCGCTGGGCATGTGCGCACTCGGCCGCACGGCCAGGGACGCCGGCATCGTGTCCGACCTCTACACGCACACCATGGACGTTATCGAACGCGCAGAGTTGCTAGGCGGCTTCCGTGCGCTTCCTGCAAAGGATATTTTCGACGTCGAATACTGGGATCTGGAGCAGGCCAAACTGCGCAAGGGCGCGAAGCCGCCGGTGTTTGCCGGCGAAGCCGCGCTCGTGACCGGCGCCGCGTCGGGCATCGGCAAAGCCTGCGTCGCGGCCCTGCTCTCGCGCGGTGCCGCCGTCATCGGCCTCGATCTCAATCCGGCCATCGCAACGCTTCACCAGCGCGCAGACTTCCTCGGGATTCAATGCGACGTCACCCGAGAGTCCGGGATCCGAGACGCGCTGGAGGCGGGGGTGCGCGCCTTTGGAGGGCTCGACATGCTGGTGCTGAACGCCGGCGTCTTCCCGGCCGGCACGAAACTGGCGGAGCTCGGGATGGACGAATGGCGCAAAGTCATGCAGGTCAACCTCGACGCCAATTTCATCCTGCTGCGCGAATGCCACGGGCTGTTGGGGCTCGCGCCGCGCAAGGGCCGTGTCGTTGTCGTCGGGTCAAAGAACGTTCCCGCCCCGGGCCCAGGCGCCGCCGCTTATTCGGCCTCGAAGGCAGCGCTCAACCAGCTCGCCCGCGTCGCCGCGCTGGAATGGGGCGCGGACGGGATCCGCATCAACACGTTGCATCCCGACGCCGTATTCGACACCGCGAGCTGGACCGATGAAGTGCTGCAGGCGCGCGCCGCCCATTACCGTATAACCGTGGAGGAGTACAAGCGCCGCAACGTTCTCAAGACCAACGTCACCAGCGGCGACGTGGCCGAGCTCGCGGCTGAAATGTGCGGTCCGGCTTTTGCCAAGACGACCGGCGCGCAGGTGCCGGTGGACGGCGGAAACGAGCGCGTCATCTAGAACCAGTGACCGGTGACCCGTGACCACTGACCGGAAAAAGTGATGGGTACTGGTGATGAGAGATGGTGATGATTAGTGGTGATGGAAGACGTTGCGCTCGTTTTTTATTACGACTTTGCATTATCATTTTCTATCACCATTATTCACCACTCGATTAAGTACCATCGGCGTTCATCGGCGGCAAGATTCCTGGTTCTAAACGAAACTCGGCTTACGATTCACGATTCACGGCAAGGAACCGAAAGTGGCAGCGTTTGAAACGCTCCGTTGGCGAGACGGGCGGCTGTTGCTGATCGACCAGCGCCTGTTGCCCGCCGAGGTTCGCTACGTCGCGTGCGACAGCGCGCGGGCGGTGGCTGACGCGATACGCAACATGACGGTGCGCGGCGCGCCAGCCATCGGCTGCGCCGCGGCCTATGGCGTCGCACTCGAGGCCCAGCGTCTGGCCGCCGCCGGCAGCGCGTCGTTCGCCGCCACCCTGGAGCAGGGTTTCCGGACGCTTTCGGAAAGCCGCCCGACTGCGGTCAATTTGTTCTGGGCGCTCGAACGCATGCGCCGCAAATGGGATGAGAACCGCAGCGCGCCCCCGGCGCAGGTCGCCGCCGCGCTACTGGGCGAGGCCAACTCGATCCGGGATGAGGATGTGCGACTGAACCGCCAGATGGGCGAGCACGGAGCGGCGCTGCTCGGTGACGGCATGCGCGTCCTGACCCACTGCAACGCCGGCGCACTCGCCACGGCGGGACACGGCACGGCTCTCGGCGTGATTCGTTCCGCGATCGCCGCCGGAAAAAACATCCACGTTCTGGCCGACGAGACACGGCCTTTCCTGCAGGGCGCCCGGCTCACCGCGTGGGAGTTGATGCAGGACGGCATCGACGTTACGCTGATTGCCGACAACGCGGCGGGCCATCTCATGCACCGTGGCGAGATCGACGCGGTGATCGTGGGCGCGGACCGGGTCGCCGGCAACGGCGACGTCGCGAACAAGATCGGCACCTACAGCGTCGCCGTGCTCGCGCAACGGCATGCGATCCCGTTCTACATCGCCTGCCCGCTCTCGACGATCGACCTCGGCATCGCGTCGGGCGCAGACATTCCGATCGAGGAGCGCGGGCCGGATGAAGTCCTCGGCTACGGTGAGTTGCGGTGGGCCCCTGCCGAGGCCGCTGCGCGCAATCCGGTTTTCGATGTCACGCCGGCTGCGCTCGTGACTGCGCTGATCACCGAGAAGGGCGTGCTCGCCCGCCCCGACCGCGCGACGATCAGCACGCTGTTCAAATGATGCCGGGCCGCGCATGTCGTTTCGTGCTGGCCCTCCTGGGAGCATTGTCTTTTGCCCTCGGGGGCTGCGCCGGCACTTATTTCCGTGACGCCGGACAACCCCCCGCGGCACCGGTCCAACACGACCTTGCCCGGCTGCCGTTCTCCGAATACTGGAGCGGTATCGTTTTCAACGGCGAGAAAATCGGCTTCACCCGATTCGCCGTCGAGCCTGCCACCGACGCGCCCGGAAGTTATGTGATCCACTCGGAGGCGTCGTTCGTGCTGCGCTTCATGGGCATCGAGAAGAAGGTAACGCTCAAGGCAGTCGATACGGTTGGCGCCGATCTCTCCCTCGTGCGTTTTAGCTACGACTATGGCATCGACGGCAGCAACCTCAAGGTCGAGGGCGGCCGCCGCGGCAGTGAGCTGGTTGCGACCGTCATCACGGGCGGCAGCCCCACCGAGCAGCGCCTGCCGGTCGAAGGCAAGCTCTACCCTTCCAGCGTCATCGCGCTCTATCCGGTAGTGCATGGGCTCAGCGTGAGCCGCGAATTCGCCTTCCGCGTCTACAACGGCGAAACGCAGTCGCTCGCGGACGTGACGCAGAAGATTGTGGCCTACGAGAACAGCGAATTCTTCGAAGGCAGCGCTTTCAAGGTCGAGACTAGTCTCGGGCCGCACAGCGCGACCACGTGGATCGATCATCAGGGGCGCCCGGTGTTCGAGCTCGCTATGAGCGGAGTGATGATCTCCGCGTTGGAAGAACCCGGAAGAGCCAAGCGCTACGTAGCGTTGGCAGCCCTTAACAAGCAGGAAAGCCTCATCGATTTCAGCATCGTGCGCCCCGACACATCCATCACCAGCCCGCGCGACGTTTCGCAGATGAAAGTGGCACTGAATGGGATGAAGCAGCTGCCGCCGTCGGACCGCTCCCAGCATTGCGTGCGGGCACCGGGCGAGACCGTGTGCGAAATTCGGCGCTCCGCCCCAGGGGCGGACCCGGTGCCAGCGGACCCGCGCTATCTGAGCCCTTCGATCACCGTGCAGAGCCACGATCCGTCCATACGCCGCACAGCGTGGCAAATCGTCGCTGGCGAAGACTCACCCGATGCGCGCGCCGCGCGCATCGTCCACTGGATGGATGCCAATGTCGAGAAAGCGCCCATCGATGTCTTTTCCGCGCTCGATGTGTTCGAAAAGCGCAAAGCGGAATGCCAGGGCAATGCCTACCTCTATACGGCGCTGGCGCGCGCGGCAGGCATTCCCACCCGTATGGTGAGCGGCCTCGCCTACTCGAAGGACTTCGACGGATTTCTCTACCACAGCTGGGCCGAAAGCTTTCTTGACGACCGCTGGGTCGCAGTCGATCCGACTTTCGGGCAGACGACCGCCGACGCCACACACATCAAGCTGCTAGAGGGCGAGACGCTCGCCGACCTGATGCCGATGATCGAATGGGTGGGGAAACTGAAGATTCGGGTGCTCGCGGTCGAGCACTAGGAGTTTGTCGGACTTACCGCCGACAAACTCCTTAAGCAAACGACAGGTTGCTCGAACTCATGTTTCGTGAACGGTGAATCGTGAGCCGGCACGGATTTTCGCGTGAAGTCACTTGTCTTTGTTAAGGATTGACGCGCATCAGAGCGTCAATCCTCCGCTGACCTCGATCACCGCGCCGTTGATGTAGCTCGCCTCGTCCGACGCGAGGAAGGCGAAGGTGTTGGCAATCTCCTCGGGACGCGCCAGACGGCCCAGCGGCACCCGGTCTTCGAGAGCCTGCAGCACCTTCTCCGGAATCTTTCCGAGGATGGGCGTGGAAACAAATCCCGGGCAAACCGCGTTGGCGCGAATTCCCTTGCGCCCGAGTTCGCGCGCCCAGGTCTTCACCATGCCGATGACACCGAACTTGCTGGCGGCGTAATTGGTCTGGCCGAAGTTGCCATAGATGCCGACGATCGAGGACGTGTTGAGGATCACGCCCGAGTTTTGCTTGAGCATGACATCCACCACCACCCGGGTGCAGTTGTAGACGCCCTTGAGATTGATGTCGATCACCGAGTCGAACTGCTCGTCGGTCATGTTCTTGAGGGTGCTGTCCTGGACGATGCCCGCGTTATTCACCAGGCAGTCGATCCTCCCGTAACGCGTGACAACCGACTCCACCATATGGGAAATACTGGCCTTGTCGCGAACGTCGACCGCGAAGCCGGCGGCATCGCCGCCCGCCGCGACCACCAGGCCAGCGGCTTCCTGTGCCAGGTCCGCGTTGATGTCGCAGACCGCGACCTTCGCGCCCTCCCGGCCACA
>JAOTTL010000152.1:0-8951 GCA_029864385.1 Betaproteobacteria bacterium | reverse complement strand
ATCCGGGGGAAAGGGCCGCTGGGCACGCTTACGCAGCGCCTCACGCCGGTGGTCGAGATCGAGAAGCAGGACAAGACACTACTGTTCAAGCCCGCGGGAAATTCACGGCAAGCCAATGCGATGTCCGGCACGACGCGCGCGCTCGTCGCCAACATGGTGACCGGAGTTACCAAGGGCTTCGAGCGGCGGTTGACGCTGGTCGGCGTGGGCTATCGTGCGCAGGCGCAGGGAGACAAGCTGAACCTGACGCTTGGCTTCTCGCACCCGGTCGTGCACCCGATGCCGAAGGGCGTGAAGGTCGAGACACCGACTCAGACGGAGATCGTGTTAAAGGGCATGGACCGGCAAGTCGTCGGCCAGGTGGCCGCCGAGGTTCGCGCCTATCGCCGTCCCGAGCCCTACAAGGGCAAGGGCGTGCGTTACGCAGGCGAGCAGATCGTGCGCAAAGAGACGAAGAAGAAGTAAGCGGGGGCGCATATGTTTGACAGGAAACAGCAACGATTGCGCAGGGCACGCCAGACCCGCGCCAAGATTGGGGAATTGAAGGCGGTGCGCCTTACGGTCCACCGCTCGAACAGCCACATCTATGCGCAGGTGATCGATGCGGGCGGTAACAAGGTGCTGGCGGCGGCCTCCACGGTTGAAAACGAGGTGCGCCAATCGGTCAAGTTGGGCAGCAACGTGAAGGCGGCGGCCGAGGTCGGCAGGCGCATCGCAGAGAAGGCAAAAAGCCTGGGCATCCAGGCGGTTGCGTTCGATCGGTCCGGGTACAGGTATCACGGGCGCGTGAAAGCGCTCGCCGAGGCCGCTCGCGAGTCGGGTCTCAAGTTCTGACAGGGCGAATCTATGGCAAAGCTACAAGCATCGAAGATGCAGTCCGGCGAGGACCGCGGCGACGGGTTGCGCGAGAAGATGGTTGCGATCAACCGGGTCACCAAGGTCGTGAAGGGCGGCCGCGTTCTGGGTTTTGCCGCACTCGCCGTGGTGGGCGACGGCGACGGCGGCATCGGCATGGGCAAGGGCAAGGCACGTGAGGTGCCGGTGGCCGTGCAAAAGGCGATGGAAGAGGCGCGTCGCAAGCTGGTCAAGGTGAATCTCAGGAACGGAACGCTGCAGCACGCGGTGATCGGCCGCCACGGCGCCGCGCGCGTCTATATGCAGCCCGCGTCCGAGGGGACGGGCATCATTGCCGGCGGACCGATGCGCGCGGTGTTCGAGGTCATGGGCGTGCACAACGTACTGGCCAAGATCCTCGGCTCGACTAATCCGTACAACGTGGTGCGGGCGACGATCAATGGTCTGAGCCACACGAACACGCCGTCGGAGATCGCGGCGAAGCGCGGCAAGTCGGTCGAGGAGATCACGGGGTGACCATGGCCAGCGCACAACAAAAAACGCTCAGAGTGACCCTGGTGCACAGCCCGATCGCTTCCAAGCAGGCGCATCGTGCCTGTGTGCGCGGGCTGGGGCTCAGGCGTTTGAACCAGACCGTGGAAGTGGCTGACACGCCCGCGATCCGCGGAATGATCACCAGGGTGGCTTACCTGGTCAAGTGCGAGGGCTGACATGCGGCTGAACGAGATCAAACCGGCGCGCGGTGCCAAGCACGCCCGGAAGCGGGTAGGCCGGGGTACTGGCAGCCATGGCAAGACGGCCGGCCGCGGACACAAGGGCCAGAAATCGCGCGCGGGTGGTTACCACAAGGTCGGCTTCGAGGGCGGTCAGATGCCGCTGCAACGCCGGCTGCCGAAGCGCGGGTTCGTATCGCCGCGTCGCGATGACACCGCGGAAGTCCGGCTCTCCGAGCTGCAGAAAATGTCCATCGAGGTCATCGACCTCGCGGCGCTCAAGGAAGCGGGCGTCGTGCCGCAGCGCGCGCTGCGCGCCAAGGTGATCCTGGCGGGAGAGCTCAAGCGCAAGGTGGCGCTGAAGGGCTTGCTCGCGTCCAAGGGCGCGCGGGCGGCGATCGAAGCGGCCGGGGGCAGCATCGAGGCGCCGGCCCCGCGGGAAAAGCCGGCCAAGGGCAAGGCGCCCGCAGCCGCGCAGAAGCCGGAAGCCGGTGAGGCGACGGGCGAGACGAAAGGGAACTGAGCTTGGCGACCGGTGAATCACTGCTGGGCGGAGGAAAATTGGGCGACCTGAAGCGTCGCCTGCTGTTCCTGCTCGGCGCGCTCATTGTCTTCCGCATCGGGACCTATATTCCGGTGCCGGGAATCAATCCCGACCAGCTCGCGGAGCTTTTCAACTCCCAGCGTGGCGGCATTCTCGACATGTTCAACATGTTCTCGGGCGGTGCGCTTTCGCGCTTCTCGATTTTCGCCCTCGGAATCATGCCTTACATATCGGCCTCGATCATCATGCAGTTGATGAGCGTGGTCTCGCCAACGCTCGAGGCCTTGAAGAAGGAAGGCGAGGCCGGCCGGCGCAAGATCACCCAATATACGCGTTACGGGACTGCGGGACTGGCGTTGTTCCAGAGCGCAGGCATTTCAATCGCAATGGAGTCTCAGGCCGGTCTCGTGATAGAGCCCGGCCTCATGTTCCGGCTGACGGCGATGGTGACGCTCACCACCGGCACCATATTTCTGATGTGGCTCGGCGAGCAGATCACGGAGCGCGGGATCGGCAACGGCATTTCGCTGATCATCTTCGCGGGCATCGCCGCGGGGCTGCCGCAGGCGGTGGGCGGCACGCTGGAGCTGGTTCGCACTGGCGCTTTCTCGATCCTGTCTGCGCTGGTCATCTTTGCGCTCGTATGCGGGGTGACCGCCTTCGTGGTCTTCGTCGAACGCGGCCAGCGGCGCATACTGGTGAATTACGCAAAACGCCAGGTGGGCCGCAAGGTGTACGGCGGGCAGAGCTCTCACCTGCCGCTCAAGCTCAACATGGCAGGGGTGATCCCGCCGATTTTCGCCTCGAGCATCATATTGTTCCCGGCGACGATGGTCGGATGGTTCGGCGAGGGCGAGGGCCTCACTTGGCTGCGCAACATCGCAGGGACGATGGCGCCCGGACAGCCGATTTACACGCTGCTCTACGCCTCGGCCATCATCTTCTTCTGCTTCTTCTATACCGCGCTCGTTTTCAATCCCAAGGAGACGGCCGATAACCTGAAGAAGAGCGGTGCCTTCGTGCCGGGCATCCGGCCAGGCGAACAGACCGCGCGCTACATCGAGCGCATCTTGATGCGGCTCACGCTGGCGGGAGCCATCTATGTCACGCTGGTCTGCCTGCTTCCGGAATTCCTGATTGTATGGCGCAACGTCCCGTTTTATTTCGGCGGAACGTCGCTGCTTATCATCGTGGTCGTGACGATGGACTTCATGGCGCAGGTTCAGGCCTACGTGATGTCACACCAGTACGAGAGCCTGCTCAAGAAGGCCAATTTCAGGGGCGGGGTGTTGCCAACGCGCTGATGGCCAAGGAAGAGACCATCCAGATGCAGGGCGAAATCGTGGAAACGTTGCCCAATGCAACCTTTCGGGTGAAGCTCGAGAACGGCCATGTGGTGCTTGGACACATTTCGGGCAAGATGCGCATGCACTATATCCGCATCCTGCCGGGCGACAAGGTCACGGTCGAACTGACGCCCTACGATTTGTCGCGCGCGCGGATTGTGTTCCGTGCCAGGTAGAACGGTGAATTGGAAATTGGAAATGGGAAATCGAGAATGCGAAGAGCGGTTGCGCCTTTCACCATTCCCCATTTCCTATTCCCTATTTCCGGAGTCTTGAGGAATCGAATATGAAAGTGCATGCATCAGTAAAAAGGCTGTGCCGGAACTGCAAGATCGTCCGGCGCAAGCGGGTCATTCGGGTGATCTGCAAGGACCCGCGCCACAAGCAGCGGCAGGGCTGAGTTCGTTCGGCGGAACGGCCCATTTTTATTTGAAAATTAGAGAGTTACGCGCTAGAATTGCCAACTTTTCATCTTGAGGTTACACATGGCCCGGATCAGCGGAGTCAACATACCGAATCAGCAGCATGCCGAGATTGCACTTACATCGATCTTCGGCATTGGCCGCTCCCGCGCACGCATGATTTGCGAAGCTGCGGGGGTCAACCGCGCGGCCAAGATCAAGGACTTGTCCGATACCGAGGTGGACAAGCTGCGCGAGCAGGTCGGCAAGCTCGCCGTCGAGGGCGATCTGCGGCGCGAGGTCTCCATGAACATCAAGCGCCTGGTCGATCTCGGCACCTGGCGCGGCAAGCGCCACCGCGCCGGACTCCCGGTACGCGGCCAGCGCACGCGCACCAATGCGCGCACGCGCAAGGGCCCGCGTAAGGCGGCGATCAAGATCATCAAGGCGGTAACGGCCTAAGGACAAGTCGATATGGGAAAAGCCAGCACCAGGGTGCGCAAGAAGGTCAAGAAGAACGTGGCCGAAGGCGTCGCTCACATTCACGCATCCTTCAACAACACCATCGTGACTATTACCGATCGCCAGGGTAACACCCTGGCGTGGGGGACTTGCGGCAGCAATGGCTTCAAGGGTTCGCGTAAGAGCACCCCTTTCGCTGCCCAGGTCACTGCCGATCGCGCGGGCAGGCTCGCGCAGGACTGCGGGGTGAAAAATCTCGAGGTGCGCATCAAGGGCCCCGGCCCGGGACGCGAGTCCGCGGTGCGCGCGCTCAACGCCGTGGGTTTCAAGATTACTCAGATTGCCGACGTGACGCCGGTGCCGCACAACGGCTGCCGTCCGCCCAAGAAGCGGCGCGTCTAAGAGGAGTTTGTCGCCCCCCGGTGCCGACAAACTCCTAAGGCAAAACCGGAAGCGGGAAAATGGAAAAAGGGCTCGGGACTATGCGAATTCGCAATCACAATTCTTCGTATTTGAGGGCTTCGGATGGGCATCATTCAGAACGCTCCGCCGGTTTTGCTATAAGGAGCCTGTTCGAACTTTTCAGTCTGACAGGCTGCTAGGGGGACTCAAACGTGGCCAGAAATCTCGACCCGAAGTGCCGACAGTGCCGCCGCGAGGGGGAGAAGCTTTTCCTCAAGGGCGAGAAGTGTTTTACCGATAAGTGTGCCATCGAGCGCCGCAACTATCCGCCGGGGCAGCATGGGCAGAGGCACACCCGGCTCTCGGGCTATGGGGTGCAGCTGCGCGAGAAGCAGAAGGTGCGCCGCACGTACGGGCTGCTCGAGCGCCAGTTTCGCAAGATTTATCTCAAGGCCGACCGCGGCAAGAGCGTGACGGGCGAGGAGTTGCTCCGGTTGCTGGAGAGCCGGCTCGACAGCGTGGCTTATCGCATGGGCTTCGGCGCGTCGCGCACCGAGGCGCGGCAGATCGTGCGCCATAACGGCGTTCGGGTGAACGGCAGGCGGGTGAACACACCCTCATTCATTTGCCGTCCCGGGGACGTCATCGAGATCGCGGAAAGCGCCAAGCAGCAGCTGCGGATCAAGGCTGCCGCGGAAGCCGCCGAAGGCCGTGGTTTTCCGGAGTGGCTGGAGGTGGACCCGAAGGCACTCAAGGGCACATTCAAGGCGCGTCCGCAGCGCAGCGAGCTTTCCTCCACGATCAACGAGTCGCTCATTGTCGAGCTTTACTCGAAGTAAACCGCAAAGGTATCCGAGCCATGCCAAGCACCGCTTTTCTGAAGCCCCGCATCATCGACGTACAGAACATCTCGCCGTATCACGCCAAGTTCACCATGGAGCCGTTCGAGCGCGGGTACGGCCATACGCTGGGCAATGCGCTCCGCCGCACGCTGCTCTCATCGATGCCGGGCTATGCGGCAACGGAGGTCAAGATCACCGGGGTGCTGCACGAGTATTCGACCCTCGACGGCGTGCAGGAGGACGTCGTCGACATCCTCCTCAATCTCAAGGGCATCGTGCTGAGGCTACACAACCGCGAGGAGGCGTTGCTCTCGCTCAAGAAATCGGGTGAGGGTGCGGTCACAGCCGGTGATATCGAGCCGACGCACGATGTCGAGATCGTCAATCCAGATCACGTGATCGCGCATCTTGCGGCTGGCGGCAAGCTTGACATGCAAATCAAGGTCGAGCAGGGCCGCGGCTACATCGCGGCGACGACGCGCAAGAGCATCGGCGATGAGGGGCGCAGCGTGGGCAGCATCCTGCTCGATGCCTCGTTCAGCCCGGTGCGGCGCGTAAGCTACGCCGTGGAGGCAGCGCGCGTCGAGCAGCGCACTGACCTTGACAAGCTCGTCGTGGACGTCGAGACGAATGGCGCGATCGACCCGGAAGAGGCAGTGCGCTATGCCGCGCGCATTCTCGTCGAGCAGCTCGCAGTGTTCGCCGAGCTGAAGGGCATGCCGGCGCAGATCGAAGAGAAGAAGCAGACCCAGATCGATCCGCTCCTGCTGCGTCCGGTGGACGACCTTGAGCTGACGGTGCGCTCCGCGAACTGCCTCAAAGCGGAAAACATCTATTACATCGGCGATCTCATCCAACGTACCGAGACAGAGCTCCTCAAGACGCCGAACCTCGGGCGCAAGTCGTTGAACGAGATAAAGGAAATCCTCGCGTCGCGCGGACTTACCCTGGGAATGAAACTCGAGAACTGGCCCCCCGTCGGGCTGGAGAAAGTATAGAGATGAGGGGTGAGGGATGACACCGGGCACGATCTGGAGTTCCCTCCGCCCCTCGCCCTCCGCCTTCATTCCCTGATGAGGAACGAATCATGCGTCACCGTCACGGTTTAAGAAAGCTCAATCGCACCAGCAGCCACCGCCTCGCCATGTTGCGCAACATGGCGAATTCTCTGCTGCGGCACGAGTTGATCAAGACCACGCTGCCGAAGGCCAAAGAGCTGCGGCGCGTCGTCGAGCCCATCATCACGCTCGGCAAAAAGCCCTCACTCGCCAATCGCCGCCTCGCGTTCGACCGCTTGCGCGACCGCGACATGGTGGTAAAGGTGTTCGGCGAGCTTGGGCCACGTTACGCGACGCGCAACGGGGGCTATCTTCGCATTCTCAAGGCCGGCTTCAGGAAGGGCGACAATGCGCCGATGGCCATGGTCGAGCTGATGGACCGTCCCGAGCCGGGTGTCGAGCAGGCCGGGGACGCGGGTGCGAAGGCCGCAACGAACAAGGAGGGGGCTCGCAGAGGGAGAGGGGCTAAGAAAGAAGAAGACGCTGCAAGGGCGGCATAGAAAGGCGGGAAATTGGTTTTAGGAGCCGGCCGCGGGCCGGCTTTTTCTTTTAATGAGGCGCGAATGGCGCAGCATCGTGAATCGCGAATCGTAAATCGTAAATCGAACAGCATTTAAGGCTTTCACGATTCGCCTATCATGAATCACCGTCTTTCATAGCCGCCGATTGCCGGTGGCTGATCGGCGGCGCCAGGGCGTACAATTTCCCGATGCTGAACGAGCTCGAGCTGACCGGTCGCGCACGCACACACGTGGTGCAGCGCGACGACCTCGAAGGGGCGTTGCAGCACGAGGCGCTGGAGCCGTTCCTCGCGATGAAGGAAGCGGCGGCGGGCGACGGCGTCGAAATCCGGATCGTCAGCTCGTTTCGGGACTTCGCGGCCCAGCAACGCATCTGGGACCAGAAGTACCTGGGCGAGCGTCCGCTCTACGACGCGCACGGAAATGCGAGGGAACACGGGGGGCTCAGCACTGACGAGTTGGTCGATGCCATCGTCTGCTGGAGCGCGGTACCGGGCGGCAGCCGTCATCACTGGGGCACCGAGATCGACGTGATCGATCGCGCTGCGCTCCCGCCCGGCTATCGTGTGCGCCTCCTGCCGGAAGAGGCGCAGCCGGGCGGCGTGTTCGAGCGGCTGCACCGCTGGCTGGACGGGAACATGAACCGTTTCGGATTCTATCGGCCCTACCGGACTTTCCGGGGCGGCGTACATCCGGAGATATGGCACCTGAGTTACGCGCCGGTTGCGACGCGCGCGCTGGAGATGCTGACGCTTGCTGTATTCGAGGAAGCCGTACGTGCAAGCGGCATTCTGGGCAGGGAACGCGTGCTTGCGCGCAGTGGCGAGATCTATCGCCAATACATTGCAAATGTGGACGCGCCGAATTTTGTGGGCGGTGAAGGGTTGGCCTGACTCATGGCCATCTTTCTTTTCACGGATTTCGGCAGCGCTGACATTTATGTCGGCCAGGTCAAGGCGGCGCTGCTGGAGTATGCCCCGCGGCAATCCGTGGTCGATCTCCTGCAGGACGCGCCATCCTTCAACATCAAGGCAGGCGCGCATCTGCTGGCGGCGCTTCTGGCCCGCGTCCCATCAGGCGCGGTCGTGCTGGCAGTCGTGGACCCTGGCGTTGGGAGCGCACGCGAGGCGGTCGCTGTCCGCGCCAGCGGGCGTTGGCTCGTTGGCCCGGACAACGGACTGCTATCTGTCGCTGCCGCCCGTGCGAGGAAGCACGAGGCCTACACCATCGGGTGGCGGCCGGAGGAACTGTCCAGCTCGTTTCACGGCCGCGATCTGTTCGCGCCTGTCGCCGGCCTGCTCGCGCGTGGCGATCGCAAGAGTGCAAGACTGCGAACGGCCCGACTGACCGTAATCTTCGGGGCAGATGATCTGGGCGAGGTGATTTACGTGGACCATTTTGGCAACGTCGTAACGGGGCTACGCGCGAGCGCACTTGCCCGCGACCGCATCCTGCTCGTGAACGGGCGCCAGATTCCGTACGCCCGGACCTATTCGGAGGTCCCGCAGCGGCAGCTGTTCTGGTACGAGAATAGCCTCGGGCTGGTGGAACTGGCGGCCAACTCGACGAGTGCCCAGAGAATACTCGGGATCTCGCTCGGTAACCCCCTAGGAGTTTTTCGGACTTAGTCCCGACAAACTCCTAATGTAAAACCGGCACTAGGAAATGTGCAAGAAAGGATGACAGATATGCGAATTCACCCTCGCCTCCTTTCACGTTCCGCCGCTGCGGCTGGGTTTTCATTGAAATTGTCGGCCGGTTTTGCTTATAGCAGCCTGTACGGACTGTTAAGTCCGACAGGCTGCTA
>JAOTTL010000151.1:0-8959 GCA_029864385.1 Betaproteobacteria bacterium | reverse complement strand
GCCCGTACGACATCACGAGCGGCACCCCGAAATGCGCTTCGACCTTGCGATGGAGCTCGGCGTTGAGGGGCGCGGCGCCGCCGCGGACAAATCGCAGGCTTGCGAGCGACCCGGGCGGCGGCATGAACGCGAGCAGCCTCGAGTAGTGCGTCGAAACGCCGGTGAAGTAGGTTGGCCGATGCCGGACGATCTCCGCGAAAAATGTCTCCGCACGGAAGTGCTCGAGCAGGACGACCGATGCGCCGCCCGCGAAGGGTACGATGAGTTGATTGTTGATGCCGTTGGTGTGATGCATCGGCATGTTGTGCAACACCCGGTCCGCGGGGGTGATGGCCGTGCGCTCGACGATGCCGCGCGTATTCGAAAGAAGGTTGCCGTGCGTCAGCAGCACCGCCTTGGGATGACCGGTGCTGCCGGAGGTGAGCACGAGCAGCGCGTCGTCGTCGGGGGCGAGGTCTTCGACGAGGCGAGGCTTCGCGTTCGAAGCGTCCTCCAAACGCAGCAGCCTGCGCGGTTCTACCGCTGCGGCGAGAGAATGGTGCGCCGCGTCTGCAAGGATCCACTTCATTTCCGCGTTCTGCAGCCGCGCCTCAATCTCTGCAGCCGCGAGCCGCTCGTCGAGCACGCAGACGGCGCCGCCCGCGGCCATGACGCCAAGCACCGCCGATGCCGCCGCCGCCGTCCTGCCGGCGAGCATCCCCACGCGATCGCCGCGCTTGAGGCCGGAGGCGAGCAGCAGGCCCGCTGAACGCGCGATGGCGTCCTCGAGCTGCGCGTAGTCGAGGCTGCATTCCTCGGTCCACAGCGCTTGCCGTCCCCGGATCGCGGGGTCGCGCGCGGTGGAGAGGACCAGCTCGGGAATGGACGCGGCACTGAACATCGGGCGCTGCGAGTTTATGGTAAGTTTAAAGTCCGCTCAACCCACGGTTAGCCTATTCGCCAGGAGAGCTGAAGTGACTTCCCATCTCGTGCCGCAGCATTCCCGCTGTGACTATTCTTCCATCATCGAGCGCAAGGACTACAGCTGGCCCGGTGGCAAGCGGCTCGCGTTCTGCATCACGACCAACGTCGAAATATTCGCCTTTGGCAAGGGGCGCGGGCACGATAATGCCAAGCACGGCGAGCCGCAGACGCAGCGGAACTATTCCTGGCGCGACTATGGCAACCGTGTGGGCATTTGGCGGCTGTTCGATTTGGCGGAAGAGCTGCAAATGCCGCTCGCCCACAACACCAACAGCCTGCTCTACGAGCATGCCCCGCAGATCATGGATCGGATGCGAGAGCGCAGTGATGAAATCGTGGGTCATGGCCGCACGAACTCGGAGAACCTGCACGATTTTCGCTGGGAGGACGACGAGGCGCGTGTGATTCGCGAGGTCACCGAGACCTTCGCGCGGCACGAAGGCAAACCGCCGAAAGGATGGATGGGCGCCGGTGCCTACGAAAATCCTTGGACGCCGGATCTACTCAAAGAGGCGGGTTATACCTACATCATGGACTGGCCGCTGGACGACCAGCCGATCTGGATGCGCACGCGCGCCGGCCCGATCCTGTCGGTGCCGTACCCGGTCGAGCTCAACGATTCACCGCAGGTCATACACCGCCAGCACACGGGGCGCGAGTTTTGCGACATGCTGGTGGACCAATTCGAGGAGATGGTCGAGCAGAGCGCGAAGCATCCGCTGGTCTGCAACATCTCGATCCATCCTTACGTCTTCGGTTACCCCTTCCGGCTTCGCCCCTTGCGCAAGGCGCTGCAGCACTGCTTTTCGAGCAGGTTCATGGATCGCGTCTGGAAGTGCAAGCCGGAAGACGTTGCGGATTACTGCTACACGCTCAAGGCCGGGATCATTTCGGGCAGCTGAATGAAGCCGCCGATAAATCCATTCAGCCACGAAAACACACGGAAGGAAAACCAATCAGCCGCAGATACACGCAGATAAACGCGGATAAAGTTAAGAGCAATCAGCCACAGAGAACACAGAGATCACAGAGAAGAACAAGGACAACACCTCAAGCGCAGAGACGCAGAAAAGCGGAGATAGCAGAGATTTGTTTCGATTCACCATTCACTATTCATAACGGCTAACTAGCTGGCGGAGTCGAGCGGACTTCTCACGCCGCGCCCGCCTTTGTTGAGGACGTGGGTGTAGATCATTGTGGTGCTGACATCCTTGTGGCCGAGCAATTCCTGCACCGTCCGAATGTCGTAGCCGCTCAGGAGCAGGTGCGTGGCAAATGAGTGGCGCAACGTGTGGCAGCTCACGTGCTTCGCTATGCCGGCCGCCCGCGCAGCCTGTTTTATCCCCCGGATCAGGTAGTTCTCGTACAGATGGTGCCGGCGGATGACTCCTGTTCGCGGATCCGCAGAGCGCTTGTACGATGGAAAAACGAACTTCCACCCCCATTCGTATGGAGCGCGCGGGTACTTGCGCGCGATGGCGTCCGGTAATTCGACGTCGCCGCAGCCCTCAGCAAGATCGCGCTCATGCAGGGCCTTCACCCTGAGCAGGTGCGCCTGCAAGGGCTCGACAACCGATCCCGGGAGAATGGTGACGCGGTCTTTGCCCCCCTTGCCCTCGCGAACCATGATCTGACGGTAACCGAAATCCACGTCCTTGACGCGCAGCGTGAGGCACTCGCGCAGCCGCAAGCCCGCGCCATAGAGCAGGCTCGCCATGAGCCACTTTGTTCCGCGCAGGCCCGCCAATAGTTGCCGCGCCTCGTACTCGGTCAGGACCGTGGGCCGCCTGAGGGGACGTTTGGCGTGCTCGATCCCCGCCAGCCAGGGCAGAGCCTCGGCAAGAACCTCCTTGTAAAGAAAAAGCAGGGCCGCCAGCGCCTGGTTCTGCGTTGCGGCTCCGACGCCGCGTTCCCGCACGAGATGGTTGAGGAACGCGGTTACCTCCGCTGCCCCGAGTTCACGGGGGTGTCGCTTTCCGGAGAACAATATGAAACGTTTCATCCAGTGCAAATAGGTTTCTTCCGTGCGATAACTGTAGTGCCGCCTGCGGATTGCCTCGCGCGCCAGATCCAGGAGCCGAGGACGTGCCGCCCTTGCCGGTAGGCTTGCCGTCTGGTTTTCGGTCATAAAGCCTCCCCCGCCGAGCAATCTGCAATTGCCCGGAACCCTTCCCAAGCGTAACGTATTGAGCAGGCGGTCGGATGACAGCGGGTTATTGGAGGTTGGTGCGAGGAATGCGGGTGTCACCTAATTCGTCAACTAATTTGTCATCTAAGTTGTCAGCTATCTTGTCAACCAATTTACGTTAGTCGTCACCAGAGCGACCTGTAAATGGAACGCTACGATCCAGAAATGGCGCCGGCTGGAGAGGATTGGCTGGGGATTGATGAAGGTGAGAGACTTCTACGCGTGGAAGAGTATCACCGCGACGCGCGAATCCCCTTGCCCAAGCGCGCACGGACACTTCACGCTTCTATGCACGTTGTCGTTGAGAATCAATTGGCCTCAAACGACGAACCCGTTGTTCGCGCGCTCGCCCGCCTGATGATAGAGGGGCTGTCGAGACACGATGCAGTTCACGCCATTGGATCAATTGTGGCAGAAGAAGTTTACGACCTCCTCAAACAGGAAGAGCCTCCCGATACCGTGCGTGCCCGGTATTACGCGGCGGTCGAGCGGCTAACCGCTGCAGCATGGCGTGCGAGCGGCGACGACTAACCACCCAATCCACACCGACGCCCGCGAGTGCTGCGCTGACTCGCGTCCGCGGGTGATTGGGACACGTTAGCGCGCACATGGCAGAAAGTGATAGCCTATGCACATGAATCAGGAATTGGTGGCTGAGATTCTTGCACTTCCGGTCCAGGAGCGGGTGCGCCTCGTGGAGGCCATTTGGGACAGTATTTCGGCGGTCCCGGAAGCGTTACCGCTTACGCAATGGCAAAAAGAGGAGCTGGATCGCCGCCTTGCCGAGTTTGAGGCCGATCCAGGGGCCGGCTTAACGCTGGAAGACGTCTTCGCCCGTATCCGCCGAGGTCCATGACCCGGCAATTCATCCTTCGAGCCCGGGCTGAACATGACATCCGGTCCGCTTTCGAGTGGTATGAGTCTCAACGTGCTGGTCTCGGCGCCGAATTCCTGGCCGCGTTGCGCGAGCGTCTCGAGGCTGTGCGTGACCATCCTGAGTCGAGTCCGGTCATATATCGCGGAATTCGGCGCGCCGTCGTATCGCGGTTTCCGTATCTCATCTTCTACGTTGCGCGACCGGAACGTGTCGCCGTCCTCGCCGTGCTTCACTACGCACGCAACCCTGCGGTCTGGCCCCGGCGTTAGAACTGTGCCCGCTAACCACCGCATGGACACCGACCGCTTCGCGGCGGGTCATGCGGAACGTTGGGCGCCAGGGAGACATTAGTGCCAATCGCCGTTTTGCTGAAGGCGCTCGTCCTGTGGATTGCCATACTTGTTCTTGCCATTCTCAATGGCACTCTGCGAGAGAAAGCGCTCGTCCCTGCCATGGGGACGTTCGCCGGTCTGATCGCCAGCGGCATCGTTCTCTCCGCCTGCATTGTCTTGGTCGCTTTTCTCGCGGCGCCCTGGTATGGCCCGCTTCCCCCGTCGCACTATTGGCTCATAGGTTTGTTCTGGCTTTTCCTTACGCTGCTTTTCGAGTTCAGTTTCGGTCGTTTCGTACAACATAAGGATTGGGCACAATTGCTGCAGGCGTACACGTTCAAGGGGGGCAACATATGGCCCGTTGTGCTGGCGGTCACCTTTCTCTCGCCCTGGCTCGCCGCGCGGCTACGGGGCCTGCTGTAGCTATGTTGGCGCCCAACCGCTCATTGGTGCGGACGCCTGTCGGCGCCGCACAATTCGGACGTTGATATGGCTTTCTTTGTCAACGGAGACGAGCGGGGCCTGCCCACGAAGTGCGGTGGGCGAATAAGAAATCCCGGAGCCAGATAGGGAACGCGGCGGGGCCATCTTGAGCGACGGTCGATCAAGCTGATATTCGCGCGTTAGTTAGCGGCATGACTGCTGTGCGTCGCGGAGCTGCCTCGGTCTAGGATCTGGGATGCCGGCGTGAGCCGGACCAATAACGTTCGACAAGGGTTCTCCTTTCCGCGGCCGCGCCGCGTTTCCTGTCGGGCATAGGTGGTGGTTGGGGTCGGCCTCCTTTGTCGAGTCGATCAGGGTGGTACGCGATGGACGGTTGCAGTCGTTCGACTCACTGCGGCTTGACGCTCTGGCCGATGGCCCAGATGAAGCCCGAGAGCTCGCGCGCGAGCGCGACCACGATCTTGTTGTGATTGAGGTGACGGGCGTTCAGGCGCCGGTACTTGGCCGACAAGCGCAACTGCGCACGCCAGGCGATGTCGCAAGCGGCCTTGGGCAGGCCCGTTTGCCGGGTGGCGATAATGCGGGTGACCCGCGCCGGATGGCGATAAGCCCAGGCCGCCTCGATCAGCGCGCGCCGCGCGTAGCTGTTGCCCGCCTTGGTGATCGAGCCCTGGCGCCGGTGCTCACCGGAGGAGTTCTCGCGGGGCACCAGGCCTAGGTACCCCATGAGCTGCCGGGGCGAGCCAAAGCGGGTCAGATCGCCCAGTTCGGCGATGAGGGTGACGGCATGCACGAACTGGATGCCGCGCATCGCCTGCAGCGCCACCACCACCGGGGCGAAGCGCCAGGTGATGACCTCGATCTCGATCGCCCGGGTGAGCCGTTCGATTCGGCCGGTGGCCACCGCGATGGCATCGACATATTCCTCGAAAGTAATCTGCTGCGCAGGCTCGGGCAGCTTCAACTCCGAGAGCCAGCGCCGGTGCGCCCCTGTCCACGAGGTCCTGCCCACGTAGCGGATGTCGTTCCTCAAGAGCAGTGCCTTTAACTGCTGGCGCACGCGCCGCTGCGCGATCACCGCATCGTCGCGCCCGCGCACCAAGTCCCGGATCGCCTCGTCCCGGATATCGGGCACGTGAATCGCTTCGAGCTCCCCCGCGCGCGCCAGGCTCGCCAGCCGCTCGCTGTCGCGCCGGTCGGTCTTCACGTGATCGCCCGCGCGCCTGGGGATCAGCGCGGGCGACACCACCATGCAGCGCTCACCCAGCGCAGTGATCTCGCGGTAAATCCAGAACCCGCACGGGCCTGCCTCGTACACGAACACCCGTTCGCCGCCCTGGGACTGCTGTTTTCTCACCATCTTGAGCAGCGACCCCCGATCCCCGCCGACTTGCCCCAAGCGGCGCACCTCGCCGCCTTGCTCGGCCACCGTGATATCAATCGATTCCTTGTGCACATCCATGCCGACGAAAACCTTGCTAAACTTTTCCATGGCCTGCCTCCGTTCAGTGTGTTTGCGCCACCGTGCCAAACCTGTGGCTCTGCGCCCACGCGCAACCCACGTTACCGCGGAGGCGGGCCGCCTGCACTCGAACGAAAGCCATTCTGTCTAGGGCGCTCCAAACGTTCGGAGAGGTCTTGTCGAGGGAAGAAAGAAATAGGGGCACACACCGATGGCGCGAACGTTTGTTGCTGATCTGACGCATTTCTTGACGGAAGACGGTGCGATCGCGCCGATGCCGGCGCCTGCGCGGCGGCTTGCGGAGTACTTGGGAGCGATCGTCGCAGACGCGACTGGTTTTCCGACGGAGCAGCAGCCGGAACAAGGTGTAAGGTGCCGGTGCCGTCCGGGGCGAAAGCCTTGTTCGGGAAGAATCGAGACCGATCTTGAACCGGAATCGGACCGAGTTGTGTGGTGGTGCGCGGAATGCGGGGAAAATGGGTACATCAGCAACTGGAAAGGCACGCTGTGGGATCGGACAAGAGATCTGACGGCTCATTAATGATCGGCCATTGCGAGCGCCCTAACCGCCCAGTCAACCCAGACGCGCGCGAACCGTCTGCGCGGTGCAACCGCTTCGCTGCGCGCGCCGGTTACTGGGAACGTTAGGCAGCATGAGAACGGCTCGAGCACTGGCATTGGCGGTTGCTACACTCCTCTCCGCGTTCCCAGCGGCGTGGCTAGCGTTTACAACCCTCCACGGTTTTTCGGCGATGAAGTACTACGGATGGCTCGACCCAAATAGTGGCGTGCTCGCGCTCGGAGGCATGGCTTGTTGGTCCGCGCTCGCCGCGGCGATCGTCTTTGCCTTGGTCGCGTGGAAGCGCAACTCCCTCACGGCAATACGAGCGCCATGGATCGCCTTGCCTCTGATTGCGGGTCTAATTGGCGACGCTGGAATCTATTGGGCCATCTCGGGGAACGCCAAAGGCTTATGGTTTCCTCTCACGTTCTTCATGTGGCCCGCGTTTGCCTTCGTACTTGCCGGCACGGTTCGGCGCATGCTGCCTAACAGCGCGGCGCAGAGCGACGCTTTTCGCTCGGCGCTAGACGCGCCTACGCCCAGCGCGCCTGGCCGCGAACGTTGGGCTTTCGAACTACACAAGATCTCAGCAAAGGAGGTTCCACTATGGATCCCATTTCCACCATTCTCGCCGCACTCGCTGCCGGCGCCGTGGCCGCGGCGAAAGAAACCGCCGGGACTGCGATTAAGGATGCCTATGAGGGCCTGAAGTCACTCATCAAGAAGAAGTTCGGCGACAAAAACCTTGTCAAAGCGGCCGTCGATGCCCACGCCAGCGAACCACAACCGTCCGAAGCCATACTTCGTCCTGCCCTCAAGGAGGCCGCCGTTGATCAGGATGCTGAACTGCTTGCGGCTGCGAAAGCGCTGCTGGCAAAAGCTGACAGCGACGGCAGTATCAGCCGCCGCTATTCGCTGCAGGTTACCGGCAACGTCCAGGGCATCGTGCAGGGCGATCATGCCAATGTGACGATGAGTTTCGGTAGTGAACCCAAGCAAAAACAATGAGTACCGATCATGCCGGAAGACAAGGAGCAACAGGCAACTAAGGAGCGAGCAGTAAACATTGTCGGTGCGGTCCAGGGGCTGGTCATCGGAGACCATAACACGGTCAACCAGTCGTTTGCGGTGACTCACCATGCTGCGTATGTTGCGCAAGAGTCTCCGCCGGTGCCGGCCTACTGGATCGAGCGAGCTCAACTTGTTTCACAGGCTGCTTCCGCGCTCACACCCGGTGCCGTGGTGGCGCTGTGTGGCATGGGCGGTTCCGGCAAGTCGACGTTGGCTGCGCATATCTCGACGGAAGTCGCATCACGTTTTCCCGCCGGCTGTTTCTGGATTGACCTGGCGGCCGGCAACCTGGACGAGGCGCTGCTCAGGATCGCCCTAGCCTTTGGCCACGACATTTCCCTACTCAAGTCACGCCAGGATCGGGCCCGTACCGTGCATTCACTGCTGACCGGGCACGCCGTGCTGCTCGTCCTCGATGATGCATGGTCAAGCGCGGATACCGATGTGTTTCTGCCACTGCCGCACTCTTGTGCGGCACTGGTCACCACACGCAATGACGCCATCGCCGCAAACGTGGCGACAGCCGGTGTTATACAGGTGGAAGAACTTGCAGAGGACGATGCGATCGCACTGCTGGCCAAGTTATCCAATACGCCCGCCTCCGAACCACTGTTACGCCAGGTTGCCAAGACATTAGGCCAGCTGCCACTGGCACTTGAACTGGCTGGCAAGTTGGCTCGTCAGCAAGCACGCCGCCCGGGGTTTTCGTGGGAGACCTTCGCCAATTACTTCAGCGAGGGTGATCACCGATTATCGCTGGGGCTTGCAGGTACCAACGTCCGCGCCGCGTTTGATGCGACCTGGAGCCATGCCCTGGAAACAGAGGTACAGCGCGCCTTTACTTTGCTCGGCGTTTTCAAGGTCGGCGATATCTATACCGCCGAAGCCGCGGCCGCGTGGAATGCCGATGAACAACAGGCACGAGATTATATCAATCAGTTACTCGATCTTTCGCTGGTCAGATTGATAGACCCGGTCACGATCCGGCTGCATCCCCTGCTGGCCGATTACGCCAAGGCAACGCTTGAAAACCATGATCAAGCAGAACGCATCAGGGCCC
>JAOTTL010000150.1:0-9059 GCA_029864385.1 Betaproteobacteria bacterium | reverse complement strand
CCCGCTCCTGCACCAGCTCATAGATCATGAGGTATCGACGGTGAAAGGTGTTGCCGCCATCGGATGCCGCCTGACTCAACTCGCCAATCACGCGTTCGCAAAAACGCTCAAGCGCAACGTCGCGCACCTTGCGAAAAGCCCTCCAATCGGTCTCTGGAAGGTCAGACGCCATCTCGCTTGTGCGCCTAACGTCCGCCGTGAACCCGGCACCGTGTCTGGCACGTCGGTTTCGACGGCACGGTTGGGTAGCAAGAGGCGTTGGCGTTCATAGATCCTCGGGCTTCAGCCCCGTGCGCCCGGCGATCCGGGCGAACATTCGAGGGCCAATCTCCTCGCCGTCGTGAAACGCGAAAACGAAATCAGGCCAAACAGGACGAGAAAGAGTTTTGTGTGAACCGGACTGGCGCTTGAGCGTCCAGCCAATCCGGAAGAGTGCGGCATGTAGACGGCGGCGGGCCTTCGACGAAGGCTATGAGGTCATGAGGTCGGCACTGCGATCGAGATGGACTGGGGTCCCGCTTCGTCATGCTCGAGGCGCTCGGCGAGCACGCGTATTGCCAAGGTTTCGGCCTTAGCCGTAGCTTCTTTGGCAGTGGCACCGTACGCAAGAACCCCCGGCAGTTCAGGGACTTCTGCAAGCCAACGGCCGTCTTCTTCGCGTTCGTGCTCGATCGTGGCATTCATAGGCACCCCTCAATCAGCAGACATTCTACGCCACTTGGGTTCTTGCCACCCAACTCCCAATTGTCCGCGGAATCGCCAAATATCATTCTTGGCCTACTTGGCGTTTTGGCGGCTCAAATTTTGATCTTCCTTGGCGGTTCAGGACTTCAAGCACTGCGCGCCAGCGGCAAGTTCACCAGCAGATTCTGAGGTTTCATACGCAGCCTCCCATCCGGTGCCATCGCCAGCCCGAGAAATACCGGAAATCCGGCCACTTCGGGACGCAGCACCACGGGATCACGGAAATCGGCCCGAAACAGGCCAATAACGCGCTTCATGCGTTCGCTTTCCACCTCTGCCCCATTATAGATCTCATTCAAGATGGCGGTTGCCTCGGCATCGAGACCGACGTGCCATTTCCACTCGTCATCGGGAATCTCGCGCACCGACTTGACGTTCACGCTCGCCCCGTGAAAATGCGCAATCCACCGCTCGAGCACCCTGCACAGCGCAAGGCACCCCGGACGCTCGACGTTGATATTGAGCACGGTGTCGTGGCGCTCGTCGCGGCGAAAATAGTCGCTGGCGCTATTCTGGTCGAGCACATCGAGCTCGATCATCCGCTGCGGGACTTGCCCCTCGCGCAGGAGCCGCCCGATGTCGCCGAAGGCGCTGCCCGTCGCGTGCAGGTCTACCGTCTCATCGTCCGCCAGCATGATCTGGCCCTCGTCTACGGTCACGCGCTGTCTGCGAAAAAACAGTTCCGCCGCGCGCGCCTCGAGTCCGTCCTCAGTGCCCTCGAGGATGCCGCGCAGAATGACCTGCGCCGTGTGCGCTACGAAATCCGGCGGGACGGCGACATCGCGCCGGAACAGCCCGGCATAGAACCCTTCGAGCGTCGGTGCCGCGAGCAGCTGGTCGCGAAACCGCAGCATGACGCGAAAGTTTTCCTGCGCGTCGGGGTCGGCGAGCGCGTCGATCTCCGACTCTGCCACAGCGCGCCTCGGCTCCGCCAGGAGCGAGGCATGCAGCGCGCGCTCCGCGTCGCACGATTCCGGAGCTGGCGCCAGCTCAGGACGCACGTAGTACGCACGCACGTAGTCATCGGTGACGAGGAGCCGCCCCTCCGCGCTTTTGCGCAGGAGGTGGTAGCCGCAGGATTGCCAGAAGTCGGCCATTTGAAACCGTGATGGGTGATGGGTGACGGGTGACGGGCCTAAAACCGGTGAATGGTGAATGGTGAAAACGGTGATCGGGGGCCAGGAAATAGTGATGGCTACTGGTGATGAGAGATGGTGATGATTA
Source organism: Betaproteobacteria bacterium (assembly GCA_029864385.1). Classification (GTDB taxonomy): domain Bacteria; phylum Pseudomonadota; class Gammaproteobacteria; order Burkholderiales; family SG8-41; genus SG8-41. The sequence goes on along the minus strand of JAOTTL010000150.1, from coordinate 7,091 downwards.
ATAGTGATGTACGAAGTGGCGGGCGCTTTTCATCACCATTTCACATCACCATTTTCCATCACCATTATTCATCACTTTTTTTGCGTCATCGGCGTTTATCTGCGTTTATCTGCGGCGGAACCCTAAGTCAGAAGTCAGAAGGCGGAACGGTTTTTGTATAAGTAAATCGGCGTCCATCGGCGGCTAAATGTTCTTGGTTTTTCGATTCACGATTTACGATTCACGATTCACGATTTACGGGTTCTGATATTTCGATGAGATTCCCATCAGGATCGCGCGCATAGACCGACCGAATCGCGAAGCGCGCGCCCGTGCGCTCGATCGGGCCTTCCTCGATTGGAACGCCGTGCGCCTGCAGGCGCGCGACGACTTCGTCGAGCGGCAGGTCGGCGAGGAAGCACAGGTCGAGCGATCCCGGGGTAGGCGTGCGGGCCTTGATGCCGGCGTCGAACCCGGGCGGATGCACGTTGAACTTGTGATCGCCGAATCGCAGCGCGAGGCGGCCCGCTCCGAAACGCTCCAGCTGCATACCGAGCACGCCGGTATAGAATTCGAGGCAGCGCTCGAGGTTTGCCGTGGTGATGACAATGTGATCGATGCTCTTGATCATGCTGGCCGGCCTCCTTGCCGCTCGCCGCGGCCTGCCCCGCGGGCGGCGATCGCGCACTGATTTATCCCCGATTTTAGCTAAAATACAGGCTGCGGTACCCGCCTCCTCCACCAACAGGACATGAAAACAGTCGATCGGATCCTCCGCAGCATCGGCGAGCGCACCGGCATCTGTTTTCGCGTCGTCTTCAGCAACGGGACGCAATACCAGAACCGCGACGGCACGCCTGCCTTCACGCTCACCTTTAAGAGCCGCTTCGCGGGATGGCGCACGGCATTGCTCGGGCACGTCGGGCTGATCGAGTCGTACATCACGCAGTCCGTGGACATCGACGGCGAACTCGCCCTTGCGTTCCGCGCCGCGTACGAGGGTGGCTTCGATATGCGCCCCCGACTGCTCGTCCGTATCCGGAACCGCTGGCACGAGGTGCGCTACAGCAACGCCTCCATCGCCCAGGCGAAGCCGAACGCGCGGTTTCACTACGCCCTTGGCACGGATTTCTACCGACTGTGGCTCGATCATCCGTACATGATGTACACCTGCGCCTACTGGACAGACGGCACCACCACGATCGAGGAAGCGCAGCAGAACAAGATGGAACATGTGTGCCGCAAGCTCTGCCTGAAGCCGGGCGAAACGCTGCTCGACTTGGGTTGCGGCTGGGGCGGACTCTCCTTCTATGCCTTCGAGCGCTACGGCGTCGTGCCGACGGGACTCAATACCATACCCGAGCAGTTGAAAGAAATGCGCGACCAGATCAAGCGGCGCGGCCTGGAGGGCCGCATCAATGCAGTCGAGGCTGATTTTCGCGAAGTGCAGAGTCAGTTCGACAAGTGCGCATCGATTGGCGTACTCGAGCACGCGGGCCGCGATCAGATCGCGGAGGTCGTGCAGGCGCACGCCGACTGCCTCAAGCCCGGAGGTATCGGGCTGCTGCACTTCATCGGACACGTCGGGCACTACGATACCGAGTTCCTCATCCGCAAGTACGTGTTTCCGGGCGGGTGGATTCCGAGCCTTGCCGAGACCATCACGGCGATGGAGCGTGCCGGGCTCGAGATCCTCGACATCGAAATCTTCGGCGCAATTACGCGCTGACGCTCGACGCCTGGGCGGAGCGCTTCGACGCCAATTGGGAACGCATCCGGGCACTCGATCCGAAAAAATTCGACGAGAGGTTCCGGCGCATCTGGCGCACCTATCTCTATTCCTGCGCCGAGATGTTCCGGTCCGCCCGGGGTTACACGCACCTCTTCCAGATCACCTACAGCAAGGGCAACGTCGGCCGCGACTACCCGATGTCCCGCGCCCATCTTTACACCGGGGATGCGCCACGTTGAACGGACCCGACGCCTTTGCCATCCGTAAAGCGAAGCTCGTTTCGCGACTGGCGGCGCAGGGCAGCAGCGCGGGGATCCGCAAACGCTCTAGCTCCAACCTTTTCCGCTACAAACGGCGTCCGGGCGCACGCCCGGTCCTCGACCTCCGCGAATTCAATCACGTGCTAAGCACGGACGCGCAGGCACGAACTATCGAAGTCGAAGGGCTCGCGACTTTCGAGGTGATCGTGGATGCGACCCTTCCGCGCGGCCTGGTGCCGCTGATTACCCCCGAGCTCAAGAACATCACGATTGCCGGCGCGACGGTCGGAATCGGGATCGAATCGAACTCCTTCCGGCACGGCTTCGTGCATGACGGACTGCTCGAAGCGGAGGTCCTGCTCGCCGACGGGCGCATCGTGACGTGCACCCCTGACAATGATCATGCGGATCTGTTCCAGGCCCTGCCCAATTCATACGGCACGCTCGGCTATATCCTGCGGGCCAGGATGAAGCTGATGCCGGCAGCGCCTTACGTGCATCTGGAAACCACGCACTGCAAAGGCGTCGACGACTTTCTCGAAACGATGCATGCAGCCACCCGGCGCGACAATGTGGATTTCATCGAGGGCATGGTCTACAACGGCAAGCGGATGTTCGTAACGCTCGCGCGATTCAGCGACCGCGTGCCGCGGGTTGACGATATCTTGCGCGAGAACATCTTCTACAAGCTGATCGAGCGCGAGCGTGACGTCTATCTCACCACCAAGGATTACCTCTTTCGCTACGATCCGGAGTGGTTCTGGAACATTCCCGAGACCGGGCCCTACCAGCTTTATCGCCGCTACGCGCCCGCGTCGATGCGGCGCTCAGGTTTCTACAAGCGCTACACGGAATTCAAGCACCGCCTGCTTGCCGCCATGCCCAAGCGCGCCAGAGACTTAGAGGAGCCCCTCATCCAGGACTGGGAAGTGCCGTGGGACAAGGCCGCCGAACTCCTGCGTTTCACGATGCGCGAGGCCGATCTGTCGGGTAAGCCCTGGATCGCCACACCGATACGCCCGGTCCGAGCGCCAACGCTCTACCCCGTCGCGCCCGGTGAGCTTTACTTCAACCTGGGCTGCTATTGCCAGGTCAAGAAGCAGCCGGACAAGGGCGACTATTACTACACGAAGATCATCGACCGGAAATGCTTTGACCTGGGCGGCATCAAGATGCTCTACTCCTCGACGTTCCTGGACGAGGACGAATTCAATCGCATTTATAACGGCGCGGCGTACGCGGCGCTAAAAGCCAAGTACGACCCCACGGGGGCACTCAAGACACTCTACGAAAAGTGCGTGATGGGTGACGGGTGATGCCGATGATGCGCTAAAGCTTCACCGCAAAGAACGCTAAGGCCGCGGAGGAAGCGGACAGCTTTACCGCAGAGGACGCCAAGGTCGCAGAGGAAGAAAAAAGCTTTACCGCGGAGGGCGCAAAGGACGCGGAGGATCCCCAATTAAGAACTCAAAATACGGCAGGTCTATCCAAAGTATCCGGACCACCGGTTTCCCTGTACGCCACCCTTGGCGCTGCCTTCGCGACCCTGGGATCTGTACTAACTATTTTTCCTTGGCGTCCTCGGCGTCCTTCGCGGTGAGGCTTTTGTTTTCCTTGGCGTTCTCAGCGCCCTCGGCGGTGAGGCTTTTCCTTTTCTTGCCGTTTGCCGTTCACCGTTCATCGTTCATCGTTCACCGCTGTTGGAGTCGCGTGAGGTCTTCAATGACCTCCCCCGCATTCCGCGCGGGATTGACCCCCAAATAAACACGCGCGATCTTGCCGCGCGGATCGATGACGAATGTGTTGCGCTTGGCGAGCTTCACAAGACCGAAGTTCCAGAGCGAGCCGTAGCGCGCCGCCGTTGCCCCGCCGCGATCGGCCAGCAGCGCGAACGGCAGCTTGTGCTTGCGCGCGAATTCGGCGTGGCTATCGCTGTCATCCACGCTCACCCCACAAACGGCCGCACCGAGAGCCCCGAGCCGCTCCATCGAATCGCGAAATCGGGCGGCCTGCTCCGTGCAGCCGGGCGTGTCATCGCGCGGGTAAAAGTAAAGGACCAGCCACCTGCCGCGGAATTCACCGATGCCGCGGAGCCGCCCATCCTGATCGGGGAGCTCGAGTCCGGGAGCGTCTTCGCCCGCCTTGGGCAGATATTGCTTCGCGGTAGCAGCCATTCGCCACAGCACGACGGCAAAGCCGACCACCAACGCGGTTACCAGCCATTTGATCATGCAAACATCCGTGAGTCGTGATTCGTGAGTCGTAAATCGAATTTTTCCGCAGATAAAAGCAGTTAAACACAGATCACACTACTCAAAACAACATAGAACCCAGAACCCGGGACCCCGAACAGGTGTTTTAGCCGCCGATGAACGCCGATATGCTTTTCGAATTGAACCGCGGAGATGCGGAGAGAACCAGGATTTAGACTGAACCGCCAAGGCACCGAGAACGCCAAGAAGACCTACTCAAGCCACAAATAAACGCAAATAAGCAGACACAAAAGACAAGACCCTCTTGCTTTTCGCCTTCCGCCTTTGGGCAGTGGCACCCCGGAGACGAATCGAACGTCCGACCTGCCCCTTAGGAGGGGGCCGCTCTATCCACTGAGCTACCGGGGCTCAGACATGATTTTAGCGCAGATGCGCCGAAACCATGACCAAGTCAGAAGGCGGAAGAACGGGATAGTCTTGGTTTCATCCTTCATCCTTCATCCTTCATCCTTCATGTTTGTCGGTACATCCGCTGCAGTTCTGTCATATCTTGGGCGTCCAGCGGCGGCAGCTCGGAGCAGGCGGCGATTTCGTCCAGCTCCGCCAGGCTCTTGATGCCAGGCACCACTGTGGCGATGTGCGGGTTATCCAGGCAGAAGCGTAACGCCACCTGGGACAGGGTGGTGTAGGGTCCCTTTTTCAAGAAGCTCAGCTTCCGGCACCGGGCAAAGTCCCGCGCCACCTCGGAGTCCGGCGTCACCTCCCGGTCCAGTTGGTCCGCCAGCGCCCCGGCAGCGTGGGCGCGGATGCCGATTATTCCGATGTTGTTCAGTTGGGCGACAGGGATTGCCTGGCCCTGGTCCACGTCGTTGAACCTTCTGGGTGGCGCGGAGGCCGCCGTCTGGTTCAGCAGGTTGTAGAGTATCTGGGCAGTGTGAAACACGCCGCTGGACAGCAGCGGCTCGACAACCTCGGGATGCCCGTCCCAGGCGGTGACGCCCAGGAAACGCACCTTGCCTTCCTGGACCATCCGCTCCATGGCCCGGCCCAACTCCAGGCCAAACTCCCGCGTCAGCCGGTACGCATACCGAGGCGGTGGACCTACCGCAGCCAGATACCGGCCCCCTTCCTGTCCCAGCTGGTGGTGAATTTGCAACACGTCGACATGGTCCGTGCGTAGCCGCCGCAGGCTCTGCTCCACCGAACGCCGCACGGCGCTTTCCATGTCGGTCAGGTCTTCCTCGGTTTGCAGCCTCACCTTGGTGGCGATGTATACCCGGTCCCGCAGCCCCTCCAGCCCCTGCCCCACGTTCTCCTCGGACTTGCCGCCGCCGTACATGGGCGAGGTATCGAAGAAGTTAATGCCCAGGTCCACCGCCCGGCGCACCGCCCGGAGGCATTCCGCGTCGGTGGTCGCTCCCCAGACGTGCCCGATGCCCGCGCCGCCAAAGCCCACTTCAGAGACAGAAAGGCCGGTGCGGCCCAGTACGCGGTAGTTCATGGTCAAATATCGGCTGTTCCGAACCTAAGAGCCCCTAACATAATGAAGCGCGCGTGCGGTGCGAGGCAGAATCGTCGATAGCGCGAAGCGAGGTGCAGCCAATATGCCGATATTGGCAAGCCGAGCGACAAAGCTAGCGGCGATTCTGGCCGCAACCCCTTGAGGGCTGGCGCGATTTTGGCCCCTAGTGTAATCATCGACTCGCCCTAATAAAGGCTGCTACAGTCAACGCCGCGTGTACCCAGCCAAAATCGTGACAGCGCAGCGTGTGTTTCATTATGTTAGGGGCTCTTAGCCATTCTCCCACGCCATGAGTTCCGCATCCTTCGATTTCACCCCGCTTTTGCCCGCGGGGCTGCCGCCGCCGGCTGCGCGCTGGAGCGGGCGCGTCAAGTACGATTTCACCGGCGGCAACAATGACGCCGACCGGCTGCCGCTCGACGGGCTGATCGCGGCCGCCGATGCAGTGCTCAGACGCGAGGGACGCACGCTCGCGACCTATGGGCTGAATAGCGGCCCGCAGGGCTATCGGGCACTGCGTGAATTCCTCGTTGCCAAGCTCAAGGCTGATGCGGGCATTGCCTGCGTGGCCGACGACATCTTAATCACCTCGGGCTCGCTGCAGGCGCTTGACCTGGTCAACGGCACGCTGCTCGAGCGCGGCGACACCGTCATCATCGAGCAGGACTGCTACCAGGGCTCGATCAACCGGCTGATCCGGCTCGGCGTCACGCCGGTCGGCGTCCCGCTCGACCGTAACGGCATGCGGGTCGACGCGCTCTCGACCGCGCTCGACGATCTCAAGCGTAAAGGCATTCTGGCGAAATACATCTACACCATTCCGACCGTGCAGAACCCGACCGGCACCATCCTGCCCGTGGAACGGCGTCAAGAGATGCTGAGGCTGTCAGCGGCGCATGGCGTGCCGATCTTCGAGGACGACTGCTATTGCGACCTGATCTGGTCGGGGGAGCGCCCGCCCGCGCTCTACGCCATGAGCGAGCGTGGCGGCGTCATCCACATCGGCTCTTTCTCGAAGTCGATCGCACCGGCGCTGCGGGTTGGCTACATCGTGGCGCCCTGGGACGTGATGTCGCATATGCTCGCGCTAAAGACCGACGCCGGTTCCGGCGCGCTGGAGCAGATGGTGCTGGCGGAGTACTGCGCGGCGCATTTTTCCAAGCACGTTCCCATGCTGCGGCGCGGCCTGCGCTCCAAACTTGAGACGCTGATGGAATCGCTCAACGAGCACTTCGGGACGGCGGCGGAGTTCGACGATCCCAAGGGCGGCATCTTCCTTTGGGTCAAGCTCCCTGACGGGGTCGACACGATGAAGCTCTACCACCCGGCGCTCGCGGCGGGTGTCGCGATCAATCCGGGGCCCGAGTGGTCGGTGAACAAGGATC
>JAOTTL010000325.1:0-2313 GCA_029864385.1 Betaproteobacteria bacterium | reverse complement strand
CATAACGTTCGAATCGCGTTTCCACGCCGCTACCCATCGCGCACCTCCACAGTTACGATAAACACCTCGCGACGGTACCACGACCGCTAACACAGTACAATTAGAAGAAGTTCAACGACTATGGCCACATTTCAGCCGGGGCTGGTTCACACGCCGGTCACGCCTTTCAAGCGCGATCAGAGCGTCGACGTCGACACGTACGCGAAGATCATCGAGTTTCACGTGCGTAACGGTGCCGACGCCCTGGCCCTGCCCATGCCGGTAGGCGAGGATATGAGCCTCACCGATGAGGAACAGCGCAAGCTCATTGAATTCGCGATCAAGCAGGTCAGGGGCCGTGTCCCCGTGATCGCCCACGTAAGCGATGCCGGGACCAGCATTGCGGTCTCGCGTGCCCGCCACGCCGACGCCGCCGGCGCGGCGGCCATCGTTTCCCATCCGCCCTACTTCTGGCATCCCAAGCCTGCCATGGTGCTCGAGCACCTCGTGCAAATCGGTTCGGCCATCAAGCTGCCATTTTTCGTATGCACGCCGCCGGTGGAATCGGTGGGCACCGCGCTCACAACCGAGATCACGCTTCAGTTGATCGAGCGCCTGCCCAACCTGGCGGGCGTCGTCGACGCGAGCCTCGATTTCGTCTTCATGGAAGAAGTAATTTCCAATGGCCAGCAGCTGCGCCCGGATTTCCAGCTCCTGGCGGGCGCGGACTTCATGGTCTCGGCGAGCGCGCTCGGCGGTTATGGCGCGTTCTCGCCGCTCTCCGCCGTCGCGCCGAAGCTCGTCCGAACGCTCTACGAAACCTGCCGGCGGGATCAGTTCATCGAGGCGCGGCAGGCGCAGGAGGACATCGGCGAGTTGCAGCACGCAATCAAGGAGGCGGGTGCATCGGGGCTGAAGGACGGGCTGGCCGGCATCAAAACGGCGCTTGCGTACATGGGGCGCGAGTGCGGTCCGCCGCGGCCGCCGGTACGCCCGCTCGGCGAGGTCGAGCGGGGAAAGCTCGCCGAGACGCTCGCTGGCATGGCATTCCTTCGCGCCGAGCCGAGAGGCTGGTAAGCAACGCGTCATGACTCAGACCACGGTCACCGGCCTCAGTCCGCAGGCCATACTTGCGGAAATAAAGAAAAACGGCGTCACGCATGTGGTGTGGCTGCCCGACACCGAGACAAACTGGCTCTACGCGCTGATGAAGGCGGAGCCGTCGCTCCGGCTCGTCCCCGTCAGCAACGAAGCGCTCGCCTTTTCCGCCGCGGCCGGCTTGTCGTTCGGCGGACGCGTGCCGCTCATCCTCATCCAGAACACCGGGATGATGGATTCGGGCAATTCGTTGCGGGGGTGGACTATCGATCTTTCGATTCCAGTGGTGCTGATGGTCGGCTACCGCGGCTGGACACGGCATGGCGTCACCCGGGATTCGGCGGCGGTCTACACGGAGCGCTTCCTCAATGCATTCGGAATAACCTACTATCTCGTCGAGAGCGACGCCGATGCCGAGCGTATTTCTCTCGCGTTCGGTGAGGCGCGGAGGACCGCGCGGCCGGTCGCGACACTGATTGCTGACGAGTACCACGGCTTCAATAGATGAGAAGGAGGTGATGAATGATGGTGGTGAGAGGTGGTGATGAAAAATGGTGATGAGCCGGTCGGTGTTCGTCAGCAGTTCCCATCGCCAGTAATCATCACCATTTCCGGCAATTGATATCGAGAGAAGGAACTGCCTAATGATGGAAACGGCAGAAGTACTGAAGGCCTTTGCCGAGCACAGAGGTGATGCGATCGTGGTGCCCGGCCAGGCTGGCCGTCACTGGACCACGATCAGCACGCGGCCCGAACTCGATGTGCCGCTGATACCTTACCCGGCGATGGGCGGCGGCGCGTCGTTTGCCTTCGGGCTCGCACTCGCGCAACCGGATCGCAAGGTCGTGGTTTTCGATTCGGAGGGCGCCCTGGTGATGTATCTCGGCATCCTCGCCACCGTCGCCGAGCAGCAGCCCAAAAACCTCTATCACTTTCTTCTCGACAACGAATGCTACGCCACCACCGGCGGCCAGCCGGTGCCGAATGCGAAGGCAACCCGCTACGATGCGCTCGCCCGCGACGTCGGCTATGCGAGCACGTTCGCTTTCGACCGGTTGGAGAGCTTTGCCAACTCCATCGAGCGCGTTCTTTCGGTGCCCGCGCCGGCGTTCGTCGCGCTCAAGGTGTGGCCGGAAATCCAGAACGTACCCGTCGCCGAGCGCAAAAGCTGGGCAACGCGCACACGCGAGCAGGTGCGTGATGATCTACAGAAGGCGCTGGGGATTGTAAGCGGGC
>JAOTTL010000324.1:0-2329 GCA_029864385.1 Betaproteobacteria bacterium | reverse complement strand
GAACCCGGCGGTGGTTCCTCATCTTTCGCCCCTTATGCTGACGCCCGCCCGCCGCCGCGACTAGGGTCAGAGGCCGATTGCCGCCATTCCCGCACGTACGGCCTGGGCATCCTCGTGACCCCGGGCACCGCTCGCGCTGAACGCGCCCACGACCTGGCCACCTCTGCGCAGGATCAGCCCGCCATCGTAGGGGAGTGCGCCCTCGATCGCCTCGGTCCGCCCCGCCTCGACGGCGGCGACGTAATCGGGCGTGTCCATGCCCGAGATGGTGACCGTGTTGATCTTGTTCATGGCAATGTTGTAGTTGCGGGTCGGTACGCCGTCCATCCGCCGCACGTAGATCGGGATGCCGTCGGCGTCTGCGATGACGAAGGCGAGATCCCATCCGTTACGGCGGGCCTCGGCCTCGGCGGCATCCATCGCGGTCTTGGCTTCCTCGGCGGTGATCCTCGGGGCGACCCTCTCCTGGGCCTGCGCCTGCGGCAGGTTGGGGATGACCGTCAGCGCCAGAAGCGCTATCGCGATACCGGGCAGTGTTACGAACTTCATGTAATTTCTCCTTTTCGAGCTCGTCGACGTCGAACGCCGAAGTGGGACTATATCCAAACTCTCGCCGTTCAAGTGATTAATGCCAACTTACAACGAACGTTGGCCGAAGGAAACCGCGCGGGGCCATGGGGCGCCGATGCCCTGACAGGCGCGGCCCAGCTCGCGTCACGGCGTCGCTTTCTTACGGTGCTCCAGACACTCGCGCAGCGCGCGATTCACGGCGCCGGAATCGGGGAAATGCTCACTTAGATCCGGGTCGATAAGCACCACGTTCGTGCCCGCGCGGTAGCGTTGGTAGTACTTACCGCGGACGCCGGGACCCAGGCGTTCCGCGATGATCCTGATGTTATCACCTCCGTCCGTATCGGCGATCGCCAGGTACCGGCCTTCAGCAACAAAGTCGAACAGCAAAACTACTGCTTTAGATCACTATCTCTATGTTGACTATTGTCACGTGACACGTTACAATCTTCGACGTGATCAAGACATTTGCCGATCGCCGCACACAGGAGCTGTACGCGACCGGCAAGGCGAGGCAGTTTCCGCCGGACGTAGCCAAGCGCGCGGCGCGAAAGCTCGAGTACATTGATCTCGCGACGCGGCTGGAGGACCTGAGAAGCCCGCCGGGCAACCGCCTGCATGCGTTGAAGCGTGAACGAAAAGGGCAACATTCGATCTCCGTGAACGATCAATGCCGGATATGCTTCCGGTTCGTGGATGGCGATGCCTACGATGTCGAGATCTGTGACTATCATTGAATGTGGTGGAAAAGATGAGTATTGCAAACACTGGTATCAGACGCAGGCCGACACATCCGGGCGAGATGCTGCGCGAGGACTTCCTACCCGATTACGAGCTTAGCGTGGCTGCTCTAGCGGACGCAGTAGGCGTTTCTCGCCAATCCATCAATGAATTGCTGCGGGAGCGCAGAGCAGTCAGCCCGGAGATGGCCTTGAGGCTCGCGCGGCTCTTCGGTAACAGCGCTGAGTTCTGGCTCAATGCCCAGCAAGCGGTCGATCTGTGGGATGCGGAGCGTGCGATTCGAAAGGACATGCGGCGCATCAAGCCGCTCAGTGCTGCTTAAAAGGCAACAGCGAACGGGGACACAAATGAACCGACGCAACTTCCTCAGCGCAACCGCCACTGCAGCGGCCGGCGTCGCCGTCGCACCCGCACGCGCGCTCGCCCAAAGCGCCGGCCCAAGCCCGGAGATGCGCGCGCTCAGTGAATACATGAGCGCGGCCGCAGACCGGCCGCTGCCCGCCGAGGCGGCCGAGCAGGCCAAGCACCATCTGCTCGATACGCTCGCCTCGATGGTCTCGGGATCGCAGCTGCCGCCGGGCCTCGCGGCCCAGCAGCACATCCGCGAGTTCGGCGGCGCGGGCGCGGCGACGATCGCCGGCACCGCGCTCACGGCCACGGCAACGGATGCGGCACTCGCCAACGGCGTCATGGGCCACGCGGATGAGACCGACGACTCGCACAACGCCTCGCGATCGCATCCGGGTTGCGCGGTCGTGCCCGCGGCCCTTGCGGTCGGTGAGGAGTTCGGCGTCGACGGCGCACGCTTGCTGCGCGCCGTGACGCTCGGCTACGACGTCGGCACGCGCGTCGTCATCGCCATGGGCGGCTACGATTTCGGCTCGGGGAGCAGCCTGGCCACGCACAGCATCGCCGGCACGTTCTGCGCATCGGCCGCTGCAGCCTGCCTCTCAGGATTAGATGCGCGCCAGATGCGTTGGGTGCTCGATTACGCCGCGCAGCAGTCCTCTGGGATAAG
>JAOTTL010000149.1:0-9208 GCA_029864385.1 Betaproteobacteria bacterium | reverse complement strand
GGGCAACGCCGAGATTGCCTGCGGCGCGAGTAATGCTGCCGCAGTCCGCAATCTGGATGAAATAACGAATGCTGCGAAGATCCATCGGGCCACGGGGCCGCGATCGCCCCATTCCAGAAACAGCCAGACCACCATCCAACAGGGATAACAAAGTGGCATGAATCGGGCACGCCGTCAATGCTCCAGACTGCCGTTACCCAGCGCGCTGCCCGACATAAACCCCGGGGCACCCGGCCCCAAGCATCCGCCCAATCCATCTATGCCATGCCTAACGGGCATGGCATAGATGCCCTTTTGATATTTGTGAATTAGGCCTCTGATTCGTTACCATCTGCAAGCGCCCAGGACGCTGCGCGCGCGACTCCACCTGGCGCCAGTCCAGAACGACTCCAAGAGGGTATCCGTGAAGCAAATCAACGTCGGCATCATCGGCACCGGCTGGTGCGGGGGCATTCGGGCCGAGACCTGTGCTACCCACCCCATCGTCAACAATCTCCACATCGCCGAGGTCAAGCCTGAGCGCCTGGCCGAAGTGGCCAAGTCCACCGGGGCGAAGACGGCCACGGCGGATTACCGCGACCTCTTCAAGATCGACGAGATCGACGCCTATATCATTTCTGCGACGCCGGAGTCGCATCACTATCCGATGGCGCGCGAATGCCTGCTGGCCGGCAAGCACGTCTTCCTCGAGAAGCCCATCGCCATCGAACTGCACGAGGCCGACGAGTTGATCGCGCTCGCGCGCAAGAACAAGCTCAAGTTCACGATCGGCTACTCCCAGCGCTTCAACCCGAAGTTCGCCTATGTGAAGAAATCGATCACGGACGGCACGATCGGCAGGCCCGTGAGCGCGCTCGTGAGCCGCCACATCACGCGCAGCCTCGGCAAGAAGATCACGGGTCGGTCCAAGCTCTCCCCCGCAGCGATGGAGGCTACGCACGACCTCGACTTCGTGCTGTGGTGCCTTGAGCCGGCCAAGCCCGTGCGCGTCTATTCGACGACCAACTATGGCGCGATGAAAGAGGCCACCGGGGCCGATATTCCGGATACCCAGATCATCACGGTCACCATGGACACCGGCGTCTCGTTCGTGGTCAACGCCGGCTGGAGCTTGCCGCCGGGCTATCCGAACTTCGCGACGACCTGGATCGAGATGGTGGGCACGGAAGGCGCCGTGATGGTCGACGACAGTCATCGCGACGTCGTTCTCAACACGATGCAGGACGGCATGCGGCTGCCGATGTCCACTATGCCCGGGGAGTTCGTGGACCACGCGTACGCTGGCCCCATGAAGGCCGAGACCGTGCACTTCATCGAGGCCGTCGCCTGCGACCGTCCGGTGCTGGTGACGGCCGAGCAGGCGCGCCAGGTGATGGAGGTCTATATCGCGGCGGACCTCTCGGCCGAGCGCAATGAGCCGGTCAACCTGCCGCTGCCCGAGTCGCGCGTGTCTGCGGCCGCCGGCGCAGCTTGATAATTGAACCGCTGAGACGCGGAGAGAACCGGGAATAGTGCTCCAACGTTGGTTCTCGATAGGGTTCCGTGTTCTCGGTGATCTCCGCCGTTGATAGGTTCTAACTTTATGACAATGAAAAAACCCAAACGTATTGGTCTCGCCATCGTCGGCGCGGGGCGCGTTGGACTTATCCGCGGCGAGCTCGCAGCGCGTCACCCCGAGGTTGGCTGGATCGGAATCGCGGAGATAAATCCCGAGCGCGCGAAGCTCGTCGCCGAGAAGGTCGGGGCGGACTTTGTCACTGCCGATTTCCGCGAACTCATCAAGCGCCCCGAGGTCACGGCGGTCGTGGTCTCCACCGACGAGCACCTGCACGTCGATCCCATCCTGGCCGCAACGGAGCGCAAGCTGCCGATGATGATCGAGAAGCCGCTCGCGACCGACCTTGCCGAATCGGCGAGCGTGCTGGCGGCAATCGAGAAAGCCGGCGTCGATGCTGTCATCGGCTACACGCAGCGCTTTCGCCGCCGCTGGCTGGTCGCCAAGGAGAAGGTGCGCACCGGGCAATTAGGTGACGTGACCATGGTGACCTCGCGTGCCTTCATGAATCGGCTGGTCGCGATCGACAACTACAAGCGCAGCGACAATCCGGCGGAAATTTCGCCCATGGTGATCTCGGGCACGCACGCACTCGACATCGTCATGTGGATGATGGAGGCGAAGACACCGGTCGAGGTCTACGCCCGCTCGGTGGACAAGGCGCTCGGCCCGGAATGGCACGGGATCGACGGCACCGGCTTCGTGATCACGTTTAGCGACGGGTCCATGTATCACGGCGCCATCTCCTGGGCATTGCCGGTCGTCTGGCCGGGAGCGGTTTACAGCCTCGAGGTCGGTATCGTTGGCGTCGACGGCGTGCTGACCATCGACGATACGCACCGCGACATCGTGCTCGCCGTGGACAGCCCCCAAGGCGAGGGCTACGCGCCGGATACTTCGCGCCGCGTGGATTTCCTGACGAGCTATCCCGTGGGCGACATGGCGCTGGGCGAGCTGCGCGGGCCAATGCGCGAAGAGACGAATTCATGGCTGACGCGCCTGTCGCTCGGTCTGAAGACCCAGCACGCCACGGCGGCCGAGGGACATAACCGCCTCATGCTGACCAAGGCCATCGATTTATCCGCGCGTCTCAAGAAACCGGTCAAACTGCCAATCGCCCCGGGGGACGAAAAACAGGCTTGATCCCGGTCTTTGCCAAGCCGCCGAAGCACGCGCGAGCGGTCCCGCAAACGCGTGAGCCGACGCCCGTTATCGATCGGGACGAGAAAACCATAACCAATTGATGGTATGAAGAAAGTCTCTCAACCCCGGCACGATGTCATCATCGACAAGGACGTCGAGATCCCGATGCGAGGCGGCGTGCGCCTGAGGGCCGACGTCTATCGTCCGCGGCGCGGCGGCAAGGTGCCCGCCATCATCAACATTGGCGCCTACCAGAAGGACAAGTTGTGGGTGCCCCCCGCCGATCTCGAGGAAAAGCCCAATCCCTACATGAACTGGGAGACGGTGAATCCGCTCTGGTGGGTCCCGCGCGGCTACGCCGCTGTGCGTGTTGACACCCGCGGATCGGGCAAGTCGCCAGGCCAGACCGACCCATTTTCGCTGCAGGAAGCAATCGATTTCTATGATTCGATCGAATGGTCGGCGCGGCAGTCCTGGTGCAACGGCCGCGTGGGCAGCAACGGCATCTCCTACTTCGCCATGACGCAGTGGCTAGTGGCCAATCTCAGGCCGCCCTCGCTCAAGGCGATGATCCCGTGGGAAGGCGCCGCGGACATGTACCGCGACTTTTCCTATCACGGCGGCATCTTCTGCTTCGGCTTCATTACGAACTGGTACAACAACCACATGGCGCATCATCTGCTCGGCCGTCGCGAGCAGGCGAGCCCGGATGCCTTCTCGAAGCATTGGCTGTGGGATTACATGCGTAACAGCCTCGAGTCGGACCACTACCACGGCCGCCAGGCGCGCTGGGACGACATCACCGTGCCCTTCTACAGCGCGGGTAACTGGAGCGGGATGGCGTTGCACCTGCGCGGCAACACCGAGGCCTACCTGCGCGCACGCACGCCGCACAAGAAATTGCGGATCCAGGCCGGCACGCACTACCACCCGTTTTATGCTGAGGAAGCCCGCCACGACCAGCTGCGGTTCTTTGACTACTGGCTGAAGGGCGTGGACACCGAGATCATGGACGAGCCGCCGGTGAAACTTCTCATCCGCACCGGCGGCAATAAGAACTACAGGTGGCGCAATGAGCAGGAATGGCCACTCGCTCGGACCCGCTGGACGGAATTTTACCTGCAGCCGGCACGGCGGATGCGCCGTGGCAATTCAGTCGAAGGGGTGCTCGCAACCACCGCGCCCAAGGCACGCGGCTCCCTTACCTATTCGGCGAGCGCAGTAACGAAGGCCGGCGTGGCCTCGGCCTCGTGGACATCCACCGCCCTTGCCGGCAGCTTACCGCGGCTCGGCGTGTCCTTTGAGACCGAGCCGATGCGCGAGGATCTGGAAGTGACCGGTCCGGTCGTTCTGACGCTCTGGGTCTCCAGCACAACCGACGACATGGATGTCTTCGCGACCATCCGCAACATCGACCCCGACGGCAACGACGTCTGGGAGGTCGGCCAGCAGCAGCAGCCGGTGCCGGTCGCCAAGGGCTGGCTGCGCGCCTCCCACCGCAAGCTCGACCCCGAGCTCTCGCTACCCTTTCGGCCCTACCACGCGCACAACGAACGCCAGTGGTTGAAGCAAAACCAGCCGGTACGGCTCGATGTCGAAATCTGGCCCACCTGCATGGTGTTCCGGAAGGGACACCGACTCCGTTTGGACATTCAGCCGCGCGATGGCGTGGGCAGCGCGCCTTACACGCACTACAGCGCGGACTACAATACCGGTGAGAACACGATCCACACCGGCGGCAGTATGGCTTCTCACCTGCTCCTGCCGATCATTCCACAAAGATGAACGATATTCGGGCCCCAAGGGGGCTAAGAGCATGAAGCGGCGCCAGTGCCTGTTGTCCGGCCTGCGAACAGGCATGCGCCGTATTCCCATGATGCGCAAGCCGAGCTACGATAGAGCCTGCGGCGCGTGGCAGGGCCGGTTCGAGTCAAAGCGCACGCCACGGTCAGCCCGCGATCAGCTAATCGGGTTCGCCCAGGGGACCATCAAGCACCGAACGGCACGCACGCGCCTGCTGAGCAGCGGCGTCAGCAACGTCACAAGCAAGCCGCCGGGCACGACAGCGCCTGCTACACGATCACGATGGCGTAATGGCGCGGCAGCGGTTTTCGTATCACTGAATCGAGTACCAACAGCGACTGGAGAGTGAGATGTCAGCAAACTTTGGAATAGCAGGACTGGACTGGCAGCAGCGGATCAACTGGGACCGTCTTCGCAAGTACCGCACCGAGCGGGCGCGCGAGCGGATGAAGGCGCACGGACTGGGCGCGATGCTGCTGATGTACGACGAGAACTGCCGTTACGTGACGGGCACGCTCACTCCCGGCTGGAACCGCCTGAAGCCGGGTCTGCGCTATGCCCTGCTCTGCGGCGATGACGCCCCGGTGCTGTTCGAGCAGGGTGACATCGGCTTCCAGGTCCACAAACACTCGCCGTGGATTCCGAAGGACCACGTGCGCTGGTCGTATGCCTGGATCAAGGGCGCGGCGGGTCCCGCGTCGCTGCAGCAGGTGCGGAAGTTCACCAACGCGATCAAGGAGGAAATGAAGAAGGCCAACGTTGCGGGAATGAAGCTCGGCGTGGACTTCATCGACATCAATATGATCCAGATCTTCAAGGACGAGAAGATCGACTGGACCGACGGCATGACGGCGATGATGGAAGCGCGCGCCGTCAAGAACGAGGACGAGCAGGAGTGCTTGCGCATCGTGGGCGCGATCGGCGACGCGGCGCACTGGGAGTTTATGAAGTTCCTCAGGCCTGGCCGCACCGAGAACCAGCTGACCGCGCACATCATGGAGTATCTCTACTCGGTGCCGGGCATGGAGGACGTGGAGGACGTGATCGTCTCCTCCGGCCCGAACACGTGGCCCAACTGGCGCAATTTCTCGGATCGCATCGTACAGCCGGGCGACATCGTCTTCATGGATCTCGCGGCCCTCACGTGGAATGGTTACAAGTCCTGCTACTACCGCACCTACTCCTGCGGCAAAGAGCCCACCCAGGAGCAGAAAGACGTCTACGCGACCGCTCTGAAATGGCTCTACGACTCGATCAAGGCGGTCAAGGTCGGAACAACGACCAAGGAAATCGCCTCGAAGTGGCCCTCGGCCAAGGAAGCGTGGGGTTACCAAGAGGAAGACCAGGCGGCCGCCAACCTTTGGGGCCACGGCCTCGGGTTGGCGCAGTACGACCAGCCCGTCATCTCGCGCATCTGGTCGCTCGATCATCCGATCGAGATCAAGGAAGGGATGGTGTTCGCGCTGGAGACCCAGCACGGGAAGATGTACGAGTGGGGCGTGCGCATCGAGGAGATGCTGATCGTGCACAAGGACCGCACCGAGCTCATTTCTCACTTCCCGGTTGAGCAGATCACAGTCGTCGACCCGATGCCGGGCTATTCGACCGTATTTGCCCGATGATCCGCCCTGACAGTTCGAGCGATTGATAGAGGCGAGAACGCGGACGGCGGTGCTCGGGGTACACCATGCCGTTCGCGAGCGAGGGTGAGGTCGTTGTATATGACCGGCTTCAGCACGTTTCCGCGTTACACCGGTTAACAGTAATCAGGAACCAATGAACAGCAATTTCATTATCCCGCTGGCAGCGCGTGAAGCAACGGACGCACAGCGGGTCGGACCGAAAGCCGCCAACCTGGCCGCGCTCGCGCAGGCCGGCCTGCCCACCCCAGGCGGCTTCTGTCTGGTCGCCGATGCCTACCGCTGGCAGA
This sequence comes from Betaproteobacteria bacterium, assembly GCA_029864385.1. GTDB lineage: Bacteria > Pseudomonadota > Gammaproteobacteria > Burkholderiales > SG8-41 > SG8-41. Next base: position 2,777 of record JAOTTL010000149.1, on the reverse strand, counting down.
TCCGGCACTCTGGGCTCGAGGCCGCAGCACGCGGGACGTTCGGGACCGAAGACGACTCGCAAGCGCGGCGCTATGCGCTCCAGATGAAGCTCGGCCTGATGGAACAACCGGTGGCGCCCGAGGTGCTGGAGCCGCTGCTCGCTGCGTGGCGATCGCTGCGTGAGCAGAGCGGCGCGCCGTGCGTCGTGCGCTCATCGGCACTCGTCGAGGACCGCTTCGGATCCAGCTTCGCCGGCCAGTTCGAAAGCTTCCTGGGTCTTGAGGACGAGACCGAGTTCCTCACGGCCGTGCGCGCCTGCTGGACTGCACTCTGGTCCACTCGCGCGCTGCGCTACATGGCGACCCACGACCTCGATCCTGCGGACACCGCGATGGCGCTACTGATGCAGCCGCTGGTGCAGGCTCGTTGCGCCGGCGGCGCGCTGAGTCAGACAGGGGAAGGCGAACTCCTGATCAATGCCACGTGGGGCCTCGGTTCGGCGATCGCGCAAGGCGAGGTCACGCCGGACCGATATGTTCTGTCCCGCGATGGTGCGCTGAAGGAAGCGCAAGTGGGCCTGAAGCAGCGGCACGACCCAAGCTGCGCTCACTCCGCCAGGGCGCGTATCGGTAGCAGCCAAATCGCTCCCACGCCCTGTCTCGACCCGAAGCAGATCGCAGAATTGGGCGGCCTCGTGCGCGAGACAGAGAAGCTCATGAACATGCCCGTGGAAATCGAGTGGGCGCTCGACGAAGCTGGGTTCAAGCTCCTGCAGTCGCGCCCGCTTCATCTTCAGGATGCACCGGTTCCCGATGAGAGCTGGCGCCGCTATCCCCGTCTCAACGGCCAGCCTGCGGGCGTGGGCTGGGGCACCGGCCGCGCATGCGTGGTGAATTGCGAATGTGAGCTCACGCGGGTTGCGCCAGGTGATGTGCTGGTGACGCGGATGGCCGGTCCCGCGCTGGGCCAGATTCTGCCACGGGTTTCAGGCGTAGTCGCCGAGCTTGGCGGAAGCACCTCGCATCTGGCTTCCCTTGCGCGCGAGCGCGGCATTCCAATGGTCTTGGGCGTCCCTGACGCTACGCACCGCATCCCGGAAGGATCGAATGTCGCAGTGGACGGCGTTGCCGGCGTGGTGCGCTGGATGAAATCCGACCGCGCAGCCGTCGGATTTCATGAGAAACATGAAGCAGTAACGTCGAATCACGATTCACGCATCACGGTTTCAAGGAACTGAAATGAGCCAAAGACTGCGCGGGATTGCGGATGAAGAGGCAACCGGCGCCGTAAAAACCCTCTTCGAGGGATCCAACATGCTGTTGGGCAGAACCGCGAACTTGGTGCGGATTCTCGCCCATAGCCCTGAGCTCGCGCGCTGGTACCTCGGATTCGTTGCCGCCGTGCGCCAACCCAATGCGGGCGCGGTCTCCGACGTGCGGCTGCGCAACCTCGCCGTACTCAAGACCTCGACCATCAATGGCTGCAAGTACTGAACGGAGCACAATTGGGTGCTTGGTCAAGCACTGGGATTGAAGGACAACGAGTTCGCGGCGCTGCAGGGTGAATACCGCACGAGCGCGCTTTTCAACGAACGGGAGAAAGCGGTCCTCGCCTGGTCGGAAGCGATGACGCTCAACACCGCCAAGCACGACAAGGCGGCGTGGGATGAGATGCGGCGGCTTTTCAGTGATGCGGAGATCGTCGAGGTCTCCCTCGCCTGCGCCATGTTCAATATGATCAACCGGTTGAACGACTCCTTCTGGACCGAGCTCGAGCCCGAGGAATACAACCGCCGACAGCACGGCGCAATCGGCGTCACGACGGCGGCGCTTGGCGAGTACGCTTGCCGCATCTGCTCCGAGGAAAAAATGGCGTGAGTCGTGATTGGTGAGTGGTGAGTGGTGAGTGGAAAAATTTCCCTTATGCGACGGCGCTCGCTGACCGGATGTCGTCCAATCGCGACCCCACCAATCACCACTCACGGATTTGATCAGTGTTTATCTGCGTTTATCTGCGGCTAGTATCAGATTTTTTGACATTTCGATTCACGACTCACGATTCACGATTGACGGATTTGCAATGCGTCCACGGATATTCATCACCCAGCCGGTAGCGGAAAGCGCGATCGAGCGCCTGCGCTCCGTAGCCGATGTTGAGCTGAACCCGGACACGATCCATATCGTCACCAAGAGCGAGCTCCTCGCTGCGGTGCGCGATTGCGATATTCTGTTCTGTCTACTCCATGACCGGGTGGATCGCGATGTCATCGCGGCAGGTTTGCGCCTGCGCGCTATCGCCTCGATGAAGATCACGCCGTCCGACATCGATGTTGCGGAGGCGACGGCGCGGCGCATTCCGGTCACGGTGATCTCACCCATCGTTACCGAGGCGACTGCCGACATCCATTTCGCGTTGCTGCTGGCCGTTGCCCGGCGCGTAATTGAGGGCGACCGACTGGTCCGCGCGGGAGTCTTTCCCGGCGCGCAGTCAGGGCATCTGCTGGGCTCCTGGGTGTACGGCAAGACCATCGGCCTGATTGGGGGCGGCGGACGCATCGGCCGCGCTGTCGCCAAGCGCGCTCAGGGTTTCTCGATGCGAACGCTTTACTGGACCCCGCGCCGCAAGCCCGAAAGCGAGGAGCGGGAAGCCGGTCTCATCTATGTGCCCTACGACCAGCTGCTTTCCGAATCCGATTTCGTCTCGGTGCACGCGCCCCTCAGCGCTGAGACGCGCCATCTCGTCAGCGAGCGGGAGTTGCGCCTCATGAAGCCGACCGCCTTTCTCATCAACACCGCGC
>JAOTTL010000148.1:0-9213 GCA_029864385.1 Betaproteobacteria bacterium | reverse complement strand
TTTCTGACCCTGATTTAATCTTTGACGCTGGCGGGACTGGGGCTGACCGGTTGGGTCGAACGACGCAGAAAACTGCGGCGTAACACGTCTCAGCACTCAAATACACCCCGCTTCGGCGGGGTTTTTGTTTGTGGGGCACGCTTTCCAGCTGGACAACAAAAAAACCGCGCAGGTCGAGAAACCATGCGCGGCAATTGCCAGTATCCAACAGGAGGAGGAACTCCGGATACCGATTTCTTTATACCCGCATTTTGAGAAACGGTTCGTTAAATACCGCACACACCCCGCTTCTGGCGGGGTTTTTGTTTGGGGTGGATCTGGTTTCCTCGCCGAATGATTGCGCAACCCCTTGTTTGATCTGGTAGGCGGTCGGGGACTTGAACCCCGGACCAACGGATTAAAAGTCCGCTGCTCTACCAACTGAGCTAACCGCCCATGAGACGCTTCCGACACAGTGAAAGACACCCGGTGCTGTCACGGTTTTGGCTGGCCGCAGCGAGCCAAATCAGGATACCGACGACGGCAAATATGAATGATGGCATGCCGCCAAAAAACGCGCCGGCCCTGAAGGGTTGCGGCTAGAATCGGCGCCAGCTTTGTCACTCGGCTTGCCAAGATCAACATATTGGCTGCACCTCGCTTCGCGCCATCACCCATTCTGGCTCGCACCGCACGCACGTGTCACCGTGTCGGAAGCTCCACGAAGCCGCGCATTCTAAACGCGGCATCCGACCCGGTCAATCGCAAGTGGCTCACCATTAATCAATGCCACATAGGCAATATTGTGACGTAAAATAGGAGGAGGTGATCCGGATTGGTCGGTTTTGACCTTAAGAAAAGACGAACAATCGGGTAACGAAACCCGTTTCGCGCCACAGCCCGTCGCCACGGCGGCCTTGGGCGGCGCCCCCGCCCAAGTCACCGGCTCGATTTTCCCTGAGCAAGTAAGGCTCCTCTACGCCAATTCCACGGTCTCGCAGTTGATCGTACTGCTGCTCGCAGTCGTTCTGGCCGTGGCGCAGTGGACTTCGATCGACCATCGCGTCGTCGCGACGTGGTTCGGGGTCGTCGCGACGCTGGCGTGCGCTCGAATCGCGCTCACGTGGCGCTACCAGAGGTCCGCCGATGACCCCGATGCGGCGCAACGCTGGTGCACCGCCTTTCTCATCAGCGTAGCGCTGTCAGGGCTGGCATGGGGTGCCGGCGGCGTACTGCTGCTGCCAGAGCCACAGACGGACTCCGGGGATGTTCTCGTGCTGCTGATGCTCGCCGGGCTCACCGCGGGAGGCGCGTCTTACCTTGCCCCGGTACGTCCAGCGCCTTATGTTTATTGCATTCCGCTGCTCCTCCCGCTTGCAGTTCACTTCATTCTTGACGGCGAGGGGGGAAACGTCTGGCTTGGCGTGATCACCGCGCTCTATCTTCTGGCGATGCTGGCGGTGGCTCATCGCCTCCACGAGAACATCCGAGCGTCGCTCACGCTGCGCGACGAGAACCGGGCGCTCGTTGACAACCTCACCGAGGCCAAGGACAAGCTGGAGGTCGCCAACGCGGGCCTCGTCGCGGAGATCGCCGAGCGGCGCGGGGCCGAGGAAATTATCGGAAATTCATTGTCATTGCTGCAGGCGACGCTCGAGGCGACCGCGGACGGCCTGCTGGTAGTGGATAACGCCGGCAGGATGGTGAGCTTCAACCAGCGGTTCGTGAAGATGTGGGGTATACCGCCCGCCGTCGTCGAGCAGCGCAGTGACGACGCGGCGCTCGCCTTCGTGGTCGATCAGCTCATCGACCCAGACAGTTTCCTGGATAAGGTTAAGACGCTCTACGGGCAGCCGGAGGCTGAAAGCTACGACCTGGTCGAGTTCAAGGATGGCAAGGTGTTCGAGCGTTTTTCCATGCCGCAACACATCAAAGGCCGCCCGGTTGGCCGCGTCTGGAGCTTTCGCGATATCTCGGAGCGCAAGAAGGCCGAGCGCGACCTGCGTTATGTCGCAAGCCACGACTCGTTGACGGCGCTGCCGAACCGTACTCTCTTCGAGGAGTCTCTGAACAAAGCGCTAGCGCGCGCCAAGCGGCATAACACACGGCTCGCGGTGCTGTTCATCGATCTCGACCGCTTCAAGAACATCAATGACACGCTCGGCCACCACGTGGGCGACGAGATGCTCTGCGCAGTGGCCAGGCGGCTCGTGAAATCGCTCCGCGAAGGCGATCTGGTCGCACGGCTCGGCGGTGACGAGTTCATCGTGCTGCTCGAAAATCTGCCCGTTGCGGAACTCGCCGGAAAGGTGGGGCAGAAGCTGCTCGAATCGATCGGCAAGCCGTTCCTCATCGAGCAGCAAGAACTGAATATTACGGCGAGCATCGGCATCAGCTGGTTCCCCGGAGACGCGATCGATACGACCAGCCTTCTCAAGAACGCCGATATCGCCATGTACCGGGCAAAGGAACCGGGCGGAAACGCCGTGGAATTCTATTCCGAGCAAACCAACCGGCATTCCCTCGAGCGCCTGGCGCTCGAGATGAATCTGCGGCAGGCCCTCCAGCGCGGCGAACTGGCGCTCCATTACCAGCCGAAACTGGAGCTCCTGACCAACCGGGTGGTCGGCGTGGAAGCGCTTGTGCGCTGGACGCATCCGGAGCTCGGGCCCATCGCGCCGAGCGCATTTATCCCGCTGGCAGAGGAAACCGGTCTGATCGGCGCCATCGGTGACTGGGTGCTGCGCCAGGCCTGCATGCAGAACAAGCGCTGGCGGGATGCGGGCTTGCCACCGATGAGAGTTGCCGTGAACCTTTCGGGGCGACAGTTCGCGAATGACGCCCTGCACGCGGACATCCTGCGCATCCTCGAGGAAACGGGGCTGCCATCGGACGGGCTCGAGATCGAGCTCACGGAGAGTGTGGTGATGGGCGACGCCGACCGTGCCGCCGAGATTCTCCGCCACCTTACGGGCGTCGGAATATCCCTGTCGATCGACGACTTCGGAACGGGCTACTCGTCGCTCGGATACTTGAAGCGGTTTCCGATCGCCAGCCTGAAGATCGACCGTTCATTCATCCGCGACGTGCCGCACGACCTGGACAGCGCCGCGATCACGGAAGCGGTCATCGCCATGGCGCACAGCCTGCGGCTGCGGGTCGTCGCCGAGGGGGTGGAAAACGAGGCCCAGCTCTCGTTTTTGCACGAGCTCGGCTGTGACGAGGTGCAGGGCTACCAGATCGCTCGACCGATGCCCGAAGCCCAATTATCGGAATGGCTGAGCCGCCATTAGAGCACGGCAGCAGCGTGTGGCGGCCCCGCCGCGCCTTTGGACGACGCGGCGCGCCCACCACGCTTCCCCTGTCTTTGCCCCTCCTTCAGGATCACGCGCCTTGCGTGATCCTCCAGTACTGATACTTCATCGTGCCCGAGGCGCCGATCACAATGGCAAAGAACGCCAGAATCGAGCCGATCGCGAGGGTCGACACACCCGTGATCGCCTGGCCAATGGTGCAGCCCATCGACAACACGCCGCCCACGCCCATCAGCGCGCCGCCCAGCGCGTGGTTTCCGAGGTCCCTCCAGGACGTGAACCATTCGACCCGAAACTGGCGGATAATGACCGTATATAGAGACGACCCAACAATCACGCCCGCCAGCGCGACGACCCCGAAATTGATGAGCGACAGGTTGCCCGGCGCAAGCAGATAGCGCACGGTGTCGCCCATTGGGCTGATGAACGTGTAGGACTGCGTCTGCACCCGGCTCGGGATCATCGTGGACATCTCGGCGTACTCCTTCCACGACTGGCCAATGGAGCCGCCCGTGATCCACCACCCGGCGATGATTGCGAGCCCCATCACGGCGCCACCAAGAACGTGATCGCGACTGCCGCGGAAGTCGGCCGACTTAAAAGCGAACGCCAGCAGCCCGATCACCACCACGCTCGCCAGCGCAACATTAAAGCCCCTTGAGAGGGGCAGCCCGAACATCCCTGCCAGGACGGTGCCCACCTCCTGATTGGCGACGTCGTACTGCTGCAGGTTGATGGTCGTCGCCGTGATCCACGGGAAGAAAGCCTTCTCGAAAACCGGCGTCCAGAGCATGGCATAGGCGCAAATCGCTGCGATCACGAGCACCGCCAGCGATTTGAGATTGCCGCCGCCGATGCGAACCAGCGTCTTGTTGCCGCAGCCGCTCGCCAGCGTCATCCCGATGCCGAACATCAAACCGCCCACGAGATAGCGGATCCAGGCGAAGTTGGCGGTCCGGTACGGCGGAAACGTCCCGCCCGAAAGATCGATGACGCCGGCGCCTTCCAGCGCGGCGACGCCCGCCAGCGCGACCGCCATCGCAAACACCCACGCCCGCATGCGCCCCGTGTCGCCAATGTTTACCCAGTCGGAGACGGCCCCCATCGCGCAGAAATTGGTCTTGTTCGTCACCGCGCCCAGGATCACTGCGATGACAAAAATCGCCCCCAGTACCTGGATGTGTATCGCGGGATCCATCGCCTGGCCTCTTCGCTCGCTGCCTCTAGTTTAAGACCGTGGACAGCAAACCTACAAACAGCATTAGCCACAGAGAACGCGGAGAATTCAAAACTCCCGGGGCGCGCAGTGGCTTTGCCGTTCTCTACGAATTTTTCGTCCTCTGTGGCTGGAGATCTTGGTTTTCGCGACTCGTTCTAAACATAACGGGTGGGATCCGGGATACCCGCCGCCTCGAAACCGGCGCGGCGCAACCGGCACGATTCGCAGCGTCCGCAGGCAAGACCCGCCGCGCTCGCCTGGTAGCACGATACGGTGAGCGCGTAATCGACGCCCAGCGCCGCGCCGCGCCGGATGATGTCGGCCTTCGCGAGCTGAATGAGTGGAGTCTGCAACGTGAGCCGCCGACCTTCGACCGCGGCCTTGGTCGCCAAGTTGGCGAGCGCCTCGAACGCGCGCATGAACTCGGGTCGGCAATCGGGATAACCGGAGTAGTCCACCGCGTTGGCACCAAACCAGATGTGCTGCGCGGCGAGCACCTCGGCCCAAGCCAGCGCGAGCGAGAGCAGGATGGTATTGCGCGCGGGCACGTAGGTTACTGGAATACCTTCAGTCGGCGATTCTGGCATGGCGATTCCCGCATCAGTCAGCGCCGAGCCCCCGAAAGCGGCCAGATCCAGCGCGATGACGCGGTGCGCCGCTGCGCCCAGCGCGCTCGCGACGTTCGCGGAGGCGGCAAGCTCGGCGCGGTGGCGCTGGCCATAATCCAGCGAGAGGCAATGGCATTCGTGACCGGCGGCGCGCGCCAGCGCCAGTGTGGTGGCGGAGTCGAGTCCCCCAGAAAGCAACACGACGGCTCGGGTCATTGACTGCAGCCGACGCCCAAGAATCGTAAAGGGTGAAGAAACCACCCTGTCACTCGTCAGCCGTCAGCCGTCACTGGTGACGAATTACTTCAGATTGGCCCGACGCCGCTTTGCCTTGACCGCGGCTTCGCTGGTCGGATAGCGCGTGACGACTCCGTCCAACGTCCTGCGCGCGCCGGTTATATCGCCGAGCTCGATCTGCGAGCTCGCCATGTTGAGCAGCGCGTCGGGAACCGAAGAGCTGCCCGGGTAGGTTGCGATGAGTTCTTGCTGCGAAGCGATCGAACGCTTGAATTCGCGCAAGTTGTAGTACGAGTCTCCGATCCAATACTGCGCGCGTGGCGCAAGCGGGCTCTTGGGGTACTGGGTGAGGAAGGCCTCAAACGCCGTGATCGCCCCCTGGTAGTTGCCGATGCGGCGCTGACTTTGGGCCGTCTCGTAGGCCCGGCCCTCCGCGTCGGAAGGCGCAAGTGCGACCCTCGGTTCCGCAGCGGCGATCGCGGGCGGCGCGCTGGGCGGTGGCGGCGCGGCGATAGCGGACGGCGTGCCGCCCGATGCGGCAGCCGGCGCCGCGGGTGCCACGCCAGTCGGCGCGGCACCCGCTGCCGACGGCTGCTCGAGACGGCGCAGGCGCGTATCGAGATCGACATACATGTCGCGCTGACGCTTCGCCGCCATCTGGCTCTCGTGGCCCAGCACCTCGATCTGTCCGCGCAGCTGCTTCAGCTCCTGGCGCAGGTTTTCCAGTTGCTGGGCCAGCTCAAGGGCGGGATTGGCGGACGCAAGGCCTTGCAGCGACTCTTCCATGCGGACGAGGCGCTGCGACAGCGCCTCGATGCGCTTGCCCTGCGCGGCAATGTCTTTGCGCGCCACGTCATCGCCACCAAACAGTTGCGCATGGCTCGAGAATGAAAGAGCGAGCAAAACGCAACCGCAGGCAAATGCCCCGATCGCGATCCCGCGTTTGCCGCCGTCACTCGTCACTCGTCACTCGTCACTCGTCACTAGATTGGACGTTACTCGCCCCGGTAGACAATGTCCGCCCGCCGGTTCTCGGCCCACGACGCTTCGTCATTGCCGGTTCCACGCGGTTTTTCCTCGCCGAAGCTCACGGTCTCCATCTGGCCGCCGCGCGCGCCGAGCAGCTGCATCATCTTCCGGACAGCGTCCGCCCGGCGCTGGCCAAGCGCTAGATTGTACTCGCGGCTGCCGCGCTCGTCGGCATTGCCCTCGATCCGCATCGTCGCGCCACCGTTTTGCTGCAGATAGCGGGCATGGGCGGCAACGATCGGCTTGAACTCGTCCTTGACCAAGTTCGAATCAAAATCGAAATAGACGCTGCGTTTGGACAGGATGTTGTTCGGATCCTTGAGCGGGCCGCCCGCGAAGGGCTTGTCCGTCAACGGCTTGGTCTCGGCTGGCATCACGGCGGGGCGATCCACCGCCTCGCCCGAACCGGGCTTGCGATCTTCCACCGCCGCGCCGTCTTGCTCCTTCGGGGTCGTGCCGCACGCTGCAACCAGCCCCAGCATCAACACACCCAGTAATAATCTCTTCATTGCCTGTCTCCTAGTGTCATGATTGTCATTTCTGCAAAGGCCCCCATGCGGGCTCGCGCACATCGCCGACGTCCGCGGTCAAACGCTGCTTGATTCTGCCGTCGCTCGAGACCGCGGACAATACGCCGCGCCCGCTAACCCCTGTAGCGTAGAGAATCAGCTTGCCGTTGGGCGCGAACGTCGGTGATTCATCGACGCCGCCGTCCGTCAGCACCTGCACCTGGCGGGTCGCGAAATCCTGGACCGCGACATTAAAACGCGTCCCGCTTCTTTGTATGAACGTAAAGCTCTTGCCGTCGGGGCTATGCCGCGGCGTCACATTGTAGCTGCCCTCGAACGTCAGCCGCTGCACCGGGCCGCCCGCCACCGCCATCCGGTAGATCTGCGGGCCGCCGCTGCGGTCCGACGTGAACAGCAAATGGCGTCCGTCCGGCGAAAAATTGGGTTCGGTATCGATCGCCGAGGTGTAGGTAAGGCGCTTCACGCCACCGCCGTTGGCGGCGTTGATGAGGTAGATCTGCGACCCACCATCCTTGGTGAGTACGACGGCGAGGTGCTTGCCGTCGGGTGACCACGCGGGTGCGCTGTTGCTGCCCCAATGGCGCGCCACCGCCTGCCGCTTTCCGGTCGTAAGCGATTGCACGTAGACAACCGGTTTCTTCTGCTCGAAGGAAACGTAAGCGAGCTGCAAGCCGCCCGGCGCCCAGGCCGGCGAGATGATGGGCTCGTTCGACGCGAGCACGGTCTGCGGGTTGTAGCCATCGGCGTCGGCAATCTGCAACTCGAAGCGGGAGCCGCGTTTCACGATGTAGGTGATCCGGGTTGCAAATACGCCGGTCTCGCCGGTGAGCTTCTCGTAGATCAGGTCAGCGATCTTGTGAGCAACGAGCCGCAGGTTGTCGGTGCGCGCGAAATACACGTAGCCGGCGAGTTGGACCTGCTTGACCGCGTCCATCAGGCGGAAGCGCACGTCATAGCGGCCGTCGGGCAGGCGCGAGACGCTGCCAATGACCACGGCGTCAGCGCCGCGCGCGCGCCACTGGTCGTAGTTCAGCTGCGCCGGCTCGTGCGGCACGGGGTTCAGCCCGCCCGCGTCGATCAACCGGAACAGCCCGCTTCGCGCCAGATCCGCGGCGACGATCGGGCTGATCCGCTGGGCAAGGCTCTCCTCCGCACGGAAGGAAACAACCGCGATGGGAAACTGGGTCGCGCCGCTCCCGACGATTTCGATGGTGAGCGCCCCGCGCCCCACCGCCGGGAACGCGAGCGAAACCAGCAAGACCACAGCCCAGAGGACGGGGCGCAGTCTGTCGATGCTCATCTGTCGATGCTCATGTAACGCGATTTTATAGTGGTTTGGCGTAACGATCACGCATCATCGCGCGCCATGTCGCAATTCGGCGACATCCAGGCGGCCGCGACCGCCCTATTCTTTGGGTCGGAACTTCAGATTGAGTTCCCTGAAGTCCCGCATCAGCGCCGGGTCGGGCGGCAGTGGCAAAGGCTGTGCCCGCCGGATGGCGCGCTCCACGGCGCTGTCCCACGCGGCAACAGTGCTCGAGCGGCGGGTCTTCACCTCTAGGACCTCGCCGCCCGGGAGCACGGTGACCGCGAATTCGACCTCGGGATTGCCCTGCAGGTTGGGCGGCGCCACGATGAAGCGCTTGATCTTGTCGGCGATGCGCCGCTTGTATTCGTCGATCAGCTTCGCCTGCGCCGACGCCTGCGCCGCGGCCAGCTTGCGCAGCGCCGCTTCCTGCTCGCGTGCGAGCCGCCGGGCTTCCGCTTCCTTCGCCTGCTGCGCCTTGAGCGCCGCGAGCCGGGTCCGCTCTTCCTGACGCTTCTTCTCCGCGAGCGCCTTCGCTTCCCGGCGCTTCTTTTCGGCCAGCGCCTGCTCGCGCTTTTTCTTCTCCGCCAGAGCCTGCTCCCGAGCCTTGCGCTCTTTCTCCTGCTTTTCCTTCAACGCGATCTCGGGGTCAGGCACGGGCTTGGGCGCGACTCTGGGTTCCACTTTGGGTTCCACATTGGGCGCAGGCTTCACCTCGACCTTGGGCGCGGGCGGGGGTGGCGCGGGCGCCGGCTTCGCTTCCGGGGCGGGAGGCGGCTTTGGCGCCGGCAGCGGCGGCAGATCGTTCCACAAATCCACCACGACCGGCTGCGGCTCGCGCTTCTGCCAGTGGACGCCGACAATGAGAAACACCAGGAACAAGAGGTGCATCGCCAGGGCGAGGGCCCCGGATATGACGCGTTCGTTCGGTGTGGTATAGACCCCGGCGGTCACTTGGAAGCGCGCGGCTTTGCCAGCAGGCCGACCCGGC
>JAOTTL010000147.1:0-9265 GCA_029864385.1 Betaproteobacteria bacterium | reverse complement strand
TCCATGCCAGGGCCGCAAAGAGCTTGTCGCGGATGTGCTCCACCGGCCCCTTGCCGTAGATATTGACGTAGAGCGGCGCCCGCGGATCGCCGCTTTCGCGCGCCTTCATGTAGTAGGAGACCAGCGGCTTGGTGAGGGCGTGATAGGTCGCGATCCGCTGCATGACGGTGTCCTCGTTGTCGTCGGCGCGCTGGACTAGCGGCTCGCCGGTGACATCGTCCTTCCCTGGCACGCGCGGCGGATTGAACTCGACGTGGTAGGTTCGACCGGAGGCCAGATGTACCCGGCGCCCGCTCATGCGACGCAGAATCTCGCCGTCACCGACCTCGATTTCCACAATGAAATCGATGTCGATGCCGGCATCGTGCAGCGCCTCGGCCTGCCGAATGGTGCGAGGGAAGCCGTCCATGATGAAGCCGCGGGCACAGTCGGGCACGCGCAGGCGTTCCTTGACGAGTTCGATTACCACATCGTCGGGAACGAGCTCCCCGCGCTCCATGAATTCCGTGGCCCTGATCCCCAAGGGGCTGCCCTGCTTCATCGCCGCGCGCAGCATGTCTCCGGTCGAGATTTGCGGGATCCGGTACTTTTCAATGAGAAATCTCGCCTGTGTTCCCTTGCCGGCACCGGGCAAACCCAGCAGTATTATTCGCATCCTGTCTCCAATCGCTGAGCGGTCACGCGGCTTCAGGCAAGTGCGCGGCGCGCGCGGCGCAGATCCGCCGGTGTGTCGACGCCATGATGAGGCGCGCGGCGCGTCACGGTGACGGCGATGCGATGACCGTGGGCGAGGGCGCGCAGCTGCTCTAGCGCCTCGGCGCGCTCGATCGCGACCGGTTTCAGACGGGTGTACGTTCTCAAAAATGCCGCGCGATAAGCGTAGATGCCGAGATGCCGGTAGGCCGGCAGGCCTTGCGGGATGCGTTTGATGCCCTGCGCAAACGCATCGCGTGCGTAGGGAATGACTGCCCGGCTGAAGTAGAGGGCGTAACCGGCACGGTCGAGCACGACTTTCACGACGTTGGGATTGGCGAGCTCGGCGGCAGTGCGGATGGGATGGCACGCGGTTGCCATCTGCGCGGCGCGGTGGCGCGTCAGGCTCGCGGCAACGTCCCGAATCAGCGCCGGCTCGATCAGCGGCTCATCGCCCTGCACGTTGACGACGACACGGTGAGCGGGATAGCGCCGGCGCGCGGCTACTTCCGCGATGCGATCGGTACCGGATGCATGGTTTTTCCGCGTCATCACCGCGGCAAACCCGTGGCTCACGGCGGCCTCGGCAATCCCCGCGTGGTCAGTGGCAATCACGACTTCCGCTGCGCCGCTGCGTCGCGCGCGCTCGGCAACACGCACCACCATGGGCTTGCCGCCCAGGTCGGCGAGCGGCTTGCCGGGGAACCGGGAAGAGGCGTAGCGCGCGGGAATGATGACCACGAACTTCACGGGAGGGCGGGAGATCGGGAGGGCGGGAAGTCGAAAATTCGTAACAGCATGTCGTCCATCTCGCGCGCTTACGCCCTCGCGCGCTCACGGCTCGTCAAACTTCCTCCTCGGGAGAAAGCTTGCGCGCCTCATCCTCGAGCATCACCGGAATGTCGTCCATGATCGGGTAGCCGAGCCGGCACGGCTTGCAGACGAGTTCGGCCGCCGCCTGCCTGTAGACGAGGGGGCTTTTGCACAGCGGGCAAACGAGTATGTCGAGCAGTTTTCTGTCCATGTCACGTGGCGAACAATAGACGGTGAGCGGTGAACGATGAGCGGGATGCCGCCAAGCGCGAATGTCGCGCGTCGCCCGTTTCCTGCCCTGCGCTGAACCTGTCGTCGGTCAACGGTGGCCTATTATCGCTCTTCTCGCTTCGCCGTGGCCTCGAGCTTGCGCAGAACGAGTTCCTCGAGACCGGCATCGGGTACCGCATCCACGGCCATGGCCCAGCACGTTTCCGGAGCGAAGCGCTGGCATTTTACCGCATCCTTTTCCGTCATCACGACTGCTTCCGCCCCGGCGTACGCCAGGTCGGAAGCAGTAAATGGGTGATGATCAGGAAAGGAATGGGGCGTGAAGTTCAGCCCCATTGCTTGCAGCTGCCGGAAAAAGCGGCCGGGATTACCGATTCCAGCCACGGCGTACGCCCGCTTGCCGCGAAAGTGCTCGACGCTGACACGGCGATTCGCGTGTTGCAGGTTCCAAAATCCACTCGCCTCGAGTCTCATCCCGAGGCATTGCGCATTGAGCCGCAAAATGGCGGGGAGCGGCGCCGGGCGGGCCCCGACGCGGTTGATGACGACCGCATCGACCTCGGCCAGGCGCGAAGGCGGCTCGCGCAGCGGTCCTGCAGGAAGCAGCCAACCGTTTCCGAACCCGCGGTCGCCGTCGACTACGCAGATTTCGAGGTCGCGCGCGAGCGCGTAGTGCTGGAGCCCGTCATCGCTCAGCACGATATCGCAGCTAGGCGCGGCGGCCAGCAGTGCTCGTGCAGCAGCGGGCCGATCAGCGCCGGTCCAAACCGGGCAGCTGCTGCGTCGCGCGAGCAGGACTGCCTCGTCGCCGCACACATAAGGGTTACTGTCGGGCCGAACGGGCTGCGGGGTGCTATGCGTGCCGCCATAGCCGCGGCACACGATTCCCGGGGATCGTCCTTGCGCCCTCAGGAATGCCGCGAGCCACAGGACCAGCGGTGTCTTACCGGTCCCTCCTGCAGTGATATTGCCCACCACGACCACCGGAACCGGCAGGCGGATCGTGCTCGTAAGGCCGGCGCGGTAACTGGCGCGCCGTGCGCCGGTAATGACGCGGAAGAGAAGGCTGATCGGCGATAGGAGCGCGGACACCGCGGTGAACCGTTCCCAGTGCGGCTGGATCCACGACATCATGAGCGAGCGGTAAACGGTATAGGCAGTGGCCGGCGGCGGGGTGCAGGCCCGACCGTTCACGGATCACCGTTCACCGTTTAGCGGCCTGGGTGGTGAACGTGATCCGACCGTAACCGGCAATGCGCGCGGCCTCCATGACGTGGATCACCGATTGGTGCGGGGCCTGGGCGTCCGCGCTGATGACCACGACCGGGTCCTTGATGCCGCTGGCAGCGCGCCGTAGCGCGTCGCTGAAGGCGACGCTATCCGTGAACGGCGTCGCATTACGGTTTACCGAGTAGTTACCCTGGGCGTCGACCCCAACGTCGATCTGGTTCGGGCGCTCCCGGGGGCTTTCGGCCTCCGCGGACGGCAGGTTGATCTGAAGCTCCGCGTAGCGCGAGTAGGTGGTTGTCACCATGAGGAAGATCAGGATCACCAGCAGCACGTCGATCAACGGAATGAAATTGATCTCCGGCTCCTCGCGGAATGCGCGCGGCCGAAACCTCATTGGCGCTCGCCGTGGATGATCTCGACCAGCTTGATGGCCTGCATCTCCATGTCCACCAGCATTTCGTCCACCTTCCCGCGGAAATACCGGTAGAAGATCATGGCGGGCACCGCCACCACCAGCCCGAAGGCAGTGTTATAGAGCGCGATCGAGATGCCGTGCGCGAGAACCAGCGGATTGCCTCCCCTGGGGGTCTGCGAGCCGAAGATCTCGATCATGCCGATCACGGTGCCGAACAGGCCGAGCAGCGGTGCGATCGCTGCAATCGTGCCGAGGGTGATCAGAAAACGCTCCAGATCGATCGCGACGGTGCGCCCCGATTCCTCGATCGCTTCCTTCATGATGGCGGGGGTGCTCTTGACGTTCCGCAGCCCGGCGGCAAAGACCTTCCCGAGCGGGGAGCCGGTGGCAAGGCGCGAGAGCATCTGCGAAGTCACGCCATTCTGGCGGAATTCGTGGATCGTCTGTGTCAGCAGGTTCTTTGGAATTACCACGCCCGCGCGTAGCGACCACATTCGCTCGCCGATGATGGCGAAGGCGATGACGGATGCGACGATGAGGAACCAGATGGGCCAGCCGGCAGCTTCGACGAGGGCGAACAAACAGAAACTCCTAGAATTTCGCCGTCACTTTAATCGGGCAATCAATTTTCAGCAAGCGATCATTAAGGAATCTCTGCACAAGAAAGCGTGCAGAGATTCCTCAATAAGGTTGATGATGGTCGTTGACGAATCATTAAGTCTTACTCACTTAAAGGCCTCGATGCGGGGCATGGGGAGTGTTTTTGAGCGTTCCGGGCGCTCACAGGACGCACCTTGGCGGCCGCGTCAATCGTTTTCTGTTTCATATTGGCTCCTCAGCTCCAGGTCACCGCCTGCTCAATGTACCGCCGGCGAATTCGCTGAGATAAGACGTAATCCCATTAGGATTCTCTGCAAACTTTTGCAGAGAATCCTTAACCAATTGTCTGAGCAATGTCACGTAACACGTCTGTCCTGAATGGCCTTTTTTGATTGTCCACAATGTTTGTGGATAAGCATGTGCATAGTTCACGCAAAACCCCTCTAACTGAGTTTTCCGTATGGGATTTTTCTCTACCGATTATTTCTTGCTCGTTAGTTTTGTCATTATATTCAAGTAGTTGACTGAAGAGCCGCGTCCCGCCTGGGATTGCAGGCAGTCATGCAGTAAAAACGGCGCGGCTGTGGACGGACCCTGGGGAGGGGAGCCGGCAAAAGGTGAAAAAAGTCACACTTTCAGAACCGGTTTAGAATGACTCGATGCCCGACTTCATCGCGGAGCGGCCACTGCCGCCCGTCATCTCGGTTGCCGAGCTCAACCGGCTTGCCAAGGAATCTATCGAACGCACGCTGCCATTGTCCTGGGTAGCCGGCGAGATCTCCAATCTCAAGCGCTATGAGTCCGGACACTGCTATTTCACGCTCAAGGACGCGCAGGCACAGGTCGATTGCGTTCTTTTCCGGCACCGCGCGCAGTTGCTCGGGTGGCAACCCCAGGACGGCGCCCGGGTCGAAGTGCGGGCGCAGCCGACCCTTTACGAAGCGCGCGGCAAGTTTCAGCTCAACGTGGAGGCCATGCGGCACGCGGGACTGGGTGCGCTCTACGAGGCCTTCGAGAAGCTCAAGACGCGGCTCGAGCAGGAAGGCCTTTTCGATGCCGCGCGCAAGCGGTCTCTCCCGCGTTTCCCGCGCCAGATCGGCATAGTCACGTCGCCACAGGCGGCGGCGTTGCGCGACGTCCTGACCACCCTGCGCCGGCGGATGCCGCGCCTTCCGGTCATCGTCTATCCGACGCCGGTGCAAGGCGAGGGCGCTGGGGCGCGGATCGCTGCGGCGATCGCCCTGGCGGGGGAACGCCACGAGTGCGATGTCGTGATCGTGTGCCGCGGCGGCGGCAGTATCGAGGACCTGTGGGCGTTCAACGAGGAGGCGGTTGCACGCGCGATTCGCGCCTGCCCGGTGCCCGTGGTGAGCGGCGTCGGGCATGAAACCGATTTCACCATCGCGGACTTTGTCGCTGATGTCAGGGCACCGACCCCGACGGGGGCGGCGGAATTGGTGGTGCCAAACCGCGCCGAGTTCAGTCAGCTGCTGGTCCATGTTGGCCACCAGTTACTGCGAGTTGGCCGGCGTGGTCTGGAAGACCGCATGCAGCGGCTTGACTACCTCTCGCGACGGGCGGTTCATCCGGGAGAGCGAATCCGTAACCAGCAGGGCGAGTTGAACCATCTCGCGAGCCGGCTTCGCGCCGCCGGGCGGCGTGAGCTCGAGGCGGGGGGCTGGCAGCTCCAGGCGATGGGGCTGCGCTTGCGCGGCGTTGTCCCCGACGTTGCCGCGCTCGCCCGGGTCCAGGTGGAGCTGGGGCGGCGCCTGCGCGACTGTGGCCGACGGGCACTCGAAGCGGCGGTGGGCGTTCTGGCCCGGCTCGATGCGCATCTCAAGCATCTCGATCCCCACCGGGTGCTGGAGCGGGGCTATAGCATTACCGAAGCGGCCGATGGGACGATCGTGCGTGATGTGGTACAGCTGAGAGCCGGGGAGGACGTTAAAATTACGCTGGCGCGGGGATGGGCCGACGCCCGGGTGAAGCGCACCGGAAACTAGAACGCAAAAAATCGTTAAGCGTTATTAGCCGCAGATAACCGCAGAAAATCCGTGAGTCGTGAGTCGTGATGCGACGTGCCGATAACACCTAAACCGATCAACAGAGCGCAGAGCGTCCAAGTATAACCTCCATTCACGAATCACCAATCACGATTCACGGATCTTAAGCAAGGACGCGAACATGGCAGAGACAGACCCGAACGATCTGGACTTCACGCAACCTCCGCGACGCAGCTGGGGCTACAACCCGATCCTGACCCGGATGTGCTTCAACTCGCTCGGGACGGAGGAGACCATGCCCGAAGGCGGGTGCTTCTTCGTCGAGAATCAGATGGGCGACAAGATGTATCTGCTCATCGAAGGTGAGGTGGGCCTGCGCCGCGGCACGAGGAGCCTGGATATCGTCAAGCGCGACGAGCTCTTCGGCGAGATGGCCGTGATCGCTCATCGGCCGCGCAGCGCGAGCGCGGTGGCGCGAATTCCGTGCCGCGTCCTGTCACTTGACGCGAGGCAGTGCCAGCACGCCATCCAGCAAACCCCCGAGTTCGGGGTCATGCTGATGAACATCATGATCAAACGCCTGCGCTTGTCGTTTTTCACGTTGAGCATGACCAGGAGCCTGCCGGACTGGCGCGAGGTGGCCGAAACCAAGGTGTTGGACGAAAAGCTCCTCGCCGAGTTCGTGCGCGCGCTTCAGGAACGCCCCCCTCTGCATTACCCTGTGCACAAGGTCATCATGAAGGCGGAGGAGACCGGGGTTTTCATGTACGTCGTGCTCGAAGGGCGGGTCGCGGTCTCCGTGGAATCGCAAGTTGTCGAAAGGATCGGGCCCGGGGGCGTTTTTGGCGAAATGGCGCTCGCCGAACAGTCGACCCGCGTTGCCAACGCCGTCGCGGAGACCGCCTGCGTTCTGCTGCCCGTCAACCGCAATGACGTCCTTGACCTGATCAAGAGCAGGCCCGAGATCGCCATGTCGTTGCTGAGAGCGATTGCCGAGCGGCTGCGCCACATGGACACGGGCTACAAGTAAACCGGTGGCTGCAATACGCGTAGTGGAAGGGGCACGACCACTACTCTGTGACAATTACTGGTGATGATAAATGGTGATGGAAACTGGTGATGATTACTGGTGATGGGTAAAGCGCCAAGTTAGTTTCTGCTTTTTCATCACCATCTCTCATCACCATTTCTCATCACTATCATCCATCACCAGTTTCGGCCGACCATTAGCCGCCCACCAGAATTGATTTCAGCTCACGCCGCACGTACTCGAGCACGAGCACCTGAATATCATCGGTGAGGCAATCAAACTCGGTAACGTCCTCCATCGAGCGCAACCACGTGAGCTGGCGCTTGGCGAGCTGGCGGGTTGCTGCGATACCCTCTTCACGCAGGCCGGCGGCGTCGAGCCGTCCCTCGAGGAAATTCCACGTCTGCCGGTAGCCGACGCAGCGCATGGAAGGCATGCCGGGCTCGAGCCCGTACTCCTCACGCAGTTTTTTCAGCTCGCCCACCAGCCCTTGCTCGATCATCGCATCAAAGCGCTGCGCAATGCGCTCATGCAGCACTTCGCGGTTGCTCGGGGCCAGCGCGATCTTGATCGGCGTGTAGGGAAAATAGACATACTTGGGCTTGCGCAGGAGCTCCGATAGCGGTTTATTGGTGATGTAATAGACCTCGAACGCGCGCTCGATCCTCTGGGAGTCGTGGGGATCCAGCCTGGCCGCTGTCTCCGGGTCCACTTGCCGGAGCTTCTCGTGGACGGCTGGCCATCCCTCCTGCTCGGCCATGGTATCGATCATGAGGCGCACGATGGGGTCCGCCTCGGGCAGGTCATTGAGGCCTTCGACGAGTGCGCGGAAGTAGAGCATCGTGCCGCCAACGAGGAGCGGTATGCGGTCGCGCTCCGTAATCTCACGCATCAGGGCAAGGGCGTCGTCGCGAAAGCGCGCGGCGGAATAGCTCTCGTGCGGCTCAATGATGTCGAGGAGATGGTGCGGCGCCCGGCCGAGCACATCCGCCCCCGGCTTTGCCGTGCCGACGTCCATGCCCTTGTAGATCTGTGCCGAATCGACGCTGATGATTTCGCATGGCAGCTCGGCAGCGAGGCGCAGCGCCAGCGCGGTTTTGCCGCTCGCGGTCGGTCCCATCAGCAAAATGGCCGGCGGCCATTTGGCGTGACGAGTGACGCGTGACAGGTGACGAGGCTCGCCGAGTGGCCCGGCGGCGGGCGCAGTGCGCTGTGCTGCAGCCGCCGGTTCAGGCGCGACGGCCGTCTCTTTACGGGCAGGTCTCGACGCCTTTGGTCGTGCAGGCGCCTGACGGGGCGCGGCACGCCTCGAGCGTTTCGCGGCCCTCTTTCGCTTTTTGGGCTTGGATGCTGCCTTAGGCATTGTCGTTACCGGGCACTCATCACTCATCACTCGTCACCCGTCACCCGTCACCCTTCATGAGAGGTCACCGACCTCTCATGAACAGCTTATCCAGCTCGGGCAACGTGATCTGGTGCCAGGTCGGGCGTCCGTGGTTGCATTGGCCGGAGCGCTCGGTCGCCTCCATCTCGCGCAGCAGCGCGTTCATTTCTGGCAGCGACAGTTTCCGGTTCGCGCGCACGGCTGCATGACACGCCATGGTGCCGAGCAGCTCATTGCGTCGCTCGGTGAGCGCGCGGCTCGCACCGAACTCGCGTATTTCGCGAAGCACGTCGCGCGCCAGCTCGCGTGCATCCGCGTCGGCAAGCAGTGCCGGTATAGCGCGCACGATCACGGACGTGGGCGATGCGGCTGCGAGGTCGAATCCGATGGCACGTAGTGCCTCGCCGTGCTCCTCCACGGTCGCCACGTCGAGCGCCTCGGCGCCGAAGGTAACCGGCACCAGCAATGGCTGCATCGGTATGGCGCGCGCATCGAGCGTGGCTTTGAGCCGCTCGTACATGATGCGCTCGTGCGCGGCGTGCATGTCCACGATCATCAGCCCTTTGGCGTTTTGGGCGAGCACGTAGACGCCCGAGAGCTGGGCGAGCGCAAATCCCAGCGGGTAGTCGGAGGCTGCAGGCGTGTCGCTTTCGATCGCCTCGGCGGCCGGGGCCTGGCGGCCGAACAGGGTTTCGTAGAACGCAACCGGCTGCGCCAACCCGAGCGCCAGGCTTCCACCGGCCGCCTGCCCCAACGTGGCGGCTGCGCGCGGCAGGACTGTGGCATCGGCGCGGCCCGACTCGGCGGCGACGCCTGCGAGCGTCTGCGCGAGCGCACGGTTGAGCGCGTGAAAGACGAACTGATGA
>JAOTTL010000010.1:0-35621 GCA_029864385.1 Betaproteobacteria bacterium | reverse complement strand
GTTACCTCCCCGCGCAGCGGATATGCTAGCCGCCCAAATCCGGGCTACTGGCGGCAAAGGGACTTTCACCCTTCAAAATCGACAGCCTTGTCGGCTGCTCCTCAAACTACTACTGCCTCCCCGGCAGAGCCGGGGGGTCTCCCGTTTTACGCTAGGAAATGTGCAAGAAAGGATTAATGCGAGACGCGCACATTGGCTCCGGCCGGGCGTTGCCCTTAACATGCCTGCGGCAGTTAGGCTTCACCCCAACAAGCCGCAAAAAACACGAAGGCTTCGGCCCTATTACGGCCTTCGCCAAAAACTGAAGAATGGCGGCGTTTGTCCCGCCCTCTGGTAAAGTGCCCAGTCGCCTCGTTTAGGATTTGGTGATGGACCTACAGCTTTCAGGCAAGACCGCCCTCGTCACCGGCGCGTCCCGCGGCATCGGCCACGCGATCGCGTTGGGACTTGCGCGCGAAGGCGTCAAGCTCGCGGTCGCCGCGCGCCGCGTCAATCTCCTGCAGGAACTCGCTCAGGACGTTGCCGCCCAACGGGGGAGCGAGCCGCTGGTGCTCGAGTGTGATCTCTACCAAGAGGGCTCGGCCGAGAAGCTCGCGGAGGCCGCGACGGCGGGCCTCGGCCGGGTCGACATCCTGGTCAACGCCGCCGGCGGCAGCCGCCCCTTCCCCTTCGAAGCGACCAAGGAGCAATGGGCCGAGGGCATGCTGGTCAACTTCATCCGCCTGCGGGAGCTCTCGCACGCCGTCGTTCCGGGCATGAAGGCGCGCGGCTGGGGCCGGATCGTCAATATCACCGGTTCTTCCGAGCCGCGCAGCATCAACGCGGCCAATTCAGCCAAGGCGGCCGTTCACGCGTGGGCGAAGGGGCTTTCCCGTGAGATGGCGCCGCACGGGATCACCATCAATTCGATCCAGCCCGGCCGCATCATGAGCGAGCAGATCGTGCGCATGCATCCAACCGAGGAGGATCGCCAGCAGTTCGCGCGCCAGAATATTCCCGCCGGAAGGTTCGGCGAGCCCGAGGAGCTGGCGAATCTGGTCGTGTTCCTGTCCTCTCCGGGCGCCGGCTACATCACGGGGACGGTCATCCCGGTGGACGGCGGGATGAGCCGCTTTGCGTTCTGACGACGCACAACAAAATCAAGAACTTTAGCCGCAGATAAACACAGATAAACGCGGACGGAAAACCGGGAATTCCATTTACGCGTTCTTGATCGGCGTCTATCGGCGCTCATCGGCGGCTGAAATTCATTCTTATGTCTCTTCTAGGCGGGAGCGGGTTTGCTGGCCTGGGACGGCATGAAGAGCGCGGCGACGAACATGGCCGCGGAGATTGCAGCGAGCACGAAAAACAGATACCTGAAATCGCTGCTGTAGCGGTACATGAGCGCAATCAGCGGCACGGCAAACGCACTCGCACCGAACGAGACGACGTAGCGCACCGCCAGCGCCCGCGCCCGCCAGCGTTCATCGGTATAAGCCGCCACCATCGCGTCGTTGATCGGGATCTGACCGAAGATGAAGAACATCATTGCCAGTGCGGTAAGCAGCATCAGGTAGTTGTCTGAGAACGCTGCGGCTAGAAGCAACGGGACCTGTAGCCCCACCACCGGCACGAGCACACCCTTGATCGTGCCGCGATCGAGCAGGTGCCCGACCACCAGCTGGGCCATCGCCGCGAAGACGTAGACACCCGAGACCAGAAAACCGATGCCGAGCGTCGTGTCGACAAGCGCCGTGAGTTTTTCATCGAAGATCTTGGGCATCGCAACGGTGGTGGAGTTGAAGATGATGCCCCCGCAAAGTGTCGTAACGAGCAGGATGAAGAACACCCGCACGAGTAGCGCGCGCGAGAAGACCTGTTTCGCTCCGCCCTTTCCTGCCATTGCCGTCATTCGGATCTTAGGCACGAACACAGCAAACGCGACGCCGATCATAATCGAGACGATGCCGGGAGCGATGAATGCCACGCGCCAGCTGAACCAGTGCGCGAGCGCGCCGGCAATGAGCGCCGCGAAGGCCACCCCGAGGTTGCCGAAGACACCGTTGACGCCCAGCACGCGCCCGACCTTGTCCCGGCCGCTCACCAGCATCGCAATGCCGACCGGATGATAGATCGCGCCGAACGTCCCGATTAGCGTGATGCCCGCTGCGACCTGCCAGGGCGAGCGGGTAAGGCCGGTCAGCACGGACGCAGCCCCGATCCCGACGAAGAAGACCACCATCATGCCGCGTCGGCTCCAGTGGTCCGCGAGCCAGCCGGCCGGTATCGATCCCGCGCCGAACATAATGAAGCCCCCCAGCGCAAGCGGCAGCATCTCGCTGTAAGGCCGGCCAAACTCCGGCGCCATCGCCAGCACCACCGTCGGGAAGATCAGCAGGAACAGGTGGTCGAGGGCGTGCCCGACGTTGAGGAACAACTGATTCCGGCGCGACTGCTCCACGTGGCTCCTTAAGGGGCCCGACCCCTCATTCAGCCGGGCAGTTTAACTCGCACCCTCGCTGTTGAAAACGGCAGCGAACGCTGCGCCGGAGAAGCTGCTCAGACTCCCTTGCTAATAGCAGAGCGGATCTGCTCGAGCGCGGCAGGATCCTCGATCGTGGTGAGATCGCCCGGATCACGCCCCTCGGCCAGCGCCTGGATCGAACGGCGCAGCAGTTTACCGGACCGGGTCTTGGGCAGGAGGGTGACAAAATGAATCCGTGCCGGGCGCGCAATCGCCCCCAGCAGCTTGTCGACCGTGTCCATCACTGCCTTTTCCTCCCCCGCTTGTGATTCGGGCGTGGCAACCTTGCCCGCATCCTTGACCACCGCGAACGCGAGCGGTATCTGCCCCTTTAACTGGTCGGCAACGCCCACCACGGCCACTTCCGCGATATTGGGATGCGCCTGCACCGCCTCTTCGATTTCCCGCGTACCGAGGCGATGACCCGCGACGTTGATGACGTCATCGGTTCTGCCGAGGATGTAGTGGTAGTTCTCCTCGTCGCGGATGCCCCAGTCGAAAGTGGAATAGATGAGTTTTCCTCTGAAATCCGCGAAATAGGTCTCGACGAAACGCGCGTCGTCACCCCATACCGTGGACATGCAGCCCGGTGGCAGCGGCGGAACGATCGCGACGACGGCCTTTTCGTTTGGGGCCGCCTCCGTCGCATCCGCCTCCCGCAGCAGGCGCAGGTCATAGCCATAGACTGGGAAGCTGGGGCTGCCGAACTTGATCGGCGTGTTCTCCACGCCCGGCACGCTCGACAGGATCGGCCAGCCGGTCTCGGTCTGCCAGTAGTGATCGATCACGGGCTTGCCGAGCATCTCGCTGAACCAGCGGTGCGTGGGTTCGTCCAGCGGCTCGCCCGCCAGAAAGAGGTGCCTAAGCGAGCTCAAGTCATACTTTTTAAGGAAAGCCGGATCCTGCTTCTTCAGCACGCGTGCCGCCGTCGGCGACGAGAACATCACGGTCACCTGATTGTCCGCGACGATCTTCCACCAGATCCCGGCGTCCGGACGGATGGGCAGGCCTTCGTAAAGGATCGTCGTCATGCCGTAGATCAGCGGCCCGTAGACGATGTAAGAGTGCCCGACCACCCAGCCGATATCGGACGCCGTGAACATGGTCTCGCCCGGCGCGCCGCAGTAGATATGTTTCATCGACGCGGCGAGCGCGACCGCGTATCCGCCGACGTCGCGCTGCACGCCCTTGGGCTGGCCGGTCGTGCCCGAGGTGTAGAGAATGTAGGACGGCTCGTTCGACTCCAGCCAGGTCACGGGGACCTGGTCACTCATGTGCTGCGCACGCAACTCGGCGTAGTCCACATCGCGTCCTGCCGCGAGCTTCAGCTCCTTGTCGAGCCCGCGATTGAGGATCAGCACTTTCGCAGGCGGTGATTTCGAGAGCCTGATCGCCTCGTCGTACATGGAGCGGTACAAAATCGCGCGGCCGCCGCGCAAACCGCCGTCGGCCGTCATCATGAGCCTAGGCTGTGCGTCGTCGATGCGAGCGGCAAGACTGTGAGCGGCAAAGCCGCCGAATACCACCGAATGGATCGCCCCGAGGCGCGCGCAAGCCAGCATGGCGAAAACGGCTTCCGGGACCATGGGCATGTAGATGAGCACGCGGTCGCCCTTGCCGACGCCGAGCGCTCGGATCATGCCCGCGCAGCGATTCACCTCGGCATGCAGTTCCCGGTAGGTGTAGGTGTGCTCCTGACCCTTCTCGGTGGAGATGTAGATGAGCGCCTTCTGCTCGCCGCGCGCCGCGAGGTGGCGGTCGACCGCGTTATGGCACAGATTGGTCAGCCCGCCTTTGAACCACTGGGTAAACGGCGGCCGGCTGTAGTCCAGGACCTGCTTGAACGGCTGATGCCAGTCAATCAGTTGCGCCTGCTCCCTCCAGAACGATTCGGGTTGCTCGATCGAGCGGCGGTGGAAATCCCGATAGGCGCTCATGGTTGCCTCCCCCTCATGTCACGCATCATCAAAGTTTCACGACGGTGCGCCCGCGCACCTGCGCCTTGAGCATCCGGTCGAACAAGCCGGGGACTTCGTCAAGCGCAATGGTGTGGGCGATTGCCGCCAGGTGACGGGGCTTGAGATCCGAGGCGAGGCGGCCCCATACCTTGCGGCGCAGCGGCATCGGCGTGAAGCCCGAGTCGACACCGATCAGGCGCACGCCGCGCAGGATGAACGGTAGCACCGTGGTCTTGAGCTCGATGCCGCCCGCGTTCCCAAAGCTCGCAATGAGCCCCCCCTGCTGCATCGTGCGGGTGAGCCAGGCGAGGTGCTCCCCGCCCACCGAATCGAACGCGGCGGCCCACAGCGTTTTTTCCAGCGGGCGCGTTCCCAGCTCGAGTTTCTGGCGCAACAGGACTTCCGCCGCCCCGATCTGCTTCAGGAATCCGGCCTCGGCGTCCTTGCCCGTGAGGGCCACCACGTGATACCCGAGGCGGGCGAGCATGTCGATCGCCAGCGTCGCCACGCCACCGGTCGCGCCGTTAACGAGGGCTTTACCGTTAGCCGGGACCAAACCGTTCAGCTCGAGCAGCTCGATGGCGAGCGCCGCGGTATAGCCCGCGGTGCCCAGCGCCATGGCCTCGAAGGGGGTAAGACCTTCGGGCAGCGGCACTACCCAGTCCGCCGGCACACGGCAGTATTGCGAGTAGCCTCCGTCATGTCCCACGCCGAACTCATAGCTGGTGCAGATCACGGTGTCACCCGCCTTGAAGCGCGGGTCGCTCGATGACACGACCGTGCCCGCAGCATCGATACCCCCGATGCGCGGAAACCCGCGGATGATCTTGCCCGTGCCGGTCGCGGCCAGCGCGTCCTTGAAATTCACGCTCGAGTACTCGGTGCGGAATACGACCTCACCCGGGGACAGCTCATCGAGTCGTGCCTCGACTAGCCGACCCGCTACCTTGTCGTTCTCGCTGAAAATGCGAAATGCCCTGAATGTTTCCACGTCTCCTCCATTAGCAGCGCCGAGTCCGTGTCCCGGCGTTTACGACTCACGCGCTCTGCGGCTGGCGCGGTTCGCTCAGATATTCGACCGTCTGCATCTCCGCAAGACGGCTCGTCGTGCGGTCGAACTGGAAGATCATCGCCTTGAGCTGCATGTCGTTTGAGCGCGCGTCACGCACCAGTAGCTTATCCGCAGGCGCTTCGGCGGACAGAATGAGTTTCACGCGCTGGTCGTAGAGCACGTCAACCAGCAGGGTGAAACGCCGCGCCTCGTCCGCCCGCTCGAGCCCCATTCGTGGCACGCCCGAGACGATGATCGTATGAAACCGCCTGGCGAGATCGAGGTAATCGTTCTGGGAGCGGCCCCAGCCGCAGATTACCTTGAAATCGAACCACACCACCCCGGCAGCACGATGCCGGTAGGGGATGATTCGGCCCTCGACGTCGAGCTCGTGAAACTCCTCCTCCACTTCGGCAACCTGCTCGAACGCGCGCATCAAGGCCCGGTCGCTTTCCACCGTCAGTGGCGAATGATAGATCCTGACCTGCTGGAGCGCCCGCTTGCGGTAGTCGGTGCCGCCGTCGACATGAACCACGTCGAGCTGCTCCTTGAGCAGGGCGATGGTTGGAAGGAAGTCCTCGCGCTTGAGCCCCCCCTTGTAAAGCTCGTCCGGATGATAGTTGGAAGTCATGCAGTAGACCACGCCGCGTTCCATTGTCCGTGTGAGCAGGCGGCCGAGGATCATGGCATCGGCGACATCGGAGATCGCGATCTCGTCGAAACAGATCAGCCGATAACGGCGCGCGATGCGGTCCGCCAGCGCGTCGAGCGGATTAAGCTGTCCCTTGAGCTCATCGAGCTCGCGGTGCACGTCACGCATGAAATGGTGGAAGTGCACCCGCCGGCGGCGAACGAGCGGCAGGCAGCGGTAAAAGCTGTCCATGAGGAACGTCTTGCCCCGGCCCACCTCGCCCCACAGATAGACGCCGCGCGGCAATGACGGCCGTACCACGAGCCGCTGCAGCGCTGTCCGGCGCCGGCGTTTGTAAGCCGACCATTCCTCGAAGAGCCACTGCAGGCGCAGGACCGCGAGGTGCTGCGAATCGTCCTCGACAAAATTGCGTTTCTTAAGCGCCTGCTCGTAGAGCTCGACGACCGAGGCCGGCTGCGCGCGAGCCAGCCCGGTCTTTCCGGTCCGCTCCGCGACGCCGTCACCCATCTCCATCCTTACCCTCCGCAGCCGGCCTTATCGCTAGAAATTAAGGCTGCGCTTGGCGACGCCGAGCGCAGCCTCCTTCATCGCCTCGGAGAGGGACGGATGCGCATGGCATATCAACGCGATGTCTTCTGCGGTGGCGTGAAATTCCATCGCGACGACCGCCTCGGAGATCATCTCGGACGCCATGGGACCAATGATGTGCACGCCGAGAATGCGGTCCGTCTCCGAGTCCGCCAGAAATTTGACGAATCCCCGCGTGTCGCCCAGCGCGCGGGCGCGGCCATTGGCCATGAACGGGAACGACCCCACGCGGTACGCCACACCCTCGTTTTTCAGCTGCTGCTCGGTCTTACCGACCCACGCGATTTCCGGGGCGGTATAGACCACCCATGGCACGGTGTTGAAATCGACGTGACCGTGCTGGCCGGCGATACGCTGCGCGACCGCAACGCCCTCCTCTTCCGCCTTGTGCGCCAGCATCGGCCCACGCACGACATCACCGATTGCCCAAACGTTCGGCAGATTCGTGCGGCAATCGGCGTCCACCTCGATGAAGCCGCGCGAATCGAGCTTGAGTCCCGCCGCGGCAGTCTCCAGTCCGTCGGTGTTCGGGATACGCCCGATCGACACGATCAGCCGGTCGCACTCGAGCTTGTGCTCGCCGTTCACACCAGCGTACTCGACACTGACCCCCTTATTGCCCGTTTTGATGTGGCTGATCTTGGCACCGAGCACGATGTCGAGTCCCTGCTCTTTTGTGAAGATCTTCCAGGCTTCCTTGGCGACCGTCTCGTCCGCCGCGGGCAGGAAGGTTTCAAGCATCTCGAGCAGCGTTACCTCGGCTCCCAAGCGGCGCCAGACGCTGCCCATCTCGAGGCCGATTACACCGGCGCCGACAATCCCGAGCCGCTTCGGGACCTCGGCCAGCGCAAGGGCTCCCGCATTGTCGAGGATGTACTTGTTGTCGAACGGCGTGTCAGGCAGCGGGCGCGGCTTCGATCCAGTCGCCACGATAACGTGTTTTGCTGTCAGGGTCTCACCGGCGTCGCCGGCCACCCTAATCTGCCAGGCCCCGGCGCCGCCGCCGGCGAAGCTGCCGCACCCATGCAAAAAAAAGACCTTGTTCTTCTTGAAGAGATAGACGATACCGTCGTTGTTCTGGCGCACCACCTTGTTCTTGCGCTTGAGCATCTGCGCCAGGTCAAGCTCTATGCTGTTCACACGTATCCCATGCTCGCCAAACGCGTGCAACGCGTGATCGAAGTTCTCGGAAGACTGAAGCAGTGCTTTCGAGGGAATGCAACCGACGTTGGTGCAGGTACCGCCCAGCGCCGGCTGACCATCGGCTCTGGTCCACTCATCAACGCAGGCGGTCCGGAGCCCGAGCTGTGCGGCGCGTATGGCAGCGATGTAGCCACCCGGGCCCCCACCGATTACCACCACATCGAAGTTCTTCGCCATCATTCACCCGCACAATGAAACCGGAAAGACGCAAAGGCGCGAAGAAAATGCAAAGGATTTTTCATGTATCGCTTCTCTGCGAAACCTTTGCGCCTTGGCGGCTTTGCGGTGAAGCTCTTATATGTCCAGCAGGATGCGGGCCGGATCCTCCAACGCTTCCTTGATCGCGACGAGGGAGAGCACGGCTTCGCGGCCATCGATGATGCGGTGGTCGTAGGACAAGGCGAGGTAGTTGACCGGGCGGATCACCACCTCGCCATTCTCGGCGACCGGGCGATCGCGTGTGGCATGCACGCCCAATATCGCGCTCTGCGGCGGATTAATGATCGGTGTCGACAGCATCGAGCCGAAGACACCGCCGTTCGAGATCGAGAACGTCCCACCGGTGAGATCCTCGATGCCAAGCTTGCCGTCCTGGGCCCGCGTGCCGAAATCAGCGATCTGCTGTTCGATCTCGGCGAGCGTCAGCTGGTCGGCATTGCGGATGATCGGGACCACCAGCCCGCGCGGGCTCGCCACCGCCATGCCGATGTCGTAGTAGCCGTGGTAGACGATGTCATCGCCGTCGATCGAGGCGTTGACGACTGGATAGCGCCGCAGCGCGTGCACCGCGGCCTTGACGAAAAACGACATGAAGCCGAGCCTGACCCCGTGCTCCTTCTCGAAGCGCTCCTTGTACCGGTTGCGCAGATCGATGACGGGCTGCATGTTGACTTCGTTGAAGGTCGTGAGGATCGCCGCCGTCTGCTGGGATTGCACGAGACGCTCGGCAATGCGCGCGCGCAGCCTCGACATCGGAACCCGCTGCTCTGGGCGCTCGCCGAGTGCGCCGAGGTCGACGCTTGGCGCTGGCGCCCGGCTCCGGACCTCCCCCGCCTTGGCAGCAGGCGCCTCGCCGCCTGCGAGCGCGTGCATGACATCTTCCTTGGTCACGCGCCCACCGCGGCCGGTACCGGCAACAGCCCGGATGTCCACCTTTTTCTCGGCGGCCAGTTTTTGCGCTGCCGGCATGGCCGTGGCCGTCGGTTGGGGAGTGGCCTTGGCCGGTGCTTTGGCTTCTGATTTAGCCGTGGTGGCGGGAACCGCCGCCGCGGCTTCGGTGTCGATTTGAGCGATGACCTCCGTGCTCACCACCGTGCCGCCGTCGCCCTTGATGATCTTCACGAGGACACCGGCGTCGGGTGCCGGCGTCTCGAGCACGACCTTATCGGTCTCGATGTCGACCAAATTCTCGTCGCGTTTGACGAATTCGCCAGCCTTCTTGTGCCAGGAGAGCAGCGTCGCCTCGGCCACTGACTCCGAGAGCTGGGGAACCTTGACTTCGATCAGCAATTTAGAATTCCTCGCCAGCCGAAAGTGGCCGCGGCTGCTGCGTGACCTCACGGGGCTCACTTCCCCCCGACATCGTCAGCGCCTGCGCGACCAGCTCTCTCTGCTGCTTGTCGTGCAGCATCTTGTACCCCGGCGCGGGGCTTGCCGAGGACTCGCGGCCCGCGTAGAACAGCTTCTGGTGCGGCAGCAAATGGCGCAAGAGGTAATGCTGGATGTGGCGCCATGCGCCCTGATTGCGCGGCTCTTCCTGGCACCAGACGATTTCAGATGCGCTCCTGTAGCGCTCGATCTGAGCGCGGAAATCCTCGTGGGCGAAGGGATAGAGCTGGGCAATACGGACCAGCGGCAGGTTTTTCACGCCCTGTTCGCGGCGCGCGGCACGCAGATCATAGTAGACCTTGCCGCTGCAGAAGATGACACGCTCGACCTTGTCCGGATCGATTTCCTGGGCGTCCCAATCCTCGTTGACCGGGCGGAAACGGTCGTTCGCGAACTCCTCCAGTGGCGAGACCGACTCCTTGTGCCGCAGCAGGCTCTTGGGCGTAAACATGATGAGGGGCTTGCGGTACGGCCGGATCAGTTGCCGTCGCAGCAGGTAATACATTTGCACCGGCGTCGCCGGCACGCAGACCTGCATGTTGTAGTCCGCGCAGAGTTGCAGAAACCGCTCGATACGTCCCGAGGAGTGCTCGGGACCGGCGCCTTCATAGGCGTGTGGCAGGAACAGCGTCAGTCCGGACATGCGGCCCCATTTCACTTCCCCCGACGCGATGAACTGGTCGATCACCACCTGGGCGCCGTTGGCAAAATCGCCGTACTGGGCCTCCCAGATGACGAGCTCATTCGGGGACGAAGTGGCATAACCATACTCGAACCCGAGCACCGCTTCTTCCGAGAGAACGGAGTCGATTACCAGGAAATCACCCTGGTTCACGTTTACGTGCTGCAGGGGTACATGGTTACCCTGACCCCAGCGCTCGCGGTTCTGATCGTGCAGCACGGCATGGCGGTGAAAGAAGGTGCCGCGGGCGGAGTCCTGGCCAGAGATGCGGACCGAGTAGCCTTCATTCAGCAGCGTGGCATACGCAAGGGTCTCCGCCATACCCCAGTCGAGTGACAGCTTACCCTCGGCCATCAGGCGCCGATCGTTCATGATGCGCTCGACGCGCGGGTGCAGCTTGAGATGCTTCGGGACGTCGGTGAGCTTGCGCCCCAGCTCCTTAAGGAGCTCGAGCGGCAGCCGCGTATCGTCCTGCTCGTTCCACTTCGTGCCCTTGAAGGGCTTCCAGTCAGTCTCGAACGGCGGGCGGTAATCCGCCATGATCGTCTTATTCGTGTGATAGCCGCGGTCGAGCGCGGAGCGAAAGGTCTTGATCATCTCCTCCCTCTCGTCCGGCCCGATGACCCCCTCCGCGACCAGTCTGGCTCCGTAAAGGCTGCTCGGCGTCGGGAGCAGGTGGATCTTCTTGTACATCAGCGGCTGAGTGACCATCGGCTCGTCCTGCTCGTTGTGGCCGAGCCGGCGATAGCACACGATATCGACCACCACGTCCTTGTGAAATTGCATACGGTAGTCGAGAGCAATCTCGGTCACCATGCATACCGCCTCGGGATCGTTGCCATTGACGTGAAAGATAGGGACTTCCAGCATCTTGGAGACATCCGTGCAGTAGAGGGTCGAGCGAGCGTCGCGTGGGTCCGAGGTCGTGAAGCCGATCTGGTTGTTGATGATGATGTGAACGGTGCCGCCCGTGCCGTAGCCGCGTGTTTGCGCAAGGTTGAGCGTCTCCATCACGACACCCTGCCCGGAATACGAGGCGTCGCCGTGGATCAGCACCGGGAGCACCTGGTCGCCCTGGTGGTCGCCGCGGCGATGCTGTCTGGCCCGCACCGACCCCTCGACGACTGGATTCACGATCTCGAGGTGCGAGGGATTGAATGCCACCGTAACGTGCATGGGGCCACCCGATGTCGTCACGTTCGCCGAGAAGCCGTCGTGGTACTTCACGTCGCCCGCCAGCATGTCGACCGTGTGCTTGCCCTCGAATTCCGCGAAGAAAACGCCCGGCATCTTGCCAAGCGTATTCACGAGCACATTGAGACGACCGCGGTGTGCCATGCCGATGACAAGCTCCCGCACACCAGCGGCTCCCGCGCGCTGCAGCAGGTTGTCGAGCATGGGAATCAGGCTATCCCCGCCCTCGAGCGAGAAACGCGTCTGACCGACGTAGCGGGTATGCAGGTACTTTTCCAGCGTTTCCGCGGCGATTAGCCGCTCCAGGATATGCCTCTTGTACTCGGCATCGTAGTTCGGCGCAGCGCATGGGCCCTCAAGACGTTCCGAGATCCAGCGCTTCTGCGGAACATCGGAGATGTACATGTACTCGGCGCCGATCGTACGGCAGTAGGTGTCCTTGAGGAGCTGCAGGATGTCACTCAGCTTCATCTCCCGCGGCCCCACCAGTGTGCCCGTGTTGAACACCGCGTCCATGTCCGCTTCGGTCAACCCGTAGAACGCGGGGTCGAGCTCCGCGATCGCGGGTTTCTCGAGACGTTTCAGGGGATCCAGGTCGGCATGACGAACCCCCTGGAACCGATACGCTGATATGAGCTGGAGCACGGCGAACTGTTTCTGCCAGGCGCCTTCGCCGGCGGGGGTCGGCCCGGTGGCGGCTATCGGGCGCCGCTCGCGGGCAAGCCGCACGAAGCGCTCCTGCACCTCGAAATGCGAGACGTCGGGCGCGCCGTCGTCGAGCTTCTGCAACTCGTCAAAATAGGAGCGCCAGCGCGCCTCGACCGAGGCAGGGTCGTTGAGATAGGACTCGTAGAGCGCCTCAATGAAGGGCGCATTCGCGCCGAAGAGATAGGAGTTGCCCAGCATCTGCTTCATCATCGCCGCACCCGACGCATTTTCAAAGGCGTGAGTCGTCAACGACGAGAGTGGACACACAGTCCGGCAGGAACAGGTCCGCAATCACCATTCGCTACTCACGATTCAATAGTCACCGATTACTTTCGTTTCGCCATGGGAAGAAACTCGCGCCGCTTTGCGCCCGCGAACAGTTGGCGTGGCCGGCCGATTTTCTGATCGGGATCGCCGATCAGCTCGTTCCATTGGGCGATCCAACCTACCGTCCGCGCCAGCGCGAAAATCGCCGTGAACATGCTGACGGGAATCCCCAGCGCCTTGTAGACGATGCCGGAATAAAAATCGACATTGGGATAGAGCTTGCGCTGAATGAAGTAATCGTCTTCCAGGGCCACTTTCTCGAGCGCGATGGCAAGCTTGAACAGCTTGTCGTCCTTGAGATCGAGCTCCTCGAGCACCTCGTGGCATGTTTTCTGAATGATCTTGGCGCGAGGATCGTAATTCTTGTAGACACGATGGCCGAAGCCCATCAGCATGGCATGGCCGTCTTTTTCCTTGACGCGCCTGATGAATGCCGGAATGTTCTTGACATCGTCGATTTCCCCGAGCATTTTCAGCACGGCCTCGTTGGCACCGCCGTGCGCCGGCCCCCAGAGGCTGGCGATCCCCGCGGAAATGCAGGCAAACGGGTTGGCACCGGTCGAGCCCGCAAGCCGTACCGTGGAAGTCGAGGCATTCTGCTCGTGATCGGCGTGCAGGATGAGGACGCGCTCCATCGCGCGCGAGAGCACGGGATTGGGCGTGTAGTCGGCGCAAGGGGTGCCGAACATCATGTAGAGAAAATTGTCGACATAGGACAGCGTATTCCTGGGATACATGAACGGCTGGCCCAGGTTGTACTTATACGTCATCGCCGTGATCGTGGGCAGCTTGGCGATCAGGCGAAAGGCAGATATGTCGCGACTGCGCGCATCGTGGATGTCGATCGAGTCGTGGTAGAACGCGGAGAGTGCCCCCACCACGCCGCAGACGATTGCCATCGGATGGGCGTCGCGCCGGAATCCGGTGTAAAAACGCGAGAGCTGCTCGTGGACCATGGTGTGCCGGGTGACAATGCCCACGAATTCATCGAGCTGCTTCTCGTTGGGCAGCTCGCCGTTTAAGATCAGGTAGGCCACCTCAAGGAACGTGCAATGCTCGGCCAGATGCTCGATGGGATAGCCGCGATATTGAAGAATGCCCACGTCACCATCGATGTAGGTGATGCTCGAGCGGCAACTGGCCGTAGACATGAAGCCGGGATCGTAGGTGAATTTCCCCGTCTTCCCATAGAGCGCGCGCACGTCAATCACCTCGGGGCCCTCGCTGCCACCCAGCACTGGAAAATCGATCGATGGCGTGCCATCGCTGAAGCTCAGTGTCGCCAGTTTCTCAGCCATAATTATCTCCTTATCTTCAATTGGTTATTCGTGTATTATAATGTATAATCTCATCTATAATTTGGCTTATGACGCACGCAATAACTCGATGACACGTTGGTAACGCGGCTCCGCCGGCGCACCCCGCCCGAGCGCCCAGTCGAGAAGGTCGTTGTCGGGTCGCTCCAACAGCTCACTAAACCGGGCCCGCCCCTCGTTGTCGAGGTTTTCGTAATGGCGTTCCATGAACCGCGCCAGGATCAGGTCGAGTTCGAGCAATCCGCGGCGGCAATGCCAACGTATGCGATCGAGGTCTCCCATACACTAGGAATTTGCCGGTTTTTCACCCGGCAAATTCCTTATCAAAGTATCTGGACGTTGCACTTGAATCCCCTCATCTGCGATAACCTATGCTCTATCGCCCATTTCGAGCAAACCCAATAAGGAATTCGTCGAGGTTGAACCCGACGAATTCCTAGACGGTGCGCTTGACCAGCAATTCCTTGATCTTGCCGATCGCACGCGTCGGATTGAGGCCCTTCGGGCAGACCTCGACGCAGTTCATAATCGTGTGGCACCGGAACAGGCGGTAAGGATCTTCCAGATCGTCGAGTCGCTCGTTGGTCGCCTGGTCACGCGTGTCGGCAATGAAACGGTACGCCTGCAACAGGCCCGCCGGCCCGACAAACTTGTCGGGGTTCCACCAGAACGACGGGCAGGCTGTCGAACAGCAGGCGCACAGAATGCATTCGTAGAGCCCGTCGAGCTCCTCGCGGTCTTGCGGCGACTGCGGCCGCTCCTTCTCGGGCGGCGGGTCGTTGTTGATCACGTACGGCTTGACCGACTGGTATTGCTTGAAGAACTGTGACATGTCGACGATCAGATCGCGAATCACCGGCAACCCAGGCAATGGCCGGATGACGACCGGGTCACGCAGATCAGCCAGCTTCGTGATGCACGCCAGGCCGTTCCTGCCGTTGATGCTCATACCGTCCGAGCCGCACACGCCTTCACGGCAGGAGCGACGGAACGCCAGGCTGTCATCGTGCGCCTTGATGCGCACCAGCGCATCCAGCAGCATGCGGTCGGTCGGCTCGAGCGCGATGTCGTAGTCTTGCATGCGCGGTTTGTCGTCAACTTCTGGGTTGTAGCGGTATATCGAAAAACGCATTAGCAGCTCCAAGAAATCGTAAATCGGCGCCCATCTCCGACCCGTTCCGTGTCCTGTCTACGATTCACCATTCACGATTCACCATTCACGTCAATAAACGCGGGCCTTCGGCTCGAACGACTCGACCGTCAGGGGCTTTTGGTGCACGGGTTTGTACACGAGCCGGTTGCCTTCCTTGTACCATAGCGTATGTTTTAGCCAGTTCTGATCGTCTCGGTCGGGGCAATCGGCACGGTCGTGCGAGCCTCGGCTCTCCTTCCGCGCCTCAGCCGACACGAGCGACGCGACTGCGGTTTCGATGAGATTGTCGAGCTCGAGCGCCTCGACACGCGCAGTATTGAAGGTCTTACTCTTGTCCTGTATCTCTGTCCGGCTCGCGCGCTCGGCGACTACCTTCAGCTTTCGCACGCCCTCGATGAGCAGGTCCGGGAAGCGGAAGACACCGCAGTGAAGCTGCATGATGCGTCGCATGTCGGCGCCAACATCGGCTACGCGCTCCCCGTTCTTTTGGCCGTCGAGGCGCGCTAACCGCTGCAAAGTAAGCTCGCCCGCCTCCTTCGGCAGCGCGGGGTGCGCCCGCCCCGCTTCTTTGAGATTGCGGATTACCTGCTCACCGGCCGCCTTACCGAACACCAGAAGGTCCAGCAGCGAATTGGTCCCCAACCGGTTGGCGCCATGCACTGACACGCATGCGCATTCGCCGACTGCATAAAGACCCTCCACGACCGCTTCGGCGTTGCCGTTTTTCGGCGCGACGACCTCGCCGTGATAGTTTGCGGGAATGCCACCCATCTGATAGTGGCACGTCGGCACGACGGGGATCGGGTCCTTGACAGGATCGGCATTGGCGAATTTCCGCGCGATCTCCCGGATGCCTGGAAGCCGCTTGTTGATGACTTCCTCGCCGAGATGGTCGAGCTTGAGCAGAATGCTATCGCCATCTTTGCCGGTGCCACGTCCCTCCTTGATCTCGGTCGCCATCGCGCGCGAGACCACGTCGCGGCTGGCCAGATCCTTGGCATTGGGCGCATAGCGCTCCATGAATCGCTCGCCGTCCTTGTTGAGCAGATAGCCGCCCTCACCGCGCACGCCCTCGGTAATCAGCACGCCCGCGCCCGCGACACCGGTCGGGTGGAACTGCCAGAACTCCATATCCTCGAGTGGGACGCCTGCGCGAGCCGCCATGCCGAGGCCATCGCCAGTATTGATGAACGCATTCGTGCTGGCCGCGTAAATACGTCCCGCGCCACCGGTCGCAAGGACCGTTGCCTTTGCCTGGAGCACCATGACTTCGCCGGTCTCCATCTCGAGGGCTGTGACACCGAGCACCGCGCCGTCCGCTCCGCGCACGAGGTCGAGCGCCATCGACTCGATGAAGAACTGCGTGCGAGCCTTGACGTTGGCCTGATACAGCGTGTGCAGCATGGCATGGCCCGTACGGTCGGCCGCGGCACACGAACGCGGAACCATGCGCTCGCCGTAGTTGCGGGTTTGGCCGCCAAAAGGCCGCTGATAGATCTTGCCGTTGGGCAGCCGGTCGAAGGGCATGCCGAAATGTTCGAGCTCGTAGACGACCTCGTTAGCCTTACGGCACATGAACTCGATGGCATCCTGGTCGCCCAGGTAGTCGGAGCCCTTCACCGTGTCATACATGTGCCAGTGCCAGTTGTCCTCCTCGACATTGCCCAGCGCGGCGGCAACGCCGCCCTGTGCTGCCACAGTGTGCGAGCGCGTGGGAAATACCTTGGACAGCACCGCGACCTTGAGATCGGCGCGCGCCAATTCGAGCGCCGTGCGCAGCCCCGAGCCGCCACCACCCACGATGACCGCGTCAAACGTCCGGACCGGCAATCTCATCTACAAACTCCAAAGAATCTGAACGGACCATACCGTATAGCAGACCAAAGCGCTGATGACGATGACGTAAAGCGCCAGGCGCAGCCCCGGATCCTTGATGTAATCCATGAAAATGTCGCGGAGGCCGATCCAGGCATGATAGTAAACGCTGAGCAGGAACAGCACCGTCGCGTAACGCATCACGGGCAGTTTCCACAGCGCCTGCCAGTGCCAGAAATCGACCACCGGAACACGAACGAACACCAGCACCAGCAGCAGTGTGTAGATCGCCATCACGACAGCGGTAATGCGCTGCGCGAGCCACTCGCGCAGCCCGTAGTGAGCGCCGACGACCTCGCGCTTTACCATAGCCACATCCCAATCAACAGCGTCAGGGCAACGCTTACGGCTACCACCGCTTTCGCACTCGCCCGCGCCGGTCCGAGCTCGGTGCCATAATCGAGATCGAGGGCGAGATAGCGGATACCAGCGCAGAAGTGGTGCAGATACGCCCAGACCAAACCCAGAATGACGAGCTTGACGAGCGGGTGCGCCATCACGCTCTTCAGTCCGTCAAACGACTGGGGTGATTCGAGGCTCAGCTGCATTGCGTAGAGCAGCAGCGGAATCACGAGAAATAATGTTGCGCCGAAGACCCGGTGCATAATCGAAATGACCCCGGGCAACGGCAAACGAATCTGAAAGAGATTGAGGTGTTTCGGTCTCGGCTTGGTCATTAGTTCTTATTCGGTCGGGGCTCAAGCGGCAAATGCAATCGCTAGACTGTCGGGCCTGTCTGTATGGATACGACGGCGGGAGGAATCAGATTTACCCGCTTGATTTTAGCAGTTTTTGATGCACTGCATAAGGCGCGTCCCCGTTTGTAACCCGCTGATTTGCTACGCACGCTAGAGCTCACTTCATTTCAGATCCTAACTTGTCACTTCAGTGCAACGTTCGCTATCATCACTCCTCAAGACGCTGGCGGCAGCGTCGCCCACTTTGCTTCTCTTGCCCCGTTTTCGACAAGCAAAACCACGTCCCGGATAACAGGAGTCCACTTGATGAAACAACCCATGCGCGTCGCCGTGACCGGCGCAGCCGGTCAGATCGGCTACAGTCTATTGTTCCGCATCGCCAATGGCGAAATGCTCGGCAAAGATCAGCCGGTCATCCTTCAAATGCTCGAGATCCCGGACGCCAAGGCTCAGAAGGCGCTTACAGGCGTGATCATGGAGCTCGACGACTGCGCCTTTCCGCTGCTTGCCGGGGCCGTTCCCACCGCCGACCCGATGGTTGCCTTCAAAGATGCCGATATCGCCTTGCTGGTCGGCGCGCGGCCGCGAGGCCCCGGCATGGAACGAAAGGATTTGCTTGATGCGAACGGCAAGATATTTGCCCCGCAGGGCAAGGCCCTTTCCGAAGTGGCCAAACGGGATGTGAAAGTGCTGGTCGTGGGCAACCCAGCCAACACCAACTGCCTGATCGCGATGAAGAATGCCCCTGATCTCAAGCCGAGTAATTTTGGCTCGATGATGCGGTTGGATCATAATCGTGCGCTGTCACAGGTGGCCCAGAAAACCGGCAAACTGGTCGCCAGCGTGCGGAAGATGACCGTCTGGGGCAATCACTCCGCGACCCAGTATCCCGACCTCTTCCATGCCGAGGTGGACGGTAAGAATGCGGCCAAGTTGATCAACGACCAGAAGTGGCTCGAGGACTTTTTCATCCCGACCATCCAGAAGCGGGGAGCGGCCATCATCGACGCGCGCGGCTTATCTTCGGCCGCCAGCGCCGCGAACGCCGCCATGGACCACGTTCGCGACTGGGTCTACGGTAGCCGCGAGGGCGATTGGGTCAGCATGGGGATGGCCTCGGACGGTAGCTATGGCATCCCAGAGGGTGTCATCTACGGCTATCCATGCGTGTGCCACAATGGAAAGCAAGAGATCGTTCCGGGCCTGGAAATCAGCGATTTCAGTCGGGCGCGCATGATGGCAACGCTCAAGGAGTTGCACGAAGAGCGCGACGCCATCAAGCATCTCCTGGGCTGACGCCCGACGGCGCTTTTCCTTAACCGCAAAGACGTGAAGGGATCACAGCTCGCGATCCGAAGATCAATGTAAAACAATCATTGCGTGGTCTTTGCGCCTTGGCGTCTTTGCGGTGAAGCTTCTATCGAAAGGGCAACGATGAGCAACAAAGAAACCTCTACTGCATTCAAGCCCAAGAAATCGGTTGCGTTGTCGGGTGTGGAGGCCGGCAGCACCGCATTGTGCACGGTCGGGCGCAGCGGCAACGACCTCCACTATCGCGGCTACGATATTCTGGACATCGCCGAGCAATGCGAGTTCGAGGAAATCGCCTACCTGCTCGTGCATGGGAAATTACCGACCGCAGCCGAGCTCCGGGGCTACAAGGCAAAGCTGGCGCAGCTTCGCGCCCTGCCGGCCACGGTGCTCCGCGTCCTCGAACAGGTGCCCGCCAGCGCCCACCCCATGGACGTCATGCGGACCGGCTGCTCGGCCTTGGGAACCGCGCTGCCGGAGAAAGACGACCAGAATCTGCCGGGTGCGCGCGACATCGCGGACCGGCTCATGGCCTCATTCGGCTCGATGCTGCTCTATTGGTATCACTACTCGCACCGCGGACGCCGCATCGATCTCGAAACGGATGACGATTCCATCGGCGGCCATTTTCTGCACCTGCTGCACGGCAAGCCGGCGCAGCCGCAATGGCTGCGGGCGATGCACACCTCGCTCAACCTCTACGCCGAGCACGAGTTCAATGCCTCCACGTTTGCCGCGCGCGTCGTGGCGGGCACCGGGGCCGACATGTACTCAGCGGTCACGGGCGCGATCGGCGCGCTAAAGGGACCCAAGCACGGCGGGGCGAACGAAGTCGGCTTCGAGGTGATGAATCGCTACGACACGCCCGACGATGCGGAAAACGACATCGTGACACGGGTGCGCAACAAGGAAGTTGTCATCGGCTTCGGACACCCGGTCTACACGATCGCCGATCCCCGCAACAAGATCATCAAGGAAGTCGCGCGTCGCCTGTCCGAGGCGGTGGGCGACATGAAAATGTTTGAGGTGGCCGACCGTATCGAGTCGGTGATGATGCGGGAGAGAAAGATGTTTGCGAACCTCGACTGGTTCTCCGCCGTTTCCTATCACCGCATGGGCGTGCCGACGCCGATGTTCACACCGATTTTCGTCATCGCCCGCACCAGCGGCTGGTCGGCGCATGTAATCGAGCAGCGCATCGACAACAAGATCATCCGTCCGACCGCGGTCTACACCGGCCCCGAGGCAAGAAAGCTCGTTCCCATCCAAAACAGAAAGTGACCCGTGACTGGTGACCTGTCACCGGTCGTCGACAGCCAAACACCAAACAGTCGTCTTTGCTGATCACTGGTCACGGGTCACTGGTCACGCACTAACAGAAAAATGAGCTCTCAAATATCCAACATCCGCCCTAAATTTGACAAGGTCCTGACGGACATTGCCGATTACGTCGTGCGCTACCCGGTCCGTAGCAAGGAGGCCTATTACACGGCGCGGCTTTGCCTCATGGACACCCTCGGCTGCGGGCTCGAGGCGCTCGAATATCCGGCGTGCACCAAGCTGCTGGGCCCCGTTGTTCCAGGAACGGTCGTGCCGAACGGGGCCAAGGTGCCGGGGACGCCCTACCAGCTTGATCCGGTCACGGCCGCCTTCAACCTCGGCGCCATGGTCCGCTGGCTCGACTTCAATGACACCTGGCTTGCGGCCGAGTGGGGTCACCCGTCCGACAGTCTCGGCGGCATTCTGGCCACGGCGGACTGGCTGTCGCGCACGCGTGTCGCGCAGCGCAGGAACCCGCTCGTGATGCGCGACGTCCTTACGGCCATGATCAAGGCGCATGAGATCCAGGGGGTGATCGCCCTCGAGAACAGCTTCAACCGCGTCGGTCTCGACCACGTCGTCCTCGTGAAAGTCGCATCCACTGCTGTCGTGGCCCATATGATGGGCGGGACCTACGACGAGATCGTCAACGCACTCTCGAATGCGTGGATCGACGGTCAGTCCCTGCGTACCTACCGCCATACCCCCAATACCGGCTCGCGCAAATCCTGGGCCGCCGGCGACGCGACCAGCCGGGCTGTGCGCCTTGCGCTGATGGCGTTGAAGGGCGAGATGGGCTACCCCTCTGCCCTGACGGCGAAAACATGGGGGTTCCAGCACGTCCTGTTCAAAGGCAAGCCGTTGCGCTTCAAGCGGCCCTATGGCTCGTACGTAATGGAAAACGTGTTGTTCAAGATTTCGTTTCCGGCCGAGTTTCACGCCCAGACCGCCGTGGAGGCGGCGGTCAGATTACACCCGCGGGTGAAAGACCGGATCGAGGACGTGAGGAAGGTCGTTATCACGACCCACGAATCAGCCATCCGGATCATCGACAAGAAGGGACCGCTGCACAATCCCGCCGACCGCGACCACTGCCTCCAGTACATGACCGCCATCGGGCTCATCAAAGGCAATCTCGTTGCTGCCGACTACGAAGACGACGTCGCCCGCGACCCGCGCGTCAATGCCCTGCGCGCGAAGATCCAGTGCGTCGAGAACAAGCAGTGGACGCGCGATTATCTCGACCCCGGCAAGCGCTCCATCGCCAATGCAGTCCAGGTCTTCTTCCGGGATGGCTCGCGTTCCGAGAACGTCGCCGTTGAGTATCCCGTCGGCCACCGTCGCCGGCGCAAGGAAGGCGTGCCGCTGCTCGAAGCGAAATTCCGGACCAACCTCGCCCGCCGCTTTCCGCCCAAGCAACAACAGGCGATCCTCGCCGCATGCCGCGACCAGGCGCGTCTGGAGGCGATGCCGGTGCACGAATTCGTGGACCTCTTCACGGTCTGATGACCGTGAATGTTGAATTCTTAATTTTGAATTTTGAATGGCAAACCCAGCGAGCTGCACGCCTCTATTTCTCATTTCCCATTTTCTGATTCCTCATCCATCGTCGTCCATCGGCGGCTACTGAATTCTGTTTCGACGATTGTGGCTCGCGACGCACGCGCGTTTCATCCAGATTGAGGCTCTCAATGACCAGCGACCCATTCAACGCGCTGCGGGAATTCAAGCTGCCATCGGGAAAGACCGGCCGCTACTATGCACTGGCGGCGCTTGAATCATCCGGAAGCGGCAAGATCTCGCGCCTGCCCTGCTGCCTGCGTATCGTCCTCGAATCGTTGCTGCGAAACTGCGATGGCAAACGCGTCGCAGAGGAACACG
The DNA here is from genome assembly GCA_029864385.1 of Betaproteobacteria bacterium. Taxonomy (GTDB): domain Bacteria; phylum Pseudomonadota; class Gammaproteobacteria; order Burkholderiales; family SG8-41; genus SG8-41. Next base: position 13,590 of record JAOTTL010000010.1, on the reverse strand, counting down.
TCAGAAGCCTCGCCGGTTGGGAGGCCAACGCTGCGCGCAACATGGAAATTCCCTTCGTGGTCACGCGGATCCTGCTGCAGGACCTGTCAGGATTTCCTGCGCTCAATGACTTTGCCGCGATGCGCGCTACCGCCCGCCGGCTCGGCAGGGATCCCACGCGTATCGAGCCGATGGTGCCGATCGACCTCGTGGTCGATCACCAGGTCGAAGTGGACGTGCACAAAGCTCCGGATGCCGTCGCCCGTAACATGGAGCTCGAATATCGCCGTAATGCAGAGCGCTTCGCGCTGCTGAAGTGGGGCAAGCAGGCCTTCTCCGGCATACGCATCGTGCCGCCGGGCAACGGGATCGTGCACCAGGTGAACCTGGAGTATCTGGCGCGCGGCGTCTGGGAGAAAGACGGGCTCTATTATCCCGACACGCTCGTGTGCACCGACTCGCATACGCCCATGATCAATGGCATCGGCGTGCTCGGCTGGGGCGTCGGCGGCATCGAGGCGATGGCCGGGATGCTGGGCGAGCCGATCTATCTTCTTACGCCGGATGTGGTGGGCGTGCACATGAGCGGGCGGCTCGGCGAAGGCGTCACCGCGACCGACCTGGTGCTGACCGTCACCGAGCTGCTGCGCCGCTCGAATGTCGTCGGCAAGTTCGTCGAGTATTTCGGCGAAGGCGCAGCCTCGCTCTCACCCACCGACCGCGCGACCGTCGCCAATATGGCGCCCGACTACGGCGCGACCTGCGGCTACTTCTCCGTGGACGAGAAGACAATCGATTACTACCGCACGACTGGCCGTGATCCGGCGCTGGTGGACGCGATCGAAGGCTACTACCGCGCCCAGGGACTGTTCGGCATTCCGCGCAAGGGCGCTTGCGACTACTCGCAGGTCATCGAGCTCGACCTGTCAAAGGTGGCGCCCAGCGTGTCGGGACCACGGCGACCGCAGGAGCGCATCGACCTGGGTGACATCAAGGGGCGCTTCGCGGAGCTGTTCTCCAAGCCTGCGAGCGCGGAAGGCTACGGCAAGCCCGCCGGCGACCTCGGCAAACGCGTCGCTACGACCAGCGACAGGCTGGATGTCGGCCACGGCGATGTGCTCATCGCGGCGATCACGTCGTGCACCAATACCTCCAATCCGAATCTCCTGCTTGGCGCCGGCTTGCTCGCGAAGAAAGCGGTCGAGAAGGGGCTCACCGTCGGGCCGCGGGTAAAGACTTCACTCGCGCCCGGGTCCAAGGTGGTGACGGCCTACTTGCGCGACGCCGGTCTGCTGCCCTTCCTCGAGCGCCTTGGTTACCACGTGGTCGCCTATGGCTGCACCACGTGCATGGGAAACTCAGGACCGCTTGATCCCGCCATCGAAGACGTGATCGTCAAACACGACCTCATCGGCTGCGCAGTGCTCTCCGGCAACCGTAATTTCGAGGCTCGCGTTCACAACAGCCTGAAGGCCAACTTCCTGATGAGCCCGCCTCTGGTGGTCGCCTTTGCCATCGCCGGGACCGTGAACGTCGACATGACGAAAGAGCCGCTCGGCACCGGGAGCGACGGCAATCCCGTCTTCCTGAGGGACATTTGGCCGTCCGACGCGGAAATCGCAGCAGTGCTCAAATTCGCCCGTAACACGGAGAACTTCCGCCGCGAGTACGGCGACCTGATGGTCGCGAAAAAGCTCTGGGATGCCATTCCCGAGACCAAGGGCGCGCTCTACGAATGGGACCCCGAATCCACCTACATCCTCGAGCCGCCGTTCTTCGCCGGCTTCGGCTTGCAACCCGGGCGCCTCGCCAACGTCACCGGTGCGCGCATCCTTGGCATCTTCGGAGACTCGCTCACGACCGACCACATCAGCCCTGTCGCCGCGATTACGCCGGCTTCCCCAGCCGGGCGCTGGTTGCAGGAGCATGGCGACAAGCCGACGGAGCTGAGCAGCTTCGGCTCGCGCCGCTGCAATCACGAGGTCATGATACGCGCCACCTTCGCCAATCTGCGGATCAAGAACCTCATGGCGCCTGGCCGGGAGGGTGGCTACACGACGCACCAGCCCGGCGGCGAGGTCATGGGGATCTTCGATGCCGCAGTCCGTTACCAAAACGAGAGCGTGCCGCTCGTCGTGTTTGCCGGCGAGGAATACGGCACTGGCTCGTCCCGCGACTGGGCGGCGCGCGGCCCGCAGTTGATCGGCGTTAAGGCGGTCATTGCGCGCGGCTTCGAGCGTATCCACCGCTCCAATCTCGTCGGCATGGGAATTCTGCCTTGCCAATTTGCGGGTAACGATTCCACCGGCTCGCTCGGTATCGACGGCACAGAGACGGTGGATATTGTGGGTGTTGAGGGCGACATCTCCCCGCGGCAGACAGCGGCGCTCGTCATTCACCGAGCGGACGGAACCAGACAAGAGGTCGCGGTCATCCTGCGGGTGGACACCGCGATCGAGGCCGAGTACTTGAGGCACGGCGGCATCATGCCTTATGTTTTACGCGGCCTCTTGGCGGCCGCATAAAACATGAAGAGGTGTAGAACCTATCTCAAAAACCACAAATGGACAGGATTTACAGGATTAACAAGATTAAAACTCCGCAATCAATCATGTAAATCCTGTCTATTAATCGGACGCTCCTGCCGCGGAGCGCTGCGCACGGCCGATTGCGGAGTTCAGCGCGGGCATGACCTTTTCGGCCATCAGTTCCATCGAACGCCGGGCGAGGCGCGTATCAGCCCAGTCGTGGCCGGCATAGAGCAGCGTTCCGAAGTCGCCCACTGTCTCGCGAAATGCCAATAGCTGATCAACGACGCTATTGACGCTGCCGCAGATCACCAGGGTGTCCAGAAGGTAATCCACGGTGACTTCACTGTCCGGCATTTCGACCTGGCGCTTGAAGATGTCGATGTTGCCGTGGCTTCTCCTTTTCGTCAGCAGGTTCCAGTAGTAAAAGCCGTAAGGGCCGTCGGGGCTCATGGCGTAACGACGCGCCGCAGCCTCGCCGTCCGCGACGAAAATGCTCTTGCAAACGCGCCAATCCTGCGGATCGGCGCGTTGACCTCCACGCTCGCAACCTTGCTGGTACATCGGCCAATGGGTCGCGACCCACCCCGGCTGCAGGAAATTCGCCGAAATAGGCTTCCACCCGCGTGCGGCAGCGGCGGCGAGGCCTTTCGAATGCGGCATAACGGCTGTTACCAAGATCGGCGGATGCGGTTTCTGGTAGGGCGTGAGCATCACGCCCTGCCCCACCTCCGCCAGCAAGGTCCGTGCCGTCGATAGATTCCAAAACCGCCCTTCCAGCTGGTACGGCGGCTTCCCTGCCCACAACGCAAGGATGTGGTCGATCGCCTCGACGAACATCGCATTACGGTCCTGATCGAGGTTGCCGAACATCTCCATGTCCGAGCGCAGCCCGCCGGGGCCAATACCGAACAGGAAACGGCCTTCGAGCAGGTGATCGACCATTGCCACGTGCGCCGCGACCTGGGCGGGATGGCTGTTGGGAAGGTTGACGGTTCCGCTTCCGAGCTTGATGTTCGTTGTCTCGTGGGCGATGCTCGCGATGAAGGTCAGGCACGAAGGAATGGATTCACAGATATCAGTGATATGCTCGCCGATCAAGGCCTCGGTATAACCAAGCCTGTCGGCAAGCAGCACCGCTTCGCGGTCCTCCTTGAGCGTCTGCGTGTAGTTGCGCCCGGGAGGATGCATGGGCATCGTGAAGAATCCGAGCTTCACGGATATCAGCGTTCGACGGGAAGCTTGCGATCGTTCCAGTCGACCATCCCGTCCTTGAGGTTGTATACCTGTTCGAAACCGAGACCGTAGAGAATGGCAGCGGCGGTCGTGCTGCGCACGCCGGAGCGGCAAACGGCGATGACGCGCCGGCCGCGGTGAGATTCAATCTCGCCGAGCCGGGCAGCGAGCTCGCGCAAGGGAATCAGCAGGCTCCCAGCGATGTGCCCCAACTCGCCGCGATACTCGCTGGATTCCCGCACGTCGATCACCAGCGGTGCATCGGCTGCGCCCAGCATGGCGTGCACCTCCTCCGCCGAAAGCTGGCGTACGCGATTGAGCTCGGCCAGGTCGGGGAACTTGGTCCTGTCATCCTCGATGGCGCTCTGGTTAGGTTGCAGCACCTCCTGGATCTTCTCGGGCATCGGGAAGTTGATGCTCGCCATCAGGTCAACATACTGCTGGCGGGTCCGGCCGGCGATCCGTGGGTTGGTGCCCTTTTCCTGGCCGATGGTCGAGCTGGTGTTGCCCCGATAGTCGTGCGCCGGGAAGACGAGCGTCTCATCGGGCAGCGTGAACAGCTTTTCCACGATGGAATCGTACTGCTGTCCGGCATCGCCGCCGGCGAAATCCGCCCGCCCCGTGCCCTGGATCAGCAGGACATCGCCCGTGAATACGCGGTCCTCAACGTGGAGGCTGACGCTGTCGGGTGTATGCCCGGGCGTATAGAGAACTCGAACGCGCGCGTCGCCCACTGCGATGTCGTCGCCGTTCTCCACGTGTTGCGTTACGGCCGGTGCCGGTGCCCGCCGGTGCATGATGAGCCGCGCGTCCACCAGATCGCATAACTGGAACGACGCCGTGGGATGATCCGCGTGGGTGTGGGTGTCCACAACCGCGTCGAGGGTCAGCTGGTGGTAGGCGAGCAATGCGAGGTAGCGGCTGATGTGCTCGCGCAAGGGGTCGATCAGCAGCGCGCGCTTCGTCCTCGGGCACGCCACAAGATAAGTCTTGCACTTCCCGCGATTGAGCTCCCGGAATATCAAATTCACACCTTTGATTTCCGGACGCCCCCTGGGGTGCCGCCCGGGACAGGAGCAGAGACGTGCGGGCGAAGTAGCTTTCTCCGCACCTCTCCTCATCCCGTATAACTGAACTCGGCCGACGGGGCCGCCAGCGAGCGTAGCTTCGTGCCCGCTGGGGTCGGGTCTTGTTACGCCGCCGCGCGCTGGCCGAGAACTTCCTTCGTAATGTCGCGGAATTCGGCTTCGGTCAATAGCCGCTTGTTCTTGAGCGAGAAGTTCTTGACGTTGGCCGTCATCTTCAGAGCTTCTTCGTCGCTCGCCTCAATGCCCAACTGCTGGAGCCAAGCCTTGACGGAATCGATGCCGCTGCCCTTGCCCATCACGATCTCGGCGGGTGGTTGCCCGACGAACTCCGCGCGCACGGGGAACAGCTCGGTCGCGTTTTCTTCACCGCAGTTCTTGTACCAGCTCGCGATGATCCCGGACTCGATCTGGTAGAGCTGCTTGCCCACGACGGGCTTGTTCGAGGGCACCACCACGCCGGTGAGCTTCTGCACGAGGTTGGCGAGCGGGGTCAATTTGCTGTAGTCGAGCCCGACGTCTACACCATACATAGTCAGCAATGCCATGACGGTTTCTTCCATTGGCGTGTTGCCGGCGCGCTCGCCCACGCCCAGCACGGTCGTGTGCAGCACTTCAACGCCTTCGGCAGCGGCCATGATCGTGTTCGCGACACCCATCCCGAAGTCCTGGTGGAAATGCGCTTCGAGGCGCTTGTTGATGCGCTTCTTGACCTCGCGGACGAAGTACTGCATCGCATGGGGCGATACGACCCCGAAAGTGTCCACCAGAGCCAGTGCGTCCATGTGGCCCTCGGTCGCGACCCGGTTGATCAGGCTCAATACCCAGTCCATCTCCGAGCGCGAAAAGTCGATGGGGAAGAACACGACTTCCAGCCCGTTCTTTTTAGCAAACAAGGTTGCTTCGATCGACGTCTCGATCGCCTTTTCCATCGGCCACTTGTAGGCGAGGTCGACCATGTGCTGGCTCGACGGAATCTCCATCACCACGCCGTTGACCCCGGTGTCGATCGCGCGCTGGACGTCCTCTTTCATGCAACGCGAGAATGCAAAGATCTGCGGACCGAGATTGCGTTTCGCGATTTCCTTGATGGCCTCGGCGTCGGAGGGGGACACGATGGGCATCCCGGCCTCGATGCGGTGCACGCCGGCCTCGGCCAGCCCTTCGGCAATCCGGATCTTGTCGTCCTTGGAAAGGATGACGCCGGTCTGCTGTTCCCCGTCGCGCAGGGTGATATCGTGGATCTTGATCTGTTTCGGGAACTTGAAGTCCTTGCGCACCTCGTCCGCGAAATTCCACTGGCTCACGAACCAGTTCTTTGTTTTCCAGGGTTCTTTTGCCATTCTAGGTCTCCTTCAGTGTTAAGCGATGTCTAATGCGTCTCGCGTTGACCGCGCGGTCCTGCGCTTGTGAGCAACGCACCCCCTCCTGGCCCGAGGAGACTGCTTCATCAGTAAAAGACGTCCGCCGCGTGAACAAACCCGATTGCTGCCCAAAAACTCAAGCCGGGCAAAGGCTCATGCGAACCGACCGGGCAATTTTACAACATTAGGGGGTGCCGGGCCGATATCCCCGTCCACAATTGTTGAGGTAGATCAAACAGTCCCAAGGCCCACGCCCGATTACCCGTCCTAAGATCATGGGTTCCCGGTCTGCGCTGTTGCTCAACGGCGGCGAACCGGCCTTGCGCGCGCCTTCAGATACCAATCAAGGACTTGCGCGCCGTTCCAGAACAGGACCCCTTTCTGCTTCGCAAGCCGCCGGAAAATCGACTCGACGTACTTGAAACGATGGGGCACGCCGGAAATGTAGGGGTGCATCGCAATCGCCATGACTTTCGCGCGCGTCTTGCCCTCCCGGTAAAGGCACTCGAAATGGTCCATGCAGCGCGTCTCGAACTCCTTTGCGCGATGGTGCTGAACCACCATCATCGAGATATCGTTGAGCTCCATCGTGTAGGGCATAGTCACGAGCTCGCCGCGCCCGGTTCGGATCGTACAGGGCTCATCGTCGATTACCCAGTCCGCGATATACCGTATCCCGGCCGCCGCCAGATGCTCGGGCGTGTCGAGTTTTTCCGTCAGGCCCGGCCCCATCCAGCCGATCGGGCGCTTTCCCGTGAATTCACGAATCACCTTTACCGAACGGCGGATCATGTCTGCCGGGTCTGGCTCCGTGTGGAGGGGACGCTGGTCGTAGGAATGTCCCATGAACTCCCAGCCTGCATCCCGCGCGGCCGCGGCAATGGGGCGATAATCGAGACAAACTCGCGCGTTGACCGAGAACGACGGGACGATCTTGAGCTCATCCAGCAACGCCTTCAAGCGCCAGAAGCCCACGCGATTGCCGTACTCATGCCAGCCCCAGTGGGGAACGTCTGGCAATTGCGTGATTCCGGTCGGCGGCGGCAGCGCCTGCCGCGGCATGGGCCGGGCGATGTCCCAGACTTCGACGTTGACTACGGGCCAGACCACGACCCGTGCGTTGTCAGGCAGCTTGAGTGGCGGCCGATCGACGATGGCGGAGTATTTCAGGCGCTTTGCGGGAATCACGCAATTTTTCTTTCCGGTAGACGATATCGCGGCTGCCATTATTATAGCGGCTGTATTATCTTTATAGTTTGATATGGTCGTAGCTATCCCACCGGAAAGAAAAATTTAATGGATTCCCCTTGTCTGCCTCCGGTAGAGAATCTGAAAAAGCCTGAATTGGCAACGCCAAAACAGGCTTGTGACGCGCATTTTCATATCTTCGGCCCTGTCAGCCGGTTTCCCTACTCGCCCGCGCGCGCGTACACGCCGCCGGAGGCGCCGCTCGAGGCGCTTCTCGCCATGCACGCTCGCCTCGGGTTCGCGCGCGGTGTCGTCGTCCAGGGAAACGCCCACGGTACGGATAACTCCGCGCTGCTCGACGCGCTCGAGCGCGAGCCGAAACGCTTGCGGGCGGTGGCAATCGTCAAGGAGGATACGGAGCGCCGGGAGTTGGAGCGTATGGCTCTCGCCGGAGTGCGCGCCTTGAGATTCCACCATCAGCCGCGGCAAGGAGGAACCTACAGCAGCCTCGGCTTCGCCGCGTTCGAGAAACTCGCACCGCATATGGCCGAACTGGGTCTCCACGTACAGTTCTTCATGGACGCGCGCGGGCTGCCGGACCTGATGCCACTGCTGAAGGGCTGGAACCTTCCCGTCGTGCTCGATCATTTCGGCTCAACGAAGGCTGCAGAAGGCACCGCGGCACCTGGATTTCAGACGCTCCGGCGATTCCTGTCCGAAGGCCGAATCTGGGTGAAAATTTCCGGCGCGTATCGCGCCTCCGAGCAGTATCCGGATTACGCGGACGCGCGCGCCCTCCATGAAGCGCTGATCGCCGCGAATCCCGACCAGCTCCTGTGGGGCACCGATTGGCCGCACCCGCGGCTCGAGAAGAACATGCCCGACACCGGGCACCTGCTCGACCTCTTCAATGCGTGGACGCCTGACTCGGGCGTGCGCCATAAGATCCTTGCCGAGAATCCCGCGCGTCTCTACGGCTTCTAGCCGTAAAGGCGCCACCAGCGGCTCGTAACAATGGATCGACTCTTCTTCACGATCGGCAGCCTCTCCGGGTTCCTGGCAGTAGGCTTGGGCGCGTTCGCGGCTCATGCGCTCAAGAGTCGCTTGGATGCCAACGTGTTGGCGATCTTCGAGGTCGGGGTGCGCTACCAGATGTACCATGCATTCGCCTTGCTTGCAGTCGCGTGGGCCTACACGCGGTGGCCCGGAGCAATTCTGACAGCAAGCGGCTGGCTTTTCGTTGCCGGAACGGTGCTCTTTTCTGGGAGCCTCTATGCTCTAAGCTTGAGCGGGGTGCGGTGGCTGGGCGCGATCACGCCTTTTGGGGGGCTCGCATTGCTCGCCGGTTGGCTGTGCCTGGCGTGGGCAGCTTGGAGAGGGTAAAGGAGCCGTCGGCAGGCACGCTTCTGTCATCAATGAATTGTCGTTCGCCGCTAAGTTTTTGGTTTCATCGGCGTTTATCGGCGGCCATTAATGCGGTGAATGGAAAAGCTTGTTTTGGCGCCGTGGCGGTTAAAGTGCCGGCACGGGTCACCGGTCCGCGAAAAGCCATGGCCGCTCCTGCCGATACGCTTCCTCGAAGATCTCGAAACGCTCCGCGTACTGCGCAGTCCGCGAGATATCGTCCAGCCCCTCGAGCAGGCATTTTTTTCTCACCGGATGGATCTCGAAGCGGTAGACCTTGCCCGCCAGATCGGTAACGGTCTGGGCGGCGAGATCCACTGTCATCGTCGCCCCCGGCTGAGCGTGGAGCTGCCGGCGGATCGCGGCGACGTCTCCTTGGGCCAGCACGACCGGAAGGAGCCCGTTCTTGCCGCAGTTGCTGGCGTGTATATCGCCGAAGCTTGACGCGACGACGCTGCGTATGCCGAACTCGTAGAGCGCGTAGACCGCGCTTTCGCGCGATGACCCGCAGCCCCAGTTGCGGTCGGCCACCACAATCTGCGCGCGTCGGTACGGTTCACGGTTGAGGATGAAATCCTTTTCCCTGCCGTCCGCTTCGAATCGCCGATCGTGGAACAGAATCTCCGCGTGCCGCGGTCCGCGCGGCACCTTGTTGAAGCGCGTCGGGCAGAGCTGGTTGGTGTCGACATTCGGCTCGTCGATCGGCACTGCAATTCCCGTTAGCTTGGTAAACGGTTCCATAAGGTTCTCAAAAGCTTAGACACCAAGGACACAAAGGACACAAAGGACACTAAAAAACGTCAAAATAAAAAGATGATGCGAAGCAGGTCGACAGACACAACAACCCGTTGCTCTAAGCCCATTTATTTCCGCGCTCTGCCTTGTTTTCGCGCCCGCGGGTTTTCATTCGATATGAAGTTTCCTTTGCGTCCTTCGTGTCCTTTGTGTCTGAGCTTGTAACGCACTTCACCGCAATAACTCCCGCACGTCGGCGAGCCGTCCGGTCAGCGCGGCAGCGGCGGCCATCGCCGGGCTCACCAGGTGCGTGCGCCCGCCCGTTCCCTGCCGACCGCGGAAGTTGCGATTGGAGGTCGACGCGCAGCGCTCCCCCGGCTGGAGCTGGTCGCCGTTGATTGCCGTGCACAGGGAGCATCCTGGTGAGCGCCAATCGAAGCCGGCCGTAGTGAATATCCGATCGAGCCCTTCAGCCTCCGCCTGTCTTTTCACGGTCATGGAGCCGGGCACAACCCACGCGGGCACCTTTGCCCGCCCGCGGCTGGCGACCTGCGCGGCAGCACGCAAGTCCTCGATGCGGCTGTTGGTGCACGAACCGATGAACACGCGGTCCACGGCAATGTCAGCGAGCGCCATGCCTGGTTTCAACGCCATATACTCCAGCGCGGCAGAAATCTCGACACGCGTCGCTTCATCCGGCGCCTGCGCCGGGTCTGGCACGCGCCCGGTCACGGGCGCCGCATGCTCGGGACTCGTGCCCCAGGTCACCATGGGCGCGAGAACGCCGGCATCCAGCCGCACTTCTCGATCGAACGCGGCGCCGGCTTCACTCGGCAACGATTGCCAAAACTCCAGCGCCCGTTTCCATTCGGTTCCCTTCGGAGCGTAAGGACGCCCTTCCATGCACTCAAAGGTCGTCTCGTCGGGTGCCACCATTCCGGCCCGACCTCCCCATTCGATCGACATGTTGCAGATCGTCATGCGCGCTTCCATATCGAGCGCTTGGATCGTCGAGCCCGCGTATTCGATCAGATGCCCGGTTGCACCCCCTGCCCCGGCTTGCGCGATGAGCGCGAGAATCAGGTCCTTGGCGTAAACCCCCTTGGCCAAGGCCCCGTCGATCATCACCCGCAGGGTCTTCGGGCGCCGCTGCCACAGCGTCTGGGTAGCCAACACGTGCGTCATTTCGGATGCGCCGATGCCGAAGGCGATGCAACCGTAGGCGCCATGGGTCGAAGTGTGCGAATCGGCACCCACCATGAGCAGTCCGGGCTGCGTGATGCCCAGCTCGGGCGGCACGATATGGAGAATCCCCTGACGCGGATCGTCAATTCCGAACAACGTAATGCCGTAACGCTTCGTGTTCTTTTCGAGGTTGACGACCATGTTGCGGATTTCGGGATTCGCGATGCCGTCGACGCCCTTCTCGCGGTCGTGCGTCGGAACGTAATGATCGTTGAAGGCGAACACCTGCCCAGGGCGGCGCACCTCGTGCTGACGGGCATCAAGCATCCGAAACGCGTGCGACGAACCTTCATGGAACAACGCGCGGTCGACGTAGAGCAAAAGCTCGCCTTCCTCCTCGGCGATCACGTGCCGGTCCCAGATCTTCTCGAACATCGTTCTGGCACTCATGCCCTTCGCCCTTTGGCGTTGGCGGCGACGCTCTTCACCAGCCCTCGATGAGCTGCCCGGCTGCCGGCGTCGTGCCACGCTCGACCTGCTTCACCAGCTCGTTCATACGGCCATGCAAAGCGGCATCGACTCCGATCTCTGCGCCGCGCGCGGCAATATAGCCGTTAATGAAATCGGTTTCCGTGCGACGTCCCTTGGCGATATCCTGCGCCATCGACGGGCGCTGATCGTCCGCGCGCTTCTTCGCGCCTTCGAGCAGGATGTCGGTGATCTCGGACAGCGCATCCTTGTAGCCCTCACCGGCGCGCGCGAGGACCTCGGGCTCCATGCCCAGCATCCGCTCCAGCGAGTATCCCAGCGCCTGGCCTACACGGACCGACTGGCTACCGAGCCGGATCGAGAGCCAGCGCGGCCCCTCCGAGGTGTCCCGCTGGTTGCCATAGAGGCCGGTAGCGGCAGAGAGCCCGTTGCGCATCGAGTTGATCACGAGCTTCGACCAACGCTCGCCCCACAGGTTGGCCGTCGCCTTCGCGCTATCGACGCTACACAAGAGCTCCACCACCTCCTGCACCCGGGGCGTGATCCGGCCATGCGGCTCGCCCGCGCGGAACACCGTGTGGCGCTCACCGCCCATCGGCACGGTCCTCTTGATGCGGCCGGGCTCGTAGAGCTCCGCGGCAATGAGACTCGCGATACAGCCCGTCGTCCGGCCCCACCCGACCAGCGCTGCGATACGCTCTTCGTTGATGCAGTTCTGCAACGACACCACGAATCCGTCGGCGGCCAGATACTGCCGGATGAGCAGTGTGGCCCATTCGGTATCGTACGATTTCACGCTCACGAAGGCGATATCGACGGGCCGCTTCCGGGACAGCTCTTGCACGTCCGTGACGTGCAAGGCCTTGACCTTTACCGTGTGTCGCTCCGCGTCAGTGACGCCGGAGAGCTCGAGCCCGTGCGCGCGCATGCGCTCGACGTGCTCGGGCCAGGCGTCGATGAGCGTTACATCATGACCCGCACGCGTCATGTGGCCGCCAACGTAGCCGCCGATCGCCCCTGCTCCTACGAAAACGATACGCTTACCCATCCGACCCTCATTCAGCCACAGAGAACACGGAGGACAAAATTCAACACGACGAGCAAACTCCGACGCGGACGGGTAACGCCGCATTGCTTAAGCGAGCCATTTCTTGCCTGACGCGATGATCTCTGTGTTCTCTGTGGCTATTGCCGTTGCAGTTTCTGGACAATGGCCTCGGTCATGGCGCGGGTGCCCGCATTGCCACCGAGGTCCGGCGTGACCGAGCCTTTCTCCTTGAGCACCTGGGCCAGGGCCTGCGCAATGCGATCAGCCGCCGCTGCCTCTCCGATATACCGCAGCATCATCACCGCCGACAGGATCGACGCCATCGGATTGGCAACATCCTTCCCGGCCATGTCGGGTGCAGTGCCATGCACGGCCTCGAAGGTGGCATAGTCGGCGCCGAAGTTCGCACCCGGCGCAACGCCGAGTCCGCCCACCAGCCCCGCTGCGAGATCGGAGATCATGTCGCCGTAGAGATTCGGCAGCAGCAGGCAGTCATAGTCCTCCGGTCGCATCACCAGATCCATGCACAAGGCATCCACGACGCGTTGGTCGACCAGAATGTCGGAGCGTCCCTTGGCGATGCTCTGGGCGGTCTTCAGGAACAAGCCGTCGGTCATCTTCATCACGTTGGCTTTGTGCCCGATGGTGAGGCGACGCCGGCCGAGGCGCTGCATGTAGTCGAGAGCAAAGCGTGTGACGCGCTCGGTACCACGTTCGGAGATGATCTTGATGGCCTCTGCGGTGCCCTCGTCGACCATGCGCTCGACGCCAACGTAGAGGTCCTCGCTGTTCTCGCGGAAGATGACCAGGTCCACCTTCTCGTAGCGTGAAGGGATACCCGGATAATTCTTGATCGGACGCATGGCCACGAACAGTCCCAGCTCGCGCCGCAACGCGATCGAGATGCTCGGATAAGTCCGCTTTGCGCTGCCCGCCTGCGCATCGTTGCGCTCGATCGTGACTCGGTAGTCGCCACCGAACGGGGTCTGCGTCGGCCCCTTCAAGGCAATGCTGGTTGCTTCGATGGAGTCGAACACGGCGCGCGGAAGCGGCGTGCCGTGCTCGCGTTCTGCACGCTGGCCCGCAATAACCTCTTCGAAGGCCACTGCGGCACCCGACGCCTCCACGACCGCGCGCGCGGCTGCGATCACCTCTGGACCGATGCCATCGCCTGGTATCAGCGTAATCCGTCGCATGGAAATCAGGCCGCCTTTGATTCTGGGTTCGAGTCTTGCGCCAACAGACTGGTGTCGCCGCAGGCCTCGCGGGCGATTTTACCGAATTCCTCCATTGCCGTGTTGGCACCGGCGTCACCCGGACGGACCTGGCGCTACATCTGTTTGCGATAC
>JAOTTL010000323.1:0-2367 GCA_029864385.1 Betaproteobacteria bacterium | reverse complement strand
CTTAATTCCAGCCAGCGTGAGGGCAATATCGTTCACTAGGACCTGGGGGCTTGCCGCCCCTGCCTCCAGCGCCGCAGACAGGCTGAGCTGCGCCCCATCCGCGCTCACCACCAGCGGCACAGCGCGGCTGTGATCGCTGTAGCGCAAGGCGACATCGGCAACGCGTATCGCTTCGAGCTTTAGCGCCCACGGCGGTCCCGGTGCAGCCGGCGTGGATGCAGGTTCCGCCGGGGTCGCAGAGGCCTTAACCAGCATCTGCCAGTTCAGTTGGCCTTTCGGATCGACCGCCACGGCAACACTGCCATCGCGGATCTGCAGCTCCGGCAGCACGAACTCCCGCTTCACCAGATCGAAGCGGCCGCCGGTGGCTTCAATCGTCTTGAGCAAGATGAAGGGCTCCTTAACACCGGTTCGGGTCAACGCAACGCCCCGCGCGCTCATGCGCACGTCATCCAGTATCAACTGCGGCTTCCGGTCAGCATAGGTGAAGCGATAGCGCGCGCTGACATCCACCTCGCCCGACGGCTCGGCCAGGTGAGTCTGGTCACGCAGGAACTGCCACACCGTCGCGGGCTTGGCGCCCTTGAGATCGACATGGCCCTGTGACTGAATCGGATTCAGTGAGCCGTCTCCCTGCCAGCTCAGCACGCCGCCTCCGGGCAGCTGCGCCCGGATCACGTACGGCCCATGCTGTTCGGGCAACGTCGAGAGGCCCCGCAGCTCGAGATTGATCGGCGCGAGCGTCGCCTGCGCTGGCGTCGAGCTAGATCGATCGCTCAGCGTGACGGCCGCCCTGATCAGCGACACGTGCTTCAAAAGCACCCGCGGCGGAGGCTCATCCTCCGCGCTTGCGCCTGCGGGCGGTTCGGCATCACCGCGGAATCGGTCCGCGAGCACATCCAGGTTGATCCGGCCGTCGGGCCCGATGTCGACGTGCAAGTCGAGGCCCTCGAAGTTGATGCGAGAAAACGTCCACGCCCAATTGACGAGACTCTCAACCTCGAAGTCAACCAGCAGGCGCTTTAATCCAGCTATGGGTGCTCCGTCCTTCTCTGCCAGCACCAGGTCCCGGACGTCGAGCTTGAGCAGAAACGGATGAAAGCGGACCTTGCCCACGGTCGCCTTGCGCTCAAGACGCTCCGCCGCATAGTCGGGAACGGCCCGCTCGATGAGCCACGGCGCGACAAGAAAGCCCAGGACCGCGTACAACGCAACCGCCCCGAGAACAATCGCGAGCGGTTTCGCGTAAGGAATTTTCCTAAAAATGCTGATCATAATGCCGTATGATGCACCGGAGTCTTCTTGGGGAAATGCACTGCCACTGCGGAGGACCTGCGCCTATCAATATACGCCAATCAGCTTCAGTGGCGCAAATAACTAGAATTCATTTCATGAATGCTTCTTGCGTACTTAAAATCAATCATTTAGAAGCGAAGGAGCCTATTCATGAAACGGGCTCTCGTCAAAACGGCATGCTCGCGCTGCCACCCGCCGATCGTTGGCCGCGCGCCGTCGCCGGCACAAGAGAACGCCAGCGCAGCGCCGGCAGAGGAAGGCCGGCGTTTTCACGCCCTGCCGTAAGCTAACTAGCGACTTGTCGGCCCTTTCGGAACCGTACAATCAAGACGGCGCTGCCGCAGTCTGCTTCAATTGCACGCGATCGGGCAGGCTCCTGTAGTGACGCGCGATCTGTCGCGGAAGCGTGAACCATACCTTGCCTTTGCGCCTCAGCATGTGCCGCAACGCGCGGCGCAAGTGCACGATACGGAACGGTTGGCCCATGATGAAGGTGTGAATCGAGATCGCGAAGACGAGCGGCATATCCGCCGACTTGCGCAGGAGTTCGTCGAAATTGTCCACGAGCATGTCCGCGTACTCCGCAGCGGTATGCCGGCGATAAACCACCGCGGGCTGGTCGTTGAGCTCGATCGGGTACGGTACGGCAAGCAGCGGGCCCTGAGTCGAGCCTACCCAGAACGGCTGCTCGTCGCAGATACCCCAGTCGAGGACATAGGAGTATCCCGCCTCGGCGAGCAAATTGGTGGTGTTGAGGCTCGGCGTCAAGTACGGACTGAGCCACCCTTCCGGCTTCACGCCGTCCGCCTTCGTCATGGTCTCGGTCACTTCGCGAATCATGCGCCGTTCTTCCTCTTGCGGCATCTCGATCTGGCGCTCCGCGTTGGACTTGCCGTGCCCGATCAACTCGTCTCCGCGCTTGCGATGCGCGGCAATGAGTTCCGGGCAGTGTTCGTAGTTCTCCGTGTTCGCGATCACACCAGCCGGCAGCTTCAGCTCGTCGAAGAGGTCGATCAGCCGCCAGCCACCGACACGATTCCCGTATTCCCGCCATAGCCAGCTGCGCTGGCT
>JAOTTL010000146.1:0-9449 GCA_029864385.1 Betaproteobacteria bacterium | reverse complement strand
CGTGCGGCCGCAGCCGGGGCAGGCAATCACGAGCGGAGCGAATGAGCGCAGGCCCATGGTCTGAAGGATCTCCTGCGCCACGACGACCTCGCGGGTACGGTCGCCTCCCGGCTCCGGCGTCAGCGAAACGCGGATGGTATCGCCGATGCCTTCTTGCAGCAGCACGGCGAGCGCGGTGGATGAGGCGACTATTCCCTTCGAGCCCATGCCCGCTTCAGTCAGACCAAGGTGCAATGCGAAGTCCTCGCATCGAGCGAGATCCCGGTAGACGGTAATCAAGTCCTGCACGCCGCTCACCTTGCAGGACAACACGATACGGTCATGCGCGAGGCCGAGGTGCTCCGCCTGGCGCGCACTTTCCAGTGCAGAGCTCACCAGCGCCTTGCGCGTGACGACCGCGGCGTCATCCGGCTGTGCCTGGCGCGCATTCTCATCCATCATGCGCGCGAGCAGCTCCGGGTCGAGGCTTCCCCAATTGACGCCAATGCGCACTGCCTTGTCGTAACGACAGGCAAACTCGATCATCGTCGCGAACTGATCGTCGCGCCGCGAGCCGCGCCCGACGTTGCCCGGATTGATACGGAGTTTAGCGAGGGCTTCGGCGCACACGGGATGCTGCGCCAGCAATCGATGCCCATTGAAATGAAAATCCCCCACCAGCGGCACATTCACGCCCATTGCGTCGAGCCGCTCGCGGATCAGGGGAACGGCCGCGGCGGCGGCAGTGTCATTGACGGTAATACGCACGATTTCCGAGCCCGCCCGCGCAAGCGCCGCCACCTGATGCACTGTGGCCGCCACATCCGCCGTGTCCGTATTTGTCATGGACTGAACGACGATAGGCGCGTCCCCACCGATCGCGACATGCGCGACCTGAACCCGGGCGCTTGTGCGCCGCGCGGCAGGGCCGTAATCGGGATAGCAATTCATTCCAGAGTCATCCGAGCGACTCCGGTCTGCGGCGGCGTGTGGCGCGTTAAATCCACTGGACGCTCGTCGTATGTAAGCCGCACACCCTGCGGGTTGCCGATGACGAACGACAGCGGCGGCGGCCCGCTCACGACTTGGCGCGTGCCCGGCAGATTGAGCTGAAACAGGATCAGTTTGCCGTCGCGATCGCGAATCTCGACCCAGGACTCATCCTCGAACACGAGCATTACCTGCCGTTTTGCCGGTTTCGACGCTTGGGCTGGTGTTTCCGGTTCTGGCGAGGGAAGCGCTGAGGTAGAAGGCGGCTGCACCGGCTCAGGTGCAGAAACTACCGCGACGGACTCCGGGGCTGCGGTAGAAGGCGGTTGCACCGGCTCCGGCGCGGAAACCACCGATACGGGCTCCGGCGCAGGAACTTCTGCTACGGGCTCCGGCGCTGCCGCTTTTTCGACATCCGGCTCGCTCGGCGCGGCGGCGGCAAGCGTCGCTGGCACCTCCTGTGACTCGGATGGAGTGGCCAGCGGCGCAGGCGTTTGCTCCTCCTTGGGTATCGCCACGGGTACCGGCGTAGGTGCGACCTCCGTCGGATGCGTAGTGATCACGGGCTCTTCACTGCTGACGAAAAATTCGTAACACGCGAGCGCGACAACGAGCACGCCCGCTATCCAGGCGTATTTCGGCCACCGGCGAGGTCGGGCTGACGGGAACGGTATGTCCTTCGACGGCGGCGTTTCGGGCCGTGATGCCTGCTGCGGCAGCCTGTTGCCCGCCGCCTGGAGCAGATCTTCCGGATCAAGTTTGACCAGCCGCGCGTAATTGCGGATGAAGCCGCGCACGAACACAGAACCGGGCAGACGCTCGAACTGGTCCGTTTCCAGCGCCTCCACCTGCCCTACCGAAAGCTTGAGCTGACGCGCGACGTCAGTCGCGCTCAGCTTGAGGTGCTCGCGTGCCTCGGCCAGGCGCGCGCCAGGCTTGACCCCAAATTCCCCGGTCGCGTCTTCCGTTGTTTGATCGTCGGTTTCGCTCATTCGAACTGGCCTGCGCTCAGGGCGCGCGCCTCCTTGGAACCGGGAAAATTCTTCTGCAGCTGTTGGGCGTAGCTTGCCGCTGACGCAGCATCACCCCGCTTGCGCTCGATGCGCACCGCCAGCCAAAGCGCTTCCGCATTAGGTTGAGCAACGCGCATCAGAAGATCCACGTGGTCCCTGGCTGCATCATATTTGCGTCCTTCGTACTCCAGCTCGGCAAGGTTGTATAGCGCCTGGGGCTGGTTCGGCCGCACCCGCAGCGCCTGCCGGAAATAGTTCTCCGCCGCTCCGACATCGCCCTGCCGGCGCGCGCAGATTCCCGCATTGACATACGAGCGGTCCGGCCTTTGGTAAAGCGGATTTTCCACAGCCGTCATGAAATACCGAATGCTTTCCTGCTCGCGTTTGCGCGCGCACAGGAATTCTCCGTAATTGTTGTTGGCGTCGGAGTCGAGCGCGTTGATGCTCAACGCGCGCTGGAAGCTCGCTTCGGCCTGGCTGTCCCGCTTGAGCGCGCCGTAGACCAGCCCCGCAGCGTTGTGAGCCGGACCGTAGGTCGAATCGCTCTGCAGGGCCTCCCTCACTTCCTCGAGCGCAACCCCCATGTTGCCCAGCTGGTAATAGCTGGCTGCCAGCTCCGTGTGAATACGCGCCCGAGCGCGAGCCTGGCTTTCTTCACCGCTGGTCGCCGTTCTAGGTTGCAGCTCCGTATCGGAGGCCGGCTGCGTCGCGCATCCCGCCACGAGCGCGCATACCAGGCCTAGCGCGGGCGCGAGCGATTTCACGCTCATCGCGTCAGTTCCTCCTCGTCGCGGCGTTGCCGGCGCTTCGTCCGGTCCTGGACCTGCCCCGCCAGCTGCCCGCAAGCCGCCTCGATATCGTCGCCGCGTGTCTTGCGGATCGTGGCGACCAGTCCCGCCTGCAGCAGGACGTCGCGGAAACGCGCAATGACGTCGGGCGCAGAGCGCACGTAGCTCGAGCCCGGAAAAGAATTGAACGGGATCAGGTTGAGCTTGCAAGGCACGTCCTTAACCAGCGCCGCGAGCTCGCGCGCCTGGCCCACGCTGTCGTTTACACCGCCCAGCATGACGTACTCAAACATGATGTAATTACGCGGCGCCTGGTCGATGTAGCGCACGCACGCAGCCAGCAGCTCCTTGATGGGATACTTACGGTTGATCGGCACCAGGCGATCGCGCAGCCCATCGTTGGGCGCATGCAGCGAAACCGCGAGCGCTACCGGGCACGCGTCCCGCAGCCGATCGATGCCCGGCACCAGCCCCGCCGTCGAAACCGTCACCCGCCGTCGGGAGAGGCCGTAGGCCAAGTCGTCGAGCATGATCTGCAGCGCCGCCACCACGTTATCGAAATTCGCAAGTGGCTCTCCCATGCCCATCATCACGACGTTGCTGATGGGACGATCGGCCGAGACGCCGCGGCCCAGGCACCGGTTCGCCCACCATAGTTGGCCGATGATCTCCTCGGTCGACAGGTTGCGATTGAAACCCTGCGCCCCCGTGGAGCAGAACGAGCACTCGAGCGCACACCCGGCCTGCGACGATATGCACAACGTGCCGCGGTTTTCCTCCGGGATGAAGACAGTCTCGATGGCATTACCCGTGCCGACGTCGAGCAGCCACTTGCGCGTGTCATCACCGGCCGTCGTGTCGCGTATCACGCTGGGCGCGACAATGCGCGCGCAATCCTGCAGGCGGGTGCGCAGCGCCTTTGACACATCGGTCATGGCAGCGAAATCGTCGACGCCGACCTGATGAATCCAGCGTAGCAACTGCCGGGCGCGATACGGCTTCTCGCCCAGGTCAGCGCAGAAGGCCTTCAGTCCTTCCTGATCAAGCCCGAGCAGATTCACCGTCATCACCGCCTCGCGTTCAGTGCGAATAGATTTCCTGTTTGGGGAAAAAATACGCGATTTCGGCTGCCGCCGTCTCAGGCGAGTCAGAGCCGTGCACCGCGTTGGCATCTATGTTTTGAGCAAAATCGGCGCGGATAGTGCCCTTCTCGGCTTTCCGAGGGTCGGTGGCGCCCATGAGATCGCGATTTTTCTGAATCGCGTCGTCTCCTTCCAGCACCTGGATCATCACCGGTCCCGATGTCATGAAATCCACGAGATCCTTGAAAAATGGCCGTTCTTTGTGCACCACATAGAACCCCTCGGCCTCGGCGCGCGACAACCCCTTCATTCGCGCGGCCACGATCTTGAGGCCAGCTTGCTCGAATCGGCTGTAAATGCTGCCAATGACATTCTTCGCGACGGCATCCGGCTTGATGATGGACAACGTGCGTTCCACTGCCATGAAGCTCCCCTGGTCGACTATTTTCTTCAGGTCAAGCGCGAAGGATAACACGGTAAGGCTTTGAAATAAAGAGATTTCACGCCATATTCGGCGTCAACACGACCCCCAATCCCGCGAATTTCAGGCGGGCGGGTCGAGGGGGCTTCGCCACCGGTGGGCTCTCATGCGGCCGCCGGTGTGGCCCGACGGGCGCGGTATTACGCCGCGCCCTTCCATTCGGGGCGCAGCGCCACTTCGTCAGGCCGCGCCTGGAAGGCACTATCCACCCCGACTTCAGGCACCCAGACCAGAGCATTGCCGCAATAGATCAGGGGCAAGCGATCGCGCTGCCACGGTGCGACATGCGCTTCCTGCAACAGGTTCTTGAGGCTGCGGCGTGGCCGGCTCGGGTCCGGCTGGAGCCGCTCTCCCCCCTGTCGCGAGCGAATCGTCACAGGCTGCGCCCGCAGCCGCGCCAGGCTGATGCCGTGATCGCGAGTGCGCTGAAGAAGTAGCACGCCGCCGAACTCGGGCAACTCGATCTCAAGCTCTCCGTGCCAGCGCCGCACATACCCGCGGGGCAACGGTCGGCTGACGGGGACCACGTGGAGACGGCCCGCGTAGCGCCGAAGCACGCTGTCATCCAGCGCAACGGCGACGCGGGCATCCTGCCGCGCGGTGAGGGCCTGCCGCAGCGCTTCCTCCAGGCGTTCGACGTTAGGCATGACCACGCCGCTGCGCGCCAGGAAAAAGCGCAGCAGGTTGCGGGCGCGGGCGCTAGGCAAACGACCCAGTGCCGCAACCGCGAGCGTTACGCCGTCGAATGAACCCGTTGCATCCTGTGCGGCCAGCTCATCCAGCAGCTCACCGGCCTCGGCCAGATGGCGCGCGCTCCGCGCCACTGTAGTGCGATACGACGGAAAGCGCCGGGCGATCACCGGCAGCACCTCGTGGCGCAGGAAGTTTCGGCGGAAGTCGACGCTGGCATTGCTTTCGTCCTCGATCCATTCCAGACGCCGCTTCCTGGCGTATTCGAGGATCTCGGCACGCGTCACGTCGAGCAGGGGCCGGAGAATCGAAGGATGAGAGATGAAGGATGAGGGATGATCTGTTCTTCCGCGCTTCACTTCCGCCTTCCGCCTTCCGCCTTCTACCTTGCGAAGCAGCGGCATGGCTGCGAGCCCCCTGACGCCTGCCCCGCGCAACAACTGCAGCAACAACGTCTCGACCTGATCGTCCCGATGCTGGGCAAGCACGAGGTAGTCGGTCCGCTGCCGGTCAAACACTGCGTAACGCGCAGCGCGTGCCGCAGCTTCCAGATTTCCGCCGCGGGCAATTTTCACCGTGACGCTCGAGTAGGGAATGCCTTGCGTCCGGCAAAGACGTCGGCAAAAGGCATCCCACCGCCCCGCGTTGGGACTCAGCCTATGATTGATGTGCAGGACTGCCACCCGGACGCGCAACTTGCGGGACACGCGCCGCAGGCAATCGAGCAGGACGACCGAATCGACGCCACCGCTTACGCCGGCCAAAAGACGATCGGCAGGTCGAACGACGGTCGCCAGCCGCGACGCGACGCGGGCAGCAAGGTCCGGCGGACGTAGGCTATTTCTGCTCGACTTCCTTGTATCTGCCATTATCGACGAGACGGTCGAAGCGCCGCTCAAGCAGCTCGTCGAGGGGAATGTCCTTGAGCTGCCGCCAGGTATCCTGCAGCGCCTTCTTGAGGTTCTGCATCGTCGTTTCGTAGTCGCGATGCGCGCCGCCGAGCGGCTCGTTGACGATCTTGTCCACCAGGCCCAGCGCTTTGAGCCGGGTCGACGTGATACCGAGCGTTTCCGCCGCCGCCTCTGCGTAATCGGCGCTCTTCCACAGGATCGACGCGCAGCCTTCTGGCGAGATGACTGAATACGTGGCGTACTGCAGCATGAGCAGCGCGTCCCCCACCGCGATGGCGAGCGCGCCGCCCGAACCGCCTTCCCCGATGACAGTGCAGATGATCGGGGTCCGCAACTCGGTCATGGCGTAGAGATTGCGGCCAATCGCCTCGGACTGTCCGCGCTCCTCGGCGCCAACGCCGGGGTAGGCGCCCGGCGTGTCGATGAAGCTGAACACCGGGATGCCGAACCGCTCCGCAAGCTTCATCAGTCGCATTGCCTTACGATAGCCTTCGGGCTTGGGCATGCCGAAGTTGCGGAAGATCTTGTCCTTGGTATCACGCCCTTTCTGTTGCCCGATCACCATGCACGGCTCGCCGTTCAGCCGGGCGAGCCCGCCCACGATCGCCGGGTCATCAGCAAAGCTGCGATCGCCATGCAGCTCCTCGAAACCGGTGAACAGCCCGGCGATATAGTCCAGCGTGTAGGGCCGTTGCGGGTGGCGCGCCACCTGCGCGATCTGCCAGGCGGTGAGCTTGCCGTAGATGTTCTTGGTGAGCGTCTGGCTCTTCTTCTGCAGGCGCGCGATATCCTCGGAGATATCGAGCGCCGAATCGTCCTGTACATAGCGCAACTCGTCGATCTTCGCCTCGAGCTCCGCGATAGGCTGCTCAAAATCCAGAAACGTCGTCTTCATCGAGCGCTAATAATACCGGATCAGACCCCGTGCCGGGTGACGACTGACGGGTGACGGGTGACGGGCCAAGAACGGGAGAATCGGCCACGGATCACTCATCACTCATCACTCATCACTCATCACCCATCACCCATCACGTCCCTAATACCAAGCGACACCCGCACCACGCGGATCGTTCGCTGCCTGCACGGCGCCGTCCGTCTTCGACTTGAGAACGGCCTGCATGTTGCCCCATTTACGCCCGACCATACGCAGCCGATGGCCTTTCGCTTCCAGGCTCGCACGCCAATCGGGCGTGAAGCTGTCCATCTCGATCTCGACGCGGTCAGGCCACCACTGATGGTGATAGCGCGGCGCGCTTACGATCTGCGCCAGGTCCACGGTGGTCGACCCGACATAATCCAGTACTGCGAGCAGCAGCTGGCTCACGATGCGGGACCCACCCGGCGCCCCGATGATGAGAATGCCCTTCTCGTCCTCGACGAACGCGGGTGTCATGCTCGATAGCGGCCGCTTGCCGGGGCCGACCGCGTTCGCCGCACCACCCCGCAGACGGAACGCATTCGGCAGGTCCGCTTGTAGTGAAAAATCATCCATCTCGTTATTGAGCAGCACGCCGGTACCTGCGGCGACGATGCCGGAACCGAACAACAGGTTGATGCTGAGCGTAGCAGCTACCCGGTTACCCTCCCCATCGATCACCGACAAATGGGTCGTGTTGCCGCTCGCCGGCGCAATCGACTGCTTGTTGCCCATCTCGTCGCTTTTCGTCGCCTTCATCGGATCGATATTCGCCGCGCGTCGGGCTGCATACTCCCTGCTCAGCAGCCTCCTCATCGGCACAGCGACAAAATCGTCATCGCCCAGGTAGAGCGAACGATCCTGAAACGCGCGCCGCAGGGCCTCGATCACCAGATGCGCGTCACGAGGGGCCCGGGCATCCGAGAGCTCGAAGCGCTCCAGCATCTGAAGCACCTGCGCGAGGGCAATTCCGCCTGCCGAGGGCAGCGTTACGGTGGTAATCGTCGCGCCGTGATATCGGATGCGCAGCGGTGTGCGCTCGACGACGCGGTAGCGCTCGAGATCCTCGAGCTGCCAGACCCCGCCTGCCCGGTTCACCGCCTCGACCAGGGCCTGCGCCACCGCACCGCGATAGAAGCCATCTCGACCATCGGTGGCAATACCCTGCATCGTTTGCGCCAGCGCTGGCTGGCGCAGCAGAAAACCGGGCTGCGGCACCCGGTCGTTGTCGAGAAAGGTGCGGGCGGTCGCCGGCCTTTTCTGCAGAAGCCCCTCACGTCGTTCAGCGATGCGCGCGTAACGCGACCCGACTGCGAAGCCATCGCGCGCATAGTGGATCGCCGGACCGAGCGAAACCGACAACGGCAGGTTTCCGTAATGCTCGGCAATGTGAACCAGCGCCGCGGGGACGCCGGGCACCGCCACCGATTTGCCGCCACGTCGCGTAGCACCGGGAACGGGCTTTCCCTCGGCGTCGAAGAACAGCCCGGGACTCGCAGCGCTCGGCGCAACCTCCCGGCTGTCGACCATTATCTGATGCCCATCACGCGCTCGGTGCAGCAGCCAGAACCCGCCACCGCCCAATCCTGACGAATAGGGCTCAACGACCGCCAGGGCAGCTGCAACAGCAATGGCCGCGTCGAAGGCGTTCCCGCCGCGTTTGAGAACGTCATGCCCGGCACGGGTTGCCAGCGGATGCGCCGAGGCAATCGCCGCTTGCTCTGTGGCTGCCGGCGTCTGCGCTACGGCGATCTGTGGCCAGACGAGCGCGAGCGCAAAGATGACCGCCGCACATCCTGTGCTACGGGCTCTAAGCCACCCGCTGAACTCAATCCGGAGCATGTGACTCACCACCCCTGACTTGCGGAGAATGCCTGCGCACACTGTCTGTCCGGCAAACATCGCACCCAAGCTCCGGTCAACCAACCTGCGCGCCATGGGTTTCCCAGCGCGGGAGAATCAGCTCGCGAGGCGGCGAATTTCTTTGACGACGGCCTGAGTGACGTCGGTCGTTTTCGCGCTTCCCCCGAGATCAGGCGTCTTGATCCCGGCGTTGAGCACCGCAATCATGGCTTTCAGCACCACGTCATGGGCAGCGGTGTAGCCAAGGTGCTCGAGCATCAACGCGCCGCTCCAGATCTGGCCCAGCGGATTGGCAATGCCCTTGCCGACGATGTCCGGCGCCGAGCCATGCACCGGCTCGAAGCAGGAGGGGTAACGCTTTTCGGGATTGAGATTGGCCGATGCCCCAATCCCGATCGACCCTGCGATGGCCGCGCCGAGATCGGTGAGGATATCGCCGAACAGATTGCTGCCCACCACCACGCCGAAATTGTGCGGATGGGTCACGAAGCGCGCCGCGAGCGCATCGATGTGCATCTGCTCGGCCGCAACGCCGGGATATTTCGTCGCCACCTGCCAGAACACCTCATCCCAGAACGGCATGCTGAAGTTGATGCCGTTCGATTTGGTCGCGGAGGTCACTTTCTTCTTGCGTTTCTTCCGGGCGAGCTCGAATGCATAGCGGATGATGCGCTCGGTACCGTGACGCGTGAAAACATTCAACTGCGTCGCCAGCTCGTGCGGCGTGCCAGTGTGC
>JAOTTL010000145.1:0-9465 GCA_029864385.1 Betaproteobacteria bacterium | reverse complement strand
GGAACGCGACTTTCCAAGGTTCATGGGGAGATCCTCGACCTTGCCGGCAATGAAGAAGTGCTGAACGTCACGGGGGAGGCCACAGGACCGACCAGCGAGTTCTTGATCTTCATCGAGAAGAGCCCGGTTCTCGACGCGATCGATCACTTCACGGAAGGATGGGAAGCCCGGGGGGCCGGGCGGCTGACGCTGAAACTTAATATTCCGCTGCGCGCCGAGCACAAGATAAAGCTGGCGGGCGCCTACGAGATTGCCGGAAATACAGTGGTTGTTCACCCGGAGGCACCCGCAGTCGAGCGGGCGAGCGGCCGCGTCGAGTTTACTGATTCCTCGGTATGGGCGAAGGGCGTAACGGGCACCGTGCTTGGCGGCCCCGTGTCGATTACGGCCGATATTCGGGGAGAAGCGACGGAGACCATTACAGTGCAGGGGCGCATCGACACGGACAACCTGCAGGACCCTTCCGCTCAGCCGGCATGGATGCAACACGTCCGCGGCGCCACTGACTGGCACGCGGTCATCACGGCGCGCAAGGGCACGGCGGATGTCGTATTGGAGTCGAGTCTGAAGGGCCTGGCGGTATACCTTCCCCCGCCCTTGTTGAAGCCGGCGGGGCAGGCGTTGCGCGTTCGCATCGAGCGCCGTGTAATCAGCACCACCGAGGACCGCATCGGCGTCGCCGTGGGCGATATCGTCGGTATGAAGCTCGTCCGTCAAATGGATGGGGAAAAAGTTGCGATTCCACGAGGAGTTGTGCGCTTCGGCGGCGCAGCGTCCGAGTCTGATCGGGCAGGGGTGTGGCTGAGCGGAAACATCGGCAGCCTCGACCTCGACCGCTGGCTTGCGATGTTCCGGCAATCGGGTGAGCCCGTACGCGTCGATTGGGGCGGCATCGATCTCAAGCTCGGCACCTTGGATGCGCTGGGCCGCCGCTATCGCGACCTTGTCATCCATGCCGTGGCCCAGCCGGATGGAAAGTGGCGAAGCAGTGTGGTCGGCAAGGAATTCGAGGGGACGTTGCTGTGGCAACCGCAGGGCCGCGGCCGCCTTACCGCGCGCATGAAAACGCTTTCGATCCCAGGGCCTTCCCCCGCGACGCTGCAGGCGCCGACAACCGCGGCCCGCAACCGGAGGCAGCTCGATCTACCCGCGCTCGACATCACCGCCGAGCAGTTCTCGCTGGGTGGCAAAGTGCTCGGCGGTCTCGAGGTCGCAGCGACGCCCCAGGGCGCTGATTGGCGCATCGAACGGTTGAGCATCGCCAATCCGGAGGCCACGTTTACGCTCGAGGGGTTCTGGGAGGGGTGGCTCGCCGCGCCGCGGACGCGGGTAAACATCCGACTCGACGCGCGTGATGCCGGAAAGCTCCTCGACCGTCTCGGCTACTCCGATGGTCTGAAGCGGGGGACGGCCAAGATCGAGGGCGCACTCACCTGGCGGGGAACCCCGTACGAGATCGATTACCCCTCGCTGTCGGGAAACCTGGTGCTTGACGCCGCCAAGGGCCAATTCAACAAGATCGATACAGGGGTGGGCAAGCTGCTCGGGGTCATGAGCCTGCAGGCACTGCCGCGGCGTGTCTCCCTCGATTTCCGCGACGTCTTCAGCGAAGGCTTTGCGTTCGATGAGATCGTCGGGCCGGTCAAGATCGATCGGGGTATCGCGATTACCGAGAATTTTCGGATTCAGGGACCGTCAGCGCGCGTGCTTATGAAAGGAAAGGTCGATCTCGCCCGTGAGACCCAAGAGCTGCGCGTACGGATAACGCCTTACCTCAGCGAAAGCGTAGCAATCGCGGGCGCACTGATTGGCGGTCCGTTGGCGGGCGTCGCGACGTTTCTCGCTCAGAAAATGCTGAAGGATCCGATTAACGAGATGGGCGCCTTCGAGTACGACGTGACCGGTACGTGGAAGGAACCCCAGGTCGCAAAAGTCGAGCGCCAGCCCGCGGGTAATGAACCGGAGGCCGGGTCATGATCACGCTGCTGAGGTGGTCGGTGGCTGCAGCGCTGGCGGGCACGGCCGGTGGCGCAATGGCGCAAAGCTTCGTCGTGTCCCCGGAGCTGTGGGATCGTCCGCGCACGGGCCGGACAATGCTCGAGCAGCCCGCGATCCGTGAAGCGGTCAAGACACACCTCGGGCAGCAGGGATCGCGCCTTGTGGTGCATCACGGCCCCACGCAGGAATCGCGCTTGCTCGCCGAGGAGTTGCGCGCCTGGCTCATGGCATTGGCGCTCGAGTCGGCGCGGGTGACGCTGCAAAGCGACCTCAAACTGGGCGAGGCGCTGCGCCTCGAAATCCGGGGAAATAGGAAATAGGAAATGGGAAATGGAATACAGGAAACAGGACAGAGCGGCGCAACGCGCCCCGTCTTCCCCGTTCCCGACTCCCCATTTACCATTTGCCACTCATGAGCGCGCAATCTTCTTTCGAAAAAGTGGCACCGCCGGGCGTAACGCCCGCGGCGCAAACGTCGGTTACGCGGGTTGCGGCGGTGCAGATGGCGTCGGGCCCCAACGTCGAGGGGAATCTGCGCGAGGCCGCGCGGCTCATCGAGCGGGCGGTCGAGCAGGGGGCGCAACTCGTGACACTGCCCGAATACTTCGGGATCATGGGCCTGCGCGAGGAAGACAAGGTTACCTTGCGCGAGAAGGTAGGCAGTGGTCCGATCCAGGCTTTTCTCGCGGAAACCGCGAAGAAGCACGGGATCTGGCTGGTCGGGGGGTCTGTGCCGCTCGAGTGCAGCGCGCCCGACAAGGTGCGCAACAGCTCGATGGTCTACGACGACAGCGGCAGGCTCGTGGCACGATATGACAAGATCCACCTCTTCGGTTTCGAGATGGGCGAGGAGCGTTACTCCGAACCGCGCACGATCGAACCGGGCAACAGCGTTGTCACCGTAGATTCGCCCTTCGGGCGTATCGGCCTGTCGGTTTGCTACGACCTCCGCTTCCCCGAGCTCTATCGCGCCATGAAGGAGGTCGATATCATTCTCGTGCCTTCCGCTTTCACCGAGACCACCGGGCGTGCGCATTGGGAGACGCTCATCCGCGCGCGTGCGATCGAGAACCTGGCCTACGTGGTCGCGCCCGCGCAGGGGGGCTATCACGTAAATGGACGCGAGACGCATGGCGACAGCATGATCGTCGATCCTTGGGGCGTCGTGCTCGACCGGCTGCCCCGAGGCTCGGGCGTGGTGGCAGCGGGGATCAACCTCCGGCGCCTCCAGCATCTCCGGCAGAGCCTGCCGGCCCTGTCACACCGGACGCTCGACCGGTGCTAGCTCTTGGGTTCAGTGTTCAGAGTTTAGTGTTCGAAGTTCGGAGTTCGAGGTTCCGCGTTCCGCATTTGCCGCACACGCAATGTTGAGAAACCGTTGGCGGAGCCTATTTACTCTTCTCGGACGGGACGTCCACGTGAGACTACATGACTGACGAGGCGCATCAGGATGAAAAAGCCCAAAGCCGGAACTCAGAACCCGGAACGCAGAACACAGAACCCGGAACGCGGAAACCGGAACCCGGAACTCGAGACGTCATTCGCGGCAGCGAACGAAATCCTGCTCGCGCCGTATGCCCTCGACAGCCAGCGGCTGCAGGGCGTGTTCGGCGAGATCATGGCGCACCGCGTCGATTACGCCGACATCTACTTTCAGTACAGCCGCAGCGAGAGCTGGGGCCTCGAAGAGGGCATCGTCAAATCGGGAAGCTTTAATATCGACCAGGGCGTGGGTGTGCGTTCCGTGAGTGGCGAGAAAACTGCCTTTGCCTATTCGGACGATATCAGCCTTTCGGCGCTGGAGGCCGCAGCGCGTGCCACGCGCGCCATCGCGCGCCAGGGAGAGAGTGCCCGCGCCTGCGTAGCGACGCGCGCCGCGGGCCACAACCTCTACACCCCGCACGACCCGTTGACGAGCCTGGACGACAAGCAGAAGGTGACGCTGCTCGAGCGTCTCGAGCACCAGACCCGCGCGCTCGATCCGCGCATCTCGCAGGTCATGGCCTACTTGGCGGGCGAGTACGAGGTCGTGCTTGTCGCGCGCGCGGACGGGATGCTTGGCGCCGACGTGCGCCCGCTGGTGCGGCTGTCGCTGCAAGTGATCGTCGAAGCGAACGGCCGGCGCGAGCAGGGCAGCGCGGGCGGCGGTGGCCGCTTCGATTACGGCTATTTCACTGATGACGTGCTCGCCGACTATGCCAGGAAGGCCGTGGACCAGGCGCTCATCAATCTGGAAGCGCGGCCGGCGCCGGCGGGAACCCTGACCGTTGTTCTAGGACCCGGGTGGCCGGGCGTGCTGCTGCACGAGGCTGTCGGGCACGGCCTCGAGGGCGATTTCAACCGCAAGGGCACCTCAACCTTCAGCGGGCGCGTGGGCGAGCGCGTGGCGGCGCCCGGCGTCACGGTCGTGGATGACGGAACCATCGCTCGCCGCCGTGGCTCACTCAATATCGACGACGAAGGCCAGCCCACGCAGCGTAACGTGCTGATCGAGGATGGCGTGCTCAAGCGCTACATGCAGGACAGCTTGAATGCGCGGCTGACGAAGGTGGCGCCGACCGGCAACGGGCGCCGCGAGTCGTATGCGCACATCCCGATGCCGCGCATGACGAACACGTACATGCTGAACGGGGCGACGCCCTCGGGCGAGATCATTGCCTCCGTGAAGCACGGCCTCTACGCCGTGAACTTCGGCGGCGGCCAGGTGGATATCACGAGCGGCAAATTCGTATTCTCGGCCTCGGAGGCCTACGTCATTGAAAACGGAAAGCTCGCCTATCCGGTCAAGGGGGCAACTCTCATCGGCAACGGTCCCGAGGCGTTGACCCGGGTCTCGCTGATCGGCAACGACATGGCGCTCGACCCCGGGGTCGGTACCTGCGGGAAGGAGGGACAGAGTGTCCCGGTCGGCGTCGGTCAACCGACCCTGCGCATTGACGGGCTGACGGTGGGCGGCACCGTCTAAAACTGGTAAACGGTAAACGGTAAACGGTAAACGGTAGCCGGTAATCCACATTGGCCGTTTTTCGCGCAATCGCTTTGAATTAATTTTCCGGTTTTTCTTGCGTTAACTCCCTTCACCGCTTACCGCTCACGAGCGGTTGTCCTGCTATTATGCCTTGATTTTTTGGAATTAGAAGACATGCAATACCAGACTGACGACATCCGCATCAAAGAGGTCAAGGAGCTCGTCACTCCTTCGCACGTGCTGCGCGAGCTGCCGCTCACGGAGGCAGCCGCCAAGACGACCTACGAGGCACGACAGGCGATCCACCGCGTGCTACACGGAGCCGATGACCGCCTGATCGTGATCATGGGGCCGTGCTCCATCCACGACGTCAAGGCCGCGAAGGAGTATGCCGAAAAGCTGCACGAAGCCCGCGATCAGCTCGCCAACGATTTGCTGGTCGTGATGCGGGTCTATTTCGAGAAACCGCGCACGACGGTGGGATGGAAGGGGCTGATCAACGACCCCCGGCTCGACGGCAGTTTTGGCATCAACGAGGGGCTTCGCATCGGTCGCAGGCTGCTTCTCGAACTGAACGAGAGCGGCATGCCGGTGGCGTGCGAGTTCCTTGACATGATCACGCCCCAATACGTTGCGGACCTGGTCGCGTGGGGTGCGATCGGGGCGCGCACGACGGAGAGCCAGGTTCATCGCGAGCTGGCGTCTGGCCTGTCATGCCCGGTGGGATTCAAGAACGGCACGGATGGCAACGTGAAGATCGCGGTTGACGCCATTCGCGCGGCCCAGGCCCCGCACCATTTCCTGTCGGTCACCAAGGGCGGCCACTCGGCGATCGTCTCCACGCTAGGCAACGAGGACGGTCACATCATTCTGCGCGGGGGCAGCAAGCCCAACTACGACGCTGCGAGCGTCGACGCGGCCGCGCGCACGCTGGCCGAGGCCGGCATGCCGGCGCGGCTCATGATCGACTTCAGCCACGGCAACTCGAGCAAGAAGCCGGAGAACCAGATCGAGGTCGGACACGAGGTTGGGCGCCAGATCGCGGGCGGCGAGGACCGGATCATCGGCGTGATGGTGGAGAGCCATCTCAAGGCGGGGCGCCAGGACCTCGTGCCCGGCAAAGAGCTCCTCTACGGCGTGAGCATTACCGATGGCTGCATCGGGTGGGAGGGGAGCCGCAAGCTGCTCGACGTATTGGCCGCCGCCGTGCGCGGCCGGCGCTTAAAGGTAGAGGCGGAACAATGACCGGTTTGCCCGCGGCAGCCGGGAACGGGCCCACGCTTATCATGGGATAATGCGCGTCGGGTCCTCCGGAGGGAAGACGGCGGAACGATAACGATGGCTCAGAACGACACGGACACCGCAACCGGCCGGGGCAATCTTGAGAATCTCGAGCGGGTTGGCAAGGGTACCGCGATCGCCGAGACCATCTTCGGCCTGGTCGGCAAATCGCCCTTTTTCGCCGAGTTCTCGCGCGAGGACATCTCGATCCTTGCGAGCTACATGGACGTCTATCGTGCCGAATCGGGCCGCACCGTCATCCGCGAGCGCGATGGCGGCGATTTCATGCTGCTGGTCGTAGAAGGCTACGTCGACATCTACAAGCGCACCATGCGCGATGAGTTGCAGCACATGACGACCGTGGGCCCTGGCATGACGCTGGGCGAGATGTCGATGATCGATGGCGAGCCCCGGTTTGCAAACTGTGTCGCGACCGAGCCCGTCGTGTTCGCGGTGCTGCACCGGGACGACATGGCAAAGATCATTGTCGACCATCCCAGCCTGGGCTCCAAGATCCTGGTTAAGCTGGTTTCCATGCTGTCCGCGCGGCTGCGCCAGACCAGCGCCAAGCTGCTGCAGTTGATGGAAAAGTATTAACAGGTCGTGAATCGTGAATCGTAGGTGGGACGTTTTTCCCGTCCCGCGTCGCCGCCAACTGTTTGCCACACCCTGTCCCCGATTTTTCGCTGCGCTGGCTTTAGCGATCGGCGTGGCGTTGTGGCCATTTTTCGCGAGGGCCGCGGTCGAGTTGCGCGACGATCGGGATACCCTCGTGCGCCTCCCGGCCCCCGCGCAGCGGATCGTCGCGCTGGCCCCTAATCTCACTGAGCTCGCTTATGCTGCCGGTGCCGGTCAACGCCTCGTCGGAGTCGCGAGCTTCAGCGACTACCCCGCAGCGGCGCGACGCGTGACGCACGTGGGTGACGCCGCCCGGGTGGACATCGAGCGCATCGTTTCGCTAAAACCGGATCTGGTGCTGGCCTGGAAGAGCGGGAACCAGGCGGGCGACATCGACAAGCTGGCGCGGCTGGGTTATGCCGTCTTCGTGACCGAGCCGGTGCGACTGGCCGACATTCCGCGCCTGCTACGCACCATTGGCGCGCTGGCCGGGACCGCGCCTGCCGCGGAGCGTGCCGCGCGGGCGTTCAAGGAAGGTGTCCAGTCGCTACGTACGCGCTACACCCGGGCGCGCAAGGTTCGCGCCTTCTACGAAGTCTGGCATCGCCCGCTCATCACCGTGAGTGATCGCCACATGATCGGCGACGTCATCAGCCTCTGCGGCGGACAAAATGTATTCGCTGACGCTCCAGGATTGACGCCGACGGTCTCGCTGGAAGCGGTCGTAGTGGCCGGCGCGGAAGCCGTCCTTGGCGGCGCCCGCTCGAGGAGCGAAGCCGACTTCAGGCGCCAATGGCGCCAGGCACCGCTCGCCGTCTTGCGGTCGTTGCCTGCATTTTACGTCGATCCGGACCTTATCCAGCGCCAGACGCCACGCATCCTGGAAGGCACCCGCGTCGTCTGCGCCGCGCTGGACACCGTGAGAAGCAATGCAACCTCAGATAAACGCAGATGAACGCTGGTACTCCGGAAGACGTGATGGAAAATGGTGATGAACCCCGTCGAAGCGTCGGTACATCACTATTAATCATCACCATGTGTCATCACCAGTACTCATCACCAATTCCTTGTGAAGGATTGCCGGTCACCGGGTTTCTCAGGAAGGTGGCTTCACCTCACGAATGAGAAGTCCCGTGGTGGAGACGCGAAGCTCGAACTCCGCCGGGCCGGTTACCGGGACGAAGGTGGCTGAGCCGTACTCGGCGTCGAGCAGCGGTGCGAGGAATTCATGGCGCCGGCGGAGCCCGTACAGGTCCACCGGCCGGTCACGGCCGAGTGAATGCACGGTGCGAGTTCCCGCGCGCTCTTCGTTAATCGCGTGGTAGCGTCCGGCTACGCGATCAAGCTCGTAGGCCGTGTGCAGCCCGAGCAGGTTCGCGAGCGGCTTCCACTTCAAGATGTGCGCGTCAACGTAGATCTCGTCTCCCGCCAGCTCGAAGGTGGCCTCGAGCCCGTTGGGGTAGCGGAACGTCGCGGTGAAACGTTGCGCGCCGGCCGGCCTGACCAGGATCCGGGCCGCGACCTCCTCATGTGTGAGGGCGCGATAACCTTGAATGCCCAGCGTGATGGTGCCGGCGAGCGCGCCCAGAGCGAGCAGCAGCAGCCCGAAAAGCGTGCGGCCCGCGAACCGCAGCAGGTGCGCCCGCCAGAGCGCGGCGAGGCCCGCGAGGATCAGGAGCGCGCCGAGCACTCCGCACGCGGCCGCAATGATGAAGAGCGGTGATGTCAGCAGCTGATCGATGTTCACGAACCGATTCGACGGGCCTGCGCGCCCGCTCGCCGAGGGGCTGGCGCCGCGCGGGGTGCGTTATTTCGCGGCGGCGGATGCGCCGCTTTCGTAGGTGATTTTCTTGGTGCCACCATCGCAGCTGCCGACGACCTGTTGGTCCTTGACCTGCGCGTTCGGAACGATGGTCAACGTGAAGTGCTTCACCCCGTTGTTCCGGACCTTCGCCTCGATCTCGGCCTTGAGCTCCTCGCAGGGCTTTCTCTTCGCGAGGGCAGGCGACACTGCCAGCATCAATGCGACAAGCGCCAACAAATATTTCATGCCAACCTCCGTGCCCATTTGGGCAAAAGCGCGCCCCGCCTGCTTCCCGCGGGGCAGATCACTGTAGCCGATCTCAAAAACCGGGAACCAGAAGATCATTCGCCACAGGATTGCACGGAATCACACCAACGAAGACCTGAACCGTCATATCCGCTGTATTGCTACGACAATTTCCGTGTGTTTCCGTGGCCGTGCTGTTTTTTTGAGAAAGCTTCCAGCCGGAATCATACGCTAACGCAATACTCGCGCAGCTGCAAAGCAAAACGGGCACGACCTGTGCCCGTTTCCCTGCACTGCCAGCGGAGAGCCGCGACCGTTCACCCCTTACGAGTCACCAGTCACGCCTCACAGGAGCTTGACGCACGGTCCTTTCATAACCACCGGTCCGGTGGGCGTGCCGCTCGGCGAACCGCCCTTGGGTTCGATACTCATGGCAATGCCCCACGCGCCTTCGATGCGCGAGGCCAGCTCCGGGGTCAGTTTCATCACCTGGTCGACATCGGTCGTGATCAGCCCGAGGGAGACCGGTTTGTCCTTGCCCGGCGGCAGC
>JAOTTL010000144.1:0-9498 GCA_029864385.1 Betaproteobacteria bacterium | reverse complement strand
GCGGTGGCCGGCCGGACCGTGATCATCATCGACGACCTCATCAGCAGCGGCACGACGCTCGCCCGCGCGGCGGCCGCCTGCGGCGGCGCCCGGCGGATCTACGCCGCAGCGTCCCACGGGCTCTTCGCGCAGAAGGCCGGCGAGGTGCTAGGCGCGAGCACGATCGAGCGGCTCATCGTGACCGACACTGTTCCCCCGTTTCGGCTCGAGTCGTCCGCGGCGCGCGGCAAGCTCAAGGTTCTTGGCACGGCGCTGCTCTTCGCCGAAGCCATCCGGCGCATGCACTCGGGCGGCTCGATCGTGGATCTGCTGGACGTTTAAGAACTCCTTTTGAGCCGCCGATGGACGCCGATGAAGCCCAACCCCAAGTTCATTTAGCCGGAGATAAACGCAGATACACACAGATATAACGAAAAATAAAAACCAATCTTAGCCACCGTAAATGGTGAATCGAGATGTGATTTTCTTGGCGCCTTGGCGGTTCAATTTTGGGGTTTATCGACGTGCATCGGCGTGCATCGGCGGCTAAATTATCCTGCGCTTCTTCTGGGTTTTCCGTCTTTTGTATATATGAATCTGTATTTTTCTGCGTTTATCTGCGGCTATTCTTCGATTCACGACTCACGAAATACGATTCACGGAGTTGAGGCGTAGCGACTAGCCAGCTCGAGATA
Organism: Betaproteobacteria bacterium; assembly: GCA_029864385.1. Classification (GTDB taxonomy): domain Bacteria; phylum Pseudomonadota; class Gammaproteobacteria; order Burkholderiales; family SG8-41; genus SG8-41. The sequence continues at coordinate 8,824 of JAOTTL010000144.1, read as the reverse complement.
ACGCCGCGCGCGGCCGATCCACTTCTCCCGCGCAGCCGGTTCGAGGTGATCCCGGAGATGCCAGACCGAGAGCTTGGCTCTCAGGCTTGCGCGGACGGACTTGTAGAAGCGTACCAGCTGCGCGGCGGGCGCGTCGCCGGTGCGCTCGCAGTAGATGTCAAGTGCGACGTCGCTGATCCATTGGGCTCCCGCGTACTCGCATTCCAATGAGAGGTGGGCGATCTCTTCGACGGGGTCGAGGAGCCGCCAGGCCCGGTTGAACTCAAGGCAATCGATGAAACGCGGCTCGGGGCCGAGGAAGACGTGCTCGGGCCGCAGGTCGCCGTGGCCCTCGACGATCATCCCATCGTCCGCGCGGCGAGCGAGCAATTCTCCGGCCATCTCGAGGAGAGCGAGTTGAGCGCTGGCGGTTGACTGGTTGAGCGCGCCGTCGATTCCGTATTCGGGAAACGAAAGCTCGCGATGATTGGCGCGGATATCGCGCTCGAAGCGCTGCCGGTATTCGTCCGCGCTCATTGCAACGGGCTCCGCGCGCGCATAGAAATCGGCCAGCACGAGCATGAACTGACGCACGTCGTCCCGGCTTACCCGCCCGGCACTTATCGCGCGATCGAGCATGCGCTTCCGGGGCAGCCGGCGCATCTTGACGAGCCACTCGACAGTTTCGCCGTCGCCGGCGAGCTGCAACTGTCCTCCTGCCGCTTGCGTCAGTGCCACGAGATCGAGGTATACGTCGCCCGCGAGACGCCGGTTCAGCCGCATCTCCTCGCGGCAGTCCGCGTGACGGGCTGCGAGGGTGCTGAAGTCCAGAAACTCGTAACGGACCGGCTTCTTGAGCTTGTAGGCGTGGCGGTCCGTGAGAAACACGAATGACATATGAGTTTGGACCACGTCCACCGCCGCGGTCCGCTCGGGATAGCTTTCGGGACGGATGAGGTAAGCGACTTTCGCCGCGAAAGCGACTCCGTGGTTCTCGAGCCGCGACCCGTTGGAGGCCTGGGTCTGGCATGTACGCGGAATCATGGGCAATTTTCCCGCCAGTTGCCGGCCGCTAGCTTGATCTGCGTCAATGGCGTCCAGCGTGATTGGAGGAGAATTTTTAGTGAAACGACAGGGGGTGCGGCACAGGCGGGGCCGAGGCATGGATCTGAGCGATATCAAGGATTTCGAGCTGATCAGCGGGCACGGCTACAACCAGGACCGCATGCTGCATGCGGCGATGGCGCGGTTAACGCACGGTCTGTCGCCGGCATCGGTGGGAGCGGCGATGGGCGATTGGCTGACGCACCTTGCGCTCTCGCCCGGCAAGCAGCAGCAGCTCGGGGAAAAGGCGCTGCGCAAGCTGCACCGGCTGGCGCTCTACCTCATGCGGTCGGCGCACACGCAATGCCCGCCGTGTATCGAGCCCCTCGTGCAGGACACCCGCTTTCGTCATCCCGACTGGCAGCAGTACCCATTCAACGTCATCTACCAGAGTTTTCTGCTTTTGCAGCAGTGGTGGTGGAACGCAACGACGGAGGTGCGTGGCGTGACGCCGCACCACGAGCAGGTTGTCACCTTTATTGCGCGCCAATTGCTGGACGTGTTCTCGCCGTCCAATTTCCCTCTGACCAACCCGGAAGTATTGCGCGAGATGAGCCGCAGCGGCGGCTTGAACCTCCTGCAGGGTGCGGCCAATTGGTGGGATGACGTGGAGCGGCTCGCGGCGGGGCGCCGCCCGGAAGGTGCCGACGCCTATGAGGTCGGCAAGACGGTTGCAGTGACGCGGGGGAAGGTCATCTTCCGCAACCGGCTAATGGAGATTATCCAGTATCGGCCCGCGACGGCACGCGTCTACCGGGAGCCGGTGCTCATCGTCCCTTCGTGGATCATGAAGTATTACATTCTTGACCTCTCTCCCCACAACTCGCTCGTGCGCTATCTCGTGCGGCAGGGGCACACGGTCTTCATGATCTCGTGGAAGAACCCCGATGCCTCGGACCGTGATCTCGGCATGAAGGACTACCTGAGGCAAGGCGTCATGGCCGCGCTTGAGGCCGTGTCGGCGGCGCTCCCGAAGCGCCGTATCCACGCGGTGGGATATTGCCTCGGAGGCACGTTGCTTGCGATTGCCGCGGCGTGCCTGGCGCGGGACCGCGACACGTGCCTGCGCTCGGTCACGCTGCTGGCATCGGAGGTCGACTTCGAAGAGCCGGGTGAGCTCTCGCTCTTCATCGACGAGAGTCAGGTTGCCTACCTTGAAGATCTGATGTGGGACCAGGGCTATCTGGACGGCAAGCAGATGACTGGTGCCTTTACGCTGCTGAATTCCAAGGACCTCGTGTGGTCGCGGGTCGTGCGCGATTACCTCATAGGGCACCGCCGCCCGCTCACGGACCTGACGGCGTGGAATGCCGACGCCACGCGCCTGCCGTATCGCATGCACACGGAGTATCTGCGGGACTTCTACCTCAGGAACGATCTCGCCGAGGGCCGCTACGAAGTCGGCGGCAAGCCAATCGCGCTGGGCGATATCGAGGTGCCACTGTTCGCCGTTGGAACGGTGCGCGACCACGTCTCTCCGTGGCGATCCGTGTACCGGATCCATCTTCTTACCGATACCGAGATCACCTTTCTTCTGACTACAGGCGGGCACAATGCCGGCGTCGTTAGCGAGCCCGGACACGCCAATCGCAGCTACCAGGTCGACACCCGCAAGCGGAACGGCAAGTACGTCGATCCCGACACGTGGCGCGCGACAACCCCGGTCAGCGAGGGCTCGTGGTGGCCGGAGTGGCAGCGCTGGCTTGCTGCCCATTCCACCGGCCGGGCGCGTCCGCCCGCGATGGGCGCGCCCGCACGCGGGTACGCGCCGCTCGCGGAGTCGCCGGGACAGTACGTCTTAGTGCCATAGCACCCGCACGTGCCGCGGACTGGCGAGGGCTCGAGCGCCCCCGCAGGCCGCTTTCGGTATACTTCCGCAATCACGCCGCGATCGGGCGGCCGCTCCCGTGTCGACTCCTGTATTCGTGGCCAGTGTTCATGGCGCAACGCGCGCGCGGCGCCTCGAGGAATGGTTACTGATGGCGCAGGAGTTTCAGCCGGACACGCAGCATCAGAGCGCGGACCAAAGTTCGCAGCTGCACGGTATTCTGCAGTCGGCGATGGACGCGATCATCACCATCGACGAGCAGCAGAGGATCGTGCTCTTCAACGCCGCCGCCGAACGTATCTTCGGTTGCTCCGCCGCCCAGGCGGTCGGCCACACGCTCGACCGTTTCATCCCGGAGCGTTTCAGGACGGCGCACCGCGCGCATGTCGGGCACTTTCGCAAGCAGGGGACGACTACCCGCCGGATGGGCGACGAAACGGTCCTCTACGGGCTGCGGGCGGACGGCGAGGAGTTTCCGCTCGAGGCGTCGATTTCGCGTGTTGAGACCGGAAGGCGCGGGCTCCTCACCGTGGTTCTGCGCGATATCACGGCGCGCAAACGCGCGCAGGACGCGCTGGAAGAGACCCACCGCCAGATGCACGAGCTCTACGCTGCCATGCACGATGTGCGCGAGGCCGAGCGCATGCGGATCGCGCGCGAGCTGCACGACGAGCTGGCGCAATGGCTGACCGCATTGAAGATGGATGTTTCCTGGCTGGCGGCGCGCTTGCCACGTGCGGAAAAGCAGCTGGTCGACAAGGCGGAGAAGATGAAGCAGCTCGTCGACACCATGGTCGGCGCGGTGCGCCGCATCGCTGCCGACCTGCGGCCGGCGATGCTCGATGACCTCGGTCTCACGCCGGCGATCGAGCACCTGGTGCACGAGTTCTCGCAACGCACCGGCATCGTGGTTAGCTTGGATCTCGATTCTGGCGCCTTGGAGTTCAAGGATCCGCTGGTGACGGCAATCTACCGGATGGTGCAGGAGGCGCTGACCAACGTGGTGCGTCACGCGCAGGCGACCGAAGCTCGCGTGTCGGTAAGAGTGGCCGGGGAACGTCTCAAGGTCGCCGTCGAGGACAACGGCAAAGGCATCGATCCCGAAGCCCTGAACAAGGAAAAATCGTATGGTCTCCGGGGAATCAGGGAACGCGCGCGCACCTTGGGCGGCTCGGCGAGCATTCGGGCGCGGGCGCAGGGCGGCACGCTCATCGAAATCGAGATGCCAGTTGCCCCGTACCGCGGCGCGCAGGTGCGCCGATGATCAGAGTGCTGCTCGCGGACGACCACACGATCGTCCGCGCGGGACTCAAGGAGCTTCTCTCCGAGACCGGTGACATTGCTGTCTCTGGCGAGGCCAACAACGGAGCCGAGGCACTGGCGCGGATTCGCGAAGGCGACTACGACATCGCGGTGCTCGACATGTCCATGCCCGGCCGCAGCGGGATCGAGCTCATCAGGCAGGTCAAGCAGGAAAAGCCGCGCCTGCCGATCCTCGTGCTCAGCATGCACAGCGAGGAACAGTACGCGGTGCGGGCGTTGAAGGCAGGCGCATCGGGCTACCTGACGAAGGAGAGCGCTGCCGATCAACTGGTCGCCGCGATCCGGCGGATTGCGGCGGGAGGCGCGTTCGTTACTCCGGAAACTGCGCAACGGCTCGCCCTCGACGTCAACAACGCCGCGACCGCTGCTCCGCATACGTTGCTTTCCGACCGCGAGTTCCAGGTGCTCAGGTTGATCGCAGGCGGCACGTCAGTGAGCGAAATCGCGAGGCAGCTCAGCCTGAGCGTAAAAACCATCAGCACACACAAGACCCGGATCATGCGGAAGATGCAGCTCGCCAACCAGGCGGAGCTCATTCGCTACGCGATCGAGCACAAGCTGCTCGACGAAATCGGGGGCTAGTCCGCTTAGGAGTTTGCCGGCCTTACGCCGCACAAACTCCTTACCCCGGCTATCCGTCGGGCGTTTTTTTGGCGGCACGGTATCGTAATTCCGGGAGAGAACATTCTTAGGCGGGCGCGCCAGGCGCGCTCGACCTCGAGGCGTGCCCGCCTTGTAGGAGGATTCCTACATTCAGTTTAAGGATCCGCCGATACTTTAGTGCCGGGCCGCTGCCCATACTGAGGCCATGAACAATAACGTTACGGTACCCGGTGAAGTGAAAGTCTTCGTAGTAGAGGATTCAGCACTCGTTCGGGAACGGCTGATCGAGATGATCCGCGAGGTCGACGGAGTGGACATCGTCGGCGAGGCGGACAGCTACCGGACAGCCGTGGCGGGAATCATGTCCACTCACCCCGACGTGGCGATACTCGACATCAGCCTTGCCGATGGAAACGGCATCGACGTGCTGGCGCACGTGAAGGCGCGCCTGCCAGGACTGAGAGGAATCGTGTTGACCAACTACAACTCGCCCCAGCACCTCAGGGCGAGCGCGGACGCCGGGGCTGAGTACTTTCTGGACAAGTCCGTTGATTTCGAGCGCATCACCGAAATTCTGGAGCAGATGATGGGTCCGCAAGGACATCGCTAAGGTTTCGAGCTGAAAAAAGTTTGAACGTAACTGAGCAGTCAACCAGGAGTTCAGCATGTTGCAAGACGTTGCCATCACCCCTGTGATCCCGGCGAGCCGGCTAACGGCTCGTGCAAATGGTTCTCCGCGTCTGGTCTCGGAACACCGGCCCGGCGTTGCGTGCACATCGTGTTGCCTGCGGGGCGTGTGCCTGCCGTCGAGCCTTGGCGGCCGGGACCTTGAACGCTTTGATGCAATCGTCGCGCAAAAGCGCAAAGTGGCGCGTGGCGCGGCGATCTACCGCAACAGCGACGTTTTCGAAGCCTTGTACGCTGTGCGAGGCGGAGCCTTCAAGTCCGTGGGCATATCGCGGCAGGGCGACGAGAAGATCACGGGGTTCTACCTGCCGGGAGAGATGCTCGGGCTGGATTCGATCGGTCCCGGTCGCCACCCCTACGATGCGATCGCGCTCGAGGACAGCGAGGTGTGCGTGATTCCTTACGCGCAGCTCGAGCAGATGGCGGCATCGACTCCCGGACTGCAGCGCCAGCTCTTCCGCGCGCTCTCCAGCGACATCTCGCGCGATCAGGGACTGATGCTCCTGCTGGGAAGCATGAGCGCAGAACAGCGGCTGGCCGCGTTCCTGCTGAGCCTGTCACGTCGCTACCAGCGCCTGGGCTTTGCCGCCAGCTGCTTCGTGCTGCGCATGACGCGCGAGGAGATCGGCAACTACCTCGGCGTCACGCTCGAGACGGTCAGCCGGCTGATGTCACGCTTCCAGCGTGCCGGCCTCATCGCGGTGCAACAGCGCGATATCGAGCTGAACGACGTCGATGGCCTGATGGAGCTAGTCGGCCACTGGTGAGGAATCTGCGCGCGGGAGGCCGCGGGGATGGATGGGCACAGAACGCGCAGATTCCTTAAACATTTTCGATCTCTTAGCGGATGACGAGTACGGGAATCGAGCTGTGTGCGAGCACCTTGCTCGTCTGGCTGCCCAGCAGCAGCCGTGAGATGCCGCGGCGCCCGTGGGAGCCCATCACGATCAGGTCGCAGCGATTGCGCTTCGCGGCCTTGACGATCTCCGTATAGGGAAACTCGGCCATGACGTAGAACGTCTTGCACGGCACGCGCGCCGCTGCCGCCGCCTTCTTCACAACGCCCAGATAACGCATCGCCGCTTTCTTGACGCTCGCCTCGTGCATTTTCGGCGACAGGCTTGCCGGCGGCACGAATTCCGCGTACGCGGCTGGCTGCCAGGGTGGGCCGACGTAGAACCCGGTCAACCGCGCCTTCTGCTGCTTCGCAAGCTGCACTGCCCGTTTGATGGCGCGCCGTGACGGACCGGAGCCGTCGGTCGCGACCAGAATGCTCTTGAACATGGCTTCAGCCTCCAGGTGATTGGGTCAACGCCAAACCCGGCGCCTGGTTCGCGGATCCAGCCGCCCACCCGGCATTGCAGGGCGTTAACCCATAGGCGAATCCGCTTGCCTGTGAAAATTTACGCAACACGCCGAGCTTGTAATGCCTCATGAACAATCTACTCCAGGAGGCGCTTCGCGTATTGATTTGGGTCAACTGTGGCGGAAACCGGGTCCGGCCCTCACTGGTAGGCGACGCACTTCTCGCAAACGGTGCCGGTAACATCCTTCTTGAGGTGCGCGGCCCGTAGCGCCACGAAGGGTTTCGAATTCCAGGCGTCCATGAACGAGACCTGGTTGAGATCGCCCATGGTCCAATTGGCGGTTGCATCGAAACAGCACGCGGAAAGCTTGCCTTCCGCCGTGACGTGGCCCTCGGTGAATGCCGACCAGCACGGCAGCGGCTCGCGCAACGCGTCGAGCCGGCCCTGGTTGCCGGCTGTCGGGCGGTAGCCGAGTTGCTCTTCGCGCTGCGTGGCGAAAGCGCCCATCGAGTAGAGCGGCAGCCAGTAGTGCTGGTCGACATACGGCCGGACGCGCTCCGAGAGAAGCTGCTCCATCTTCTCCTGCTGCTCGCCGTTGTAGCGGATCGAGGAGGCGTAGAGTCCGGTCTTGTAGCCGCCGCGTGCGCGGACCCCCGCCGCCGCCTTGATGTTATCCAGCGCGCGGCCAAAGAGTCTTCCCGACACGCCCATGATGTGCTCGAACTGGGATTCGTCGGCCGCGTTCACCGACCACTTTAGTGAATCGAGCCCGGCCTTCATGCATTCCTCGACGGCTTCCGGAAACGACATTGAGGCGTTGGACGTGAGAAAAACGTAGGGCATCGCGATGTCGCGTTTGAGATAGCGGATGCAGTCGACCAGGAGGCGCGGGTTCATGAAAGACTCGCCCAGGTAGAACACGCCGATCTCCTGCACCCCCACCTCGCGCATTTCCCGGGTGACGCGCTTGAACAGCTCGAAATCCATGTCCCATTTCGGTTGCACCTCGCGCGTGCGCAGCGCGCAGAAGCCGCAGCGGTAGTTGCAGCGCGGCGAGATCTCGATCTTCACCGCTTTGGGTGCTGGCAAGGCGGCCTTCAGGTAGTCCGCCGGGATGCGGGTGACGTTGTCGATACGGTCGGTGATCGTCGTCATGCGTGGCCCCTCGATTTCCCTTTGTATCACGCGACGTTACCGTTCCGGATAGCGTCCGGCTTTGATCCAGGTCAAGGCGTTCGCGTCGTCACCGTCGGCAGCCGCGAGATTTATCACAGCGGGTGACCGGGCTAGGCCGCCGAACGACGCGCGCGTTGACGATCGCAGGACGGCCGCGATGGTGGGCGGTAACGGACGCGGCCCGGGGCGGTTGACATAGATCAACCCGGCTTCTGGGGCGGCACCGTATCCTACGGCGAGTTTTTCGTCGCCGAGGAATCCCGATGCAGACCCAGGATACGTTCAATTACAAGGTCGTGCGTCAGTTTTCCCTGGCGACCGTGATCTGGGGTGTGGTGGGGATGGCGGTGGGCGTGTTGATCGCAGCCCAGTTGATCTGGCCGGACCTCAATTTAGCGCCATGGCTGTCCTACGGTCGGCTGCGGCCGCTGCACACCAACGCGGTCGTTTTCGCCTTCGGCGGCTCGGCGCTGTTCGCGACATCGTATTACTGCGTGCAGCGCACCTGCCAGACGCGGCTCTTCGGCGATGCGCTGGCATCCTTCACCTTCTGGGGTTGGCAAGCGGTGATCGTGGCCGCCGTCGTCACGCTGCCACTGGGCATTACGACATCGAAAGAGTACGCCGAGCTCGAGTGGCCGATCGACGTGCTCATCACGCTGGTGTGGGTGGCGTACGCAATCGTGTTCTTTGGCACGATCGTAAAACGCAAGACCCCGCATATCTACGTCGCGAACTGGTTCTTCGGCGCCTTCATCCTCACGGTCGCGCTGCTGCACGTCGTGAACAGCGCCGCGATTCCCGTCACGCTGACCAA
>JAOTTL010000322.1:0-2406 GCA_029864385.1 Betaproteobacteria bacterium | reverse complement strand
GAACACCCGCCCGGATCCGGGTTCGACTATGTCATCGACGCGGTGGGCGCCGCCGCGACAAGAAATCAGGCGCTGGCCGCGGTCAAGCCGGGGGGCGTGGTAATGCACGTCGGCTTGCAGGATTGGGGGAGCGAGATCGACATGCGTCGGCTCACGCTCGACGAGCTGACGCTGCTCGGCACCTATACCTACACCACGGCCGATCTCCGCGCGGCGGTGAATGGTCTGCACCGCGGGATCTTCGGCGATCTGTCTTGGGTCAAGGAGCGGCCACTGAAAGACGGGGCCGAAGCCTTCATCGAACTCGATGAGGGCCGCAGCGCGGCGGCGAAGATCGTGCTCAGGCCGTGAGCGATGAAATCGCCGCCGACAGGCTCCGATGGCGAGCTGTTGAGCGGGATGAACAAGTAGTGACGTAGCGAAAGTATGGGAACCTAAAATGATCGATTTCGTAGTACATGAGGATGATGACGGCGTCGGCGTCGTTGTGGTGGAAGGGATCGAGCCCGGCCGTGAGCTGGTCGGCTGGATCATGGAGCAGGATCGGGAAATCAAGATCACGGCGCGCAGCGCGATCCCCATCGGCCACAAGGTGGCGCTGCGGGACTATGCGCCGGGTGACACGGTGATCAAGTACGGCGTCGATATCGGTAAGGTGGTGGCGCCCATCGGACAGGGCGAGCACCTGCATGTGCACAACGTCAAGACCAAGCGCTGGTAAGAACCGAGAGAGGAAAGACAAATGGCGAACGAATTACTGGAGCAGGGATTTCTCGGCTATCGGCGCGAGAACGGCCGGATCGGGGTGCGCAACCACGTCGTAATCCTACCGGTGGACGACATCTCGAATGCCGCGGTGGAGGCGGTGGCGAACAACATCAAGGGGACTTTGCCGTTGCCCCACCCTTACGGTCGGCTGCAGTTCGGGGCGGACCTGGATCTGCACTTCCGCACGCTGATCGGTACCGGTTCGAACCCGAACGTGGCGGCCGTGGTGGTGATCGGCATCGAGGAGGGCTGGACGCAGCGGGTGGTCGAGGGTATCGCGGCAACGGGCAAGCCGGTGGCCGGCTTCAGCATCGAGCTGAACGGTGATTTGGAAACGATCCGGCGGGCATCGTGGAAAGCGCAGGAGTACCTGCAGCACGCCTCCGAGCTGCAGCGCGAACGCTGCCCAATCGAAGATCTATGGGTGTCGACCAAGTGCGGCGAGTCGGATACCACCTCGGGTTGCGGCGCCAACCCGACGGTCGGAAACGCGTTCGACAAGCTGTACGCGCGGGGCAACACGCTGCTGTTCGGCGAAACGACCGAGCTGACTGGCGGCGAGCATCTGGTGGAAGCGCGGTGCCGCAACGATGAAGTGCGGGCGCGCTTCAGGCTCATGTTCGACCGTTATCAGGAGTTGGTGGATCGGAACAAGACCAGCGACCTCTCGGAGTCGCAGCCGACCAAGGGCAACATCGCCGGAGGGCTGACGACGATCGAGGAGAAGGCGCTCGGCAACATCCAGAAGATAGGACGGGAGTGCCTGATAGACGGCGTGCTGGACAAGGCGGAGACGCCCACCGGCCCCGGGCTTTGGTTCATGGACTCGTCATCGGCGGCCGCGGAGATGGTGACGCTCTGCGCCGCGGCGGGTTTCGCGGTGCACCTGTTCCCCACCGGCCAAGGGAACGTCATCGGCAACCCAATCCTTCCGGTGATCAAGCTGTGCGCGAACCCACGCACCGTGCGGACGATGGCCGAGCACATCGACGTGGACGTATCGGGGCTGCTCCGCAAGGAGTTGACGCCGGACCAGGCGGGTGACGCCTTATTGGAGTGCACCGTGCGGACGGCCAACGGGCGCCTGACCGCGGCCGAGACCCTCGGCCACCGCGAGTTCGTGCTTACCCGTCTATACGAGAGCGCGTAGCAGATCGCTTCCACAAGTCGTTGTGCCTGATTTGGCCGGCTAACGGCTCAAGCGCGAACTCGGGAAATTAGAGGACGTGCTTGTTTTAATGAGGGTGCGAAGCGAAAAATAAGTGCACCGCCTCCCTAATTGTTGCGCGAACGCTCTCCGGGATAGGAACTCGTACCACCCTCAGGTGGAAAAGAGATCAGAGTGAGCTAACCCGGTTTTTTCGGCGTGACCAAATCGTGATCGTTTCTTGAGCGGAGGATGATCTCGTGGCGGTAGAGTCTCCCTTACTTCAATCACGTTTAAGGGAGAATCTTTCTATGCCAAGGGCCGCATTACTTTCAATTCTGAGCATCGCCTTGCTCGGTTCCACGGTATTACTGAATTCCGGAACAGCGCTGGCCGATGAGGGTTCCCGGGTGCAGGTGACTATAACCAATATTACCCGCGGACAGATCATCTCGCCGGTGGTCGTTGCCAGTCATAGCGCGGAGTTTAAA
>JAOTTL010000216.1:0-5399 GCA_029864385.1 Betaproteobacteria bacterium | reverse complement strand
CATGCCCGCCCGGCTTCTCGTTCGCCATCATGCACGTCCAGATCTTGTGGGGATCGAGATTCTCCCCGGCCTCGTCGATCAGAGATTCCGGATCAGCGTCCATCACGCGCGGAATGAAACGTTCCTTCAGGAGCCCGCTCTGCGCGTAGCGGCCGTTGGAGTTGAAGCCGTAGCCGACGACGGGGTCGCGGCCACGCACGACGTCGGTCACGACCGCCACCACGCTGGTCGTCATCTTGCTGAAATCGATGTAGGCGTTGCGGATTGCCGAACTGATCGGGACAACGGTCTCGTGAATGGCGACAATTCTCATCGAAGATTAGCCGCAGATAAACGCACTTAAACACGGATTTACTACTATTACTCCGTTACTCATCACCCATCACCCATCACTCATCCTGCGCCATTCACCAATCACGCTTTTCTAAAAGATGTCGCCGCGCTCGTACTGCTTGGGCCATTGGAACTTCGCCCGCAGGGCCTTTGCCGCGTGCATCGGCCAGTAGGGATCGTGCAGGAAGGCGCGCGCCATGACCACGATGTCGGCCTGCCCGCTCGCGACGATCTGTTCGGCCATTTCGGGGCTGGAGATGAGGCCGACCGCGCCGGTCGCGATACCGGTGCGGCTCCGGACCGCGGCGGCGAACGGCACCTGATAACCCGGATAAATGCCCACCTTCTGACGCGGATCAACACCGCCGCTGGAGCAGTCCACTAGGTCGACCTTGCCACCGGCCCTCAGCCGCTGCGCGAGCTCGACGCTCGCTTCCAGGTCCCAGCCGCCCTCCATCCAGTCGGTGCAGGAAATGCGCACGAAGAGCGGCTTGTCGTCGGGCCATTCCGAGCGCACCGCGTCCACGATTTCCAGCAAAAAGCGGATGCGGTTCTCGAAGCTCCCGCCATAGCGGTCGGTGCGCCGGTTCGTGATCGGCGACAGGAACGTGGAAATGAGGTATCCGTGCGCGCCGTGAAGCTCGATCAGATCGAATCCCGCCTCGCGCGCACGCCGGGCGGAGGCGGCGAACAGCGTAACGATACCGGCAACGGCCTTCTCGTCCATGTCCTGCGGCACCGCGTAGCCGTCTCCGAAGTGAATCGGCGAAGGAGCGACGATCGGCCAGCCGCCGTTCTCGGGCGACATAGGCTTGCCACCGTCCCACGGGGCTGCCGTGGAAGCTTTGCGCCCCGCGTGCGCGAGCTGGATTCCTGCCACGGCGCCCTGCGCCTTGACGAAGCGCGCGATCCGGGCAAAGGCGTCACGCTGCTCGTCATTCCACAAGCCGAGACAGCCGGGAGTGATACGGCCGCGAGCTTCAACGTTCGTCATCTCCGTGATGACGATTCCCGCACCGCCGACCGCCCGGCAGCCAAGATGCTGAAGGTGCCAGTCGCCCGGCACGCCGTCGATCGCCGAGTACTGGCACATCGGCGAGACCATGATGCGGTTGCGCGCGGTAACCGATCGAAAGCTGATCGGCCGGAAAATGTGCGGTGTCGGGTCGCGCTGCAGTACCTTGCGCTCCGCGTCGGGCTGTTGAGCGGGTACGTTGGTGGGCGTTTTCGTTTCCATGTTCCCTTTCATTTCCGTCACGACGTATCAGTCACGATTAACAGCGGCTATGCCTCGGGCAGAAAGTCGCGCACATTCGGCTCAAAGTGAAGCCGCCAGGCGCGCGCGATGACCGCTCTCATCTCGTGGTGGTTTGCGCCCACCGCGTAGGACGCAAGCTTCATCGCCTTGTCCTCGAGCTCGTGGCGTGAGAGCGTGTTGTCCGGATCGCCCTTGGGCGAGGCAATCATCTGCTCCAGCGTCTTGCCGCTGTGCGTGGTCACGCTCACGCGCCCAATCCAGCACCGCGGGTAGGCGCGGTCGATTTCCGGATCAAGTGCCATCGTCACCTTGTCGTGGAACGCGCGCACGTTCCGGTCGCGCAGCGCCGCCTCGGTGAAGTCACCAAGTCCTGCGCAGCCATGGAGTGCGATCAACGCCAGCACGAAACCCATCGAGAACTTCGACTGGTGGATGGTACGTGGGTCAACCACCGGGCCCAGCACGTCAATCGCTCCCTGGTGCACATGCGCGGTTACGCTGGCAATATCTTCCGCACTCAAACGATGTGCCCGCATGAGTTCCAGCAACGCATCGGCTGAAGGATGGGTATGGCGGCAGGAGGCGTGGTACTTGAACGAGGTCTCGGCGAGCCCCCAGCGCGTTCCCAGACCATCGGTGAGCCACGCGGGGTCCGCGTCGCTCGACATGCCCGCTCCCATCCCCTGCTCGCCATCGAGGATCCGGCGCGCGCCGGTAAGGCCGTCGCGCGAGATATACGCCGCCATCAATCCGTCCGCGGCGGCCTTTGCCGTATGAAGCTGCTTCGAGTCCGCGGCGTCGCGCAGGAATTCCCACAACCCTGCCGCCATCGTTCCGGCCGACCCCAGCGTGTGCTGCATCCGGTCTGCATTGAGCCTGAGCAAACGCGCCGTGCCCGCCGCCGCCGCGAGCTTGCCGGCGGTGCCGGTCGTGTGAAACACCTTGTAGTGCGAGCGGCCGAGGAACTCCCCGACACGCACGCCGGCTTCATAGCCCGCGACCGCCGCAACAATCAGGTCCCGGCCCGAGGCGCCGGTTTCCTGGGCGGCCGCCAGCACTGCCGGAAACACAACTGCGCCCGGATGGAATACCGCGCCGTTGTGCACGTCGTCCTGCTCGACCACGTGCGAGGCCGCGCCGTTCACGAGCGCGGCGAAAAAAGGGGTCGTTCGCCCCCGCGTCGTCAAGATCTCGCTCAGCCCGCTTCCAGGCCCCATTCGGGCAGCAAACTGCTCCAGCACCTGTACCGGCCGGGCGTCTTTTCCGGCAAGTGTCGAGGCGAACCAGTCGAGGAACAGGTCTTCCGTCCGCGCCACCACAGCTTCCGGAAGCGCCTTGAAATCGAGCCCCGCAAGGAAAGCGGACAAGGCCGCGCCAGGCTCCCTTTGCAACTGCTGCGAAATGGCTTGTTCCGGCCTACTCATGATAGCCCACCTCGTTCGTGATTGACCGGGATCAGAACGCGACGGAACCGTTCACCGTCACCTGATGCATTAACCGCCGCTGCGGCAGCTCGTAGTCCTTGCAAGCATCCCGCCCTCCCATTCAGATTGCGCCCGTTGTCCGCAAACTGGCAATGTCCGTTCCCGAATAGCCCAGGTCCGCCAATATCGTCTCAGTGTGCTCGCCAATCTCGGGCACGGCCCCGATCTGCGCCTCGAAGCCGTCATGCGTGGCAGGAGGCAACAGCGTCGGCAGCGGGCCCTGCTGCGACCCCATTTCACGCCAACGCAGGCGCGCCTTTAACTGCGGATGGTCCCACACTTCCTCGGGCGTGTTCAAACGAGCGTTGGCGATGCCGGCGGCATCGAGTTTCGCGACGACCTGTTCCACGGTCAGATTCGAAAAGACATCATTGACGAGCGCCGCGACGTCAGCGCGGCGCTCGTTGCGCTTGGAGTTGCTGTCATAGCGCGCGTCCCCGGCAAGTGCCGGTTGGCCGAGCACTTTGTCGCAGAACACCGTCCATTCCCGCTCGTTCTGCAATCCCAGCATCACGTAATGGTCGTCGCCCGTGCGATAGCGCCCGTAGGGCACGATGGTCGCATGATCCGGCCCGCTACGGGCTGGCGCCTTTCCGCCGAAATGCGTGTAGTAAAGAGGATAGCTCATCCACTCGCCCAGCGCTTCCAGCATCGTGACCTCGATGCGATCGCCCTTGCCGGTTTTCTCCCGCTGGTAGAGCGCGGTGAGAATTCCCGAATAGGCGTAGATCCCGGTGGCGATGTCCGCGATCGAGATGCCAACCTTGCTCGGGATCTCCGGCGTCCCCGTCACCGCGAGCACGCCGGCTTCGCTCTGCACCAGCAGATCGTACGCTTTCTTGGTGGCGTATGGGCCCGAGTCGCCGTAGCCCGATATGTCGCAGACGATAAGCCGCGGGTAGCTCGGCAGCAATGTTTCCGCCGACAATCCAAGCCGCCGCGCCGCGCCAGGTGCCAGATTCTGGATGAACACGTCCGCCCGGGCAATCAGCCGTCCCAAAATTTCCGGCGCCTTTGCGTGCTTCACATCCAGCGCCAGACTCTCCTTGGACCGGTTGAGCCACACGAAATGCGAGGACAGGCCCTTCACGGTCTGGTCGTAGTCGCGCGCGAAGTCGCCCACCTGAGGGCGCTCGATCTTGATCACGCGCGCGCCCAGATCGGCGAGCTGCCGCGTGGCGAACGGCGCCGCCACCGCCTGCTCTAGCGCCACCACGGTGATGCCCTCTAGCGGACGCATAGGTTTAAAAGCCTAGATACGATGAACACAAAGGAAAATCAATAACAATTCTCGGTAAAACACGAAAAAAAACGCTGTGTTTCGGATTCTCATTTCCAGTTCTCGTTCTGGCCTTCCTTCGTGTCCTTTGTGTCTCCGCTTTATCAGAACGAACGGGGCATGCCGAGGACGTGCTCACCGATGTACGACAGGATCAAGTTCGTCGAGATCGGCGCAACCTGGTAGAGGCGCGTTTCTCGGAACTTGCGCTCGACGTCGTACTCCGCCGCGAAACCGTAGCCGCCGTGCGTCTGCAGGCACACGTTGGCGGCCTCCCACGAGGCGTCCGCCCCCAGGAGCTTTGCCATGTTCGCCTCTGCACCGCACGGTTGGGCGGCGTCGAACAGCGCCGCTGCCCGGTAGCGCATCAGGTCCGCGGCCTGCACATTCGCGTAGGCACGCGCGATCGGGAACTGGATCCCCTGGTTGCGCCCGATCGGCCGGTCGAAAACGACACGCTCTTTTGCGTAGCGCGTGGCGTGGTCAATGAACCAGTAGCCATCTCCAATGCACTCTGCCGCGATCAGGATCCGCTCGGCGTTGAGACCGTCGAGAATGTAGCGGAAACCCTTTCCTTCCTCGCCGATGAGATTGGCCACCGGGACCTCGAGGTTGTCGAAGAAAAGCTGGTTGGTCTCGTGATTGACCATGTTGCGAATCGGCTTGACCGTCATGCCGCGCTTCGCCGCCTCGCGCAGATCCACGATGAAAGTCGACATGCCGTCGGATTTCTTCTTCACGTCCGGGAGCGGCGTCGTGCGGGCTAGCAGAATCATCAGCTCCGAGTGTTGGACCCGCGACGTCCAGACCTTCTGCCCGTTCACCACGTAGCGATCGCCCTTCCTCACTGCGACCGTGCTGATCTTCGTGGTGTCGGTGCCCGCTGTGGGCTCGGTCACCGCCATGGACTGGAGTCTCAGTTCGCCGCTAGCGATCTTGGGTAGATATTGGCGCTTCTGCTCGTCCGAGCCATGCCGCAGGACGGTGCCCATGTTGTACATCTGGCCATGGCAAGCCCCGGAATTCCCCCCGGAGCGGTTGATCT
>JAOTTL010000143.1:0-9586 GCA_029864385.1 Betaproteobacteria bacterium | reverse complement strand
CATTCTCAGCGATCTGACCTTGTGGAACTACCAGAAGACCCTGTTTTTCTGGCGTTCGGACAGCATCCAGGCCGCGACGAACGGCATCTTCAACAGCTTCATCCTGGCTTTTGCCGGCGCCAGCATTGCCATGGTGCTGTCGATCGTGGTGACCTACATGATTCATCGCACCAAGGGCTTCGGGTCGAGGATACTCGATCTCCTGTGCGTCATTCCCATCGGTTTTCCGGGAATCGTGCTTGCGATGGGCGTGCTGGTGACCTACATCAAGACACCGATCTACGCGACCCTGTGGATCCTGCTGCTGGGCTATATCACGCGCTTCTTCCCCTACGGACAACGCAATATTTCCTCGGTGATGCTGGCGATCTCCGAGGAGCTCGACCAGAGCTCGCGGATGGCGGGCGCGTCGTGGTTCACGACGCTGCGCCGGATCACCATTCCGCTGCTCAAGCCGGGGATCTTTGCGGGTTGGCTGCTGCTGTTCATCATTTTCCTGCGAGAGTTGTCGATCTCGATCATTCTCTACACTTCGGGAACGGAGACGCTCTCCGTCGGCGTCTACTACCTTGCGAACTTCGAGAACGAGTCGCTGACATCGGCGCTCTCGATCGCGCAGACCGTCCTGCTCCTCATATGCATTGTCATCTTCCGGCGCGTGGCCGGGCGCGAGGCGCTGTCTGCCTGACCCCGAAAGGAGCGCTGCCGAGAAAATGGAGAACGCGAACGCCACCGTGCCGTACCTCGAGGTCACCGGGCTCGTCAAATGGTTCGGAGCCGACCGGGCCGTGGATAACATCTCATTCGGCGTCGAGCGCGGCAAGTTCCTGACGCTGCTCGGGCCCTCGGGTTGCGGCAAAACCACGACGCTCATGTCGATCGCCGGCCTGCACGGCATCGACGGCGGCGAGATCCGCGTGGGCGATGTCACCTATACCTCGTTCAGCAGGAAGCTTTTTCTGCCGCCGGAGAAGCGCGATATCGGCATGGTCTTCCAGAGCTATGCGATCTGGCCGCACATGACCGTGACACAGAACGTTGCTTATCCGCTCGAGATCCGCAAGGTTGACCCCGCCGAGATCGAGAGCCGCGTGGCGGATGTCCTGCGGCTGGTCGGCTTGAGCGACATGGCCAGCAAGCTCGCGACGCAGCTCTCGGGCGGCCAGCAGCAGCGCGCGGCGCTGGCGCGGGCGATCGTCTCGAACCCGCGGCTGCTGCTCTTCGACGAGCCGCTTTCCAACCTCGATCTCAAGTTGCGCGAGCAGATGCGCATCGAGTTGAAGCGCATCCAGAACGAGGTGGGTATCACATCCGTGTACGTGACCCACGACCAGGCCGAGGCGCTGGTCATGAGTGACGAGATCATCGTGATGAGCAAAGGCCGCATCGAGCAGAAAGGCGGTCCCCACGAGATCTACGCGCATCCCGTCAATCGCTATGTCAGCAACTTCATCGGGGTGGCAAACCTTCTCGAGGGCCGCGTGATCCGCGTCACAGGGCCCGGACGTGGCGACTTCGAGGTCAACCACGGCAACGAGCGCGTACAGTTGCCCTGTTGCCTGGGCGAGGGCGTTAGCGAGGGCGCGTCCGCCGTGCTTTCGGTTCGGCCGGAGAACGTAAAAGCCTCGCGCAAAGACCCCGGCGGGCCCCGCCTCGAGGGCGAAGTGCTCGAATCCATATTCCTTGGCAATTGCGTCGATTGCCGGGTGCGCTGGGGCGAATTCGAGTGGAAGGTGCTGGCGCATCCGCGTGAACGCCTGCGCCCGGGCGAGCGCGTTTTCCTGCATCTGGATCTGAACCACTCACTGGCGGTGCAGCCATGAGCGCGCACGACAACACCTTCGTCGAGCTCGTTCGGCTGAACAAGCGCTTCGGCGCCGAGCTGGCCGTGCGGGACGTGAACCTTGCGGTCGCGCGGGGCGAGTTCGTGACTCTGCTCGGTCCGTCGGGTTGCGGCAAGACCACGACGCTGCGCTGCATCGCGGGCCTGGAGCGCCCGGATGCGGGCGAGATCCGTATCGACGGGCAAATCCTGACGGCGCCGGAGCGCGGGATCCATCTCGATCCGGAGGCGCGCAACATCGGGATGGTCTTTCAGAGCTACGCCGTGTGGCCTCACATGACCGTTTTTGACAACGTGGCCTACGGCCTGCGCGTCCGCCGCGTGGCGGCGGCGGAGTTGAGGGCGCGGACGAACAAGGCCCTGGAGCTCGTGGGGCTGGGCCACCTTGGCGATCGCTACGCCACCAAGCTCTCCGGCGGTCAGCGGCAACGCGTCGCGCTGGCGCGGGCCATTGTCTACGAGCCCAAGGTGATTCTGTTCGACGAGCCGCTGTCCAACCTGGACGCCAAGCTCCGCGAGCAGATGCGCATCGAGCTCGTCCGGCTTCAGCGCGAGGTCGGCATCACGTCGATTTACGTGACTCACGATCAATCCGAGGCGCTCGTGATGAGCGACCGGGTGGTCGTGATGGACAAAGGGGTCATCCAGCAGGTGGGAGACCCCGTAACGATCTACGCGCGGCCGGTCAATGCCTTCGTGGCGAACTTTATCGGCGTTGCCAACCTGCTGGAAGGCAAGTTTCTCAGCCGCAACGGCGACGTCTCCGAGATGGAAATTCCTATGGGCGATGGCCTTGCCCCCCTTCATCTGAAGGCCGAAGGAGGCAAGGGTGCGTCGCGCGGCCAGAGAATCATCCTCAGCCTGCGCCCCGAAGATATCTCGCTGCATCTACAGCGGCCGGAAGGCGATTCCAGCGTCAATCTGATGGAAGCGGAGGTGATCGACACGGTTTACCTCGGCAACTTCCTCGACTGTCAGGTGAAGGTGGGGATGCACGAGGTGGGCATCCAGATCGACCACTTCGAGCGCCTCGCTCCTGCGCAGAAAGTGTTTCTCACTTTCCGACCCGAGCACGGTCTGTGTCTGACAGAATAAGCTGGCACAGCTTTCCGCTTTTCCTGCCTCGGTACTCGGATGGCACGAGGTAAAGAGATCAAGATAGCGGTACTCGCTGGTGACGGCATCGGGCCCGAGATTACCGCGGCGACCACCAAGGTACTACGGGCGGCGGCGGCAGCAGCCCGGCTTTCGATTGTGCTCAAGCCTGCCCTGATCGGCTGGGTTCCGTACAAGCGCTACAAGACGACATTGCCCGACGCGACGCTGGCGGCAATGCGGAACTGCGACGGCTGGATCGTCGGCCCGACCTATGCCGGGGAATACCCGAAGGACGACCCCTATCGGGGGCACCCCAACGGCTTCATCCGCAGGCATTTCAAGTTGTTTGCGAACGTCCGGCCCGTCGAGGCCTGGCCGCAACTCGATCCGCTGATCGAGGATCTCCGGATCACGGTGTTGCGAGAGAACACGGAAGGTTTCTACCCCGATCGTAACCTTGCCTGGGGATACGGGGAATTCAAGCCGCGCGACGACGTGGCGCTTGCGCTCCGCGTCATAACCGGGGAGGCGTGCCGTAGATTCGCGCACTTCGCATTCGAGTATGCGCAAGCAACGGGCGAGCGCCGCCTCGCGGTGATCCACAAGCGTACCGCTCTGCCCCAGACGGAGGGATTGTTCATCGGTGCCTTCGAGGCCTTGCGTGGCCGCTTCAGGAAGGTTTCGCTCGAGCTGGTCAGAATCGACACGTTCAGCTCGTCGTTTCCTCGCGACCCCGGCCGCTACCGTCTGGTCGCCACGACCAATCTGTTTGGCGACATCCTTTCGGATCAGGCATCGGGCCTGGCGGGGGGCGTCGGTCTGGCGCCGTCGTTGAACGCCGGGCGTGACCATGCCATGGCACAAGCCGTGCACGGAACTGCGCCGGACATTGCCGGCAAAGAAAGAGCCAATCCCGCCGCGTTGATACTCTCCACGGCGCTGCTGCTGCGCTGGGTCTATCAGAGGAGCCGGAACCGGGCGTGCAAAGACACGGCAGCGTTGATGGAGCGGGGTGTCAGGGCGGCCATTGCCGCGGGAACGGTCACACCCGACCTCGGGGGTAATGCATCAACGACGGCATTCGCCAATACCGTCATTTCCTCGTGCAAAAAGCGGTGAGCGGCATCAAGGGCAGCGCCAGGTTTGATTTAGGTCAAGAAGCGGAGCGAATGTTGGCACTACGCTAACCTGAAAACGACAAGGAGTGCCCTCGTGTTGATACGGAACCATATGAGCACGCCCGCAGTGACCGTCCGGTCGGACGCGGATTACAAGGCTGCCCTGAAAGTCATGCAGGAAAACGCATTGCACCACTTGCCGGTCGTGGATGCGGACGGCAAACTGGTCGGGATGGCCGCCGAGCGCGATCTTCTGCTCGCAGCGACACATTACCTGCAATCGGCGGTCGAAGTCGGAGACATCATGCATCGGGGCGTCGTGACAGTGACGTCGGAGATGTCAGTCGCAGAGGCGGCGACCCTGATGGTCGAGAAGCGCATCGGTGGGCTGCCGGTCCTGGACGGCGGCAAGCAACTGATCGGCATCATCACCGAGACGGACATGTTCAGGGCCCTCGTGAAATCACTGGACGAACCCAGAGCGGCCTGAGCGTACCGCAGGACGGCTGGCTGGCGGCGCGAAAACGCGTAGCGGCACCGGCGCTCCCGGACTCGGATTGCAGTTCCAGCGGCAGCGCTCGACGTTGAAGTCAAGTAAGGCTAAGTGCAGCGCTAGTTCGTTTTCTCCGCACTACGTGGTCCCGGGGTGCTTTACACTTCCGGGAGCTCATCTTTCTTTTCTTTGGTTATGAATCCACCAGTCATTGGAGTGATCGGCCTGGGCATCATGGGCGGTGCCATGGCCGAGGCCCTGCTCGAAAAAGGGTATAAGGTCGTCGGCCACGATATCGTCCCGGCTGCGCGCAGGCGGCTGGGCAAGGCTGGCG
The DNA here is from genome assembly GCA_029864385.1 of Betaproteobacteria bacterium. Lineage (GTDB taxonomy): Bacteria > Pseudomonadota > Gammaproteobacteria > Burkholderiales > SG8-41 > SG8-41. The sequence continues at coordinate 4,700 of JAOTTL010000143.1, read as the reverse complement.
GACGTCCGCTGGCGTCCGGCGCGGCGGTGGCGAGAAGCGCCGACATCGTGATTACGTCGCTTGCGACGGTCGAGGCGCTCGAAGACGTGATCGGACAGCTGGCGATGGCCGGGCGGCCGCGGCGTCGCGCGAGACCTGTCGTGATCGAGACCAGTACGCTTCCGCTCGCCGACAAGGAACAGGCGCGGCGGCGGTTGCAGGCCGCGCGTATCTCAGCACTCGATTGCCCCATCAGCGGCACGGCGGTGCGGCTTAAGGAGCGGGCCTGGACGATCTTCGGAAGCGGGCCAAAAGCTGCTTTTGATCGCGTGCGGCCCGTGCTCCAGGTTTTCACCGATAAGGTTCCTTATTGTGGCGCGTTTGGAAATGGCAGCAAGATGAAGTTCGCGGTGAATCACCTGGTGGCGATCCTGAACGTAGCTACGGCCGAGTCGCTCGCCTTCGGGCGCAAGATGGGCCTCGACCCCCGTCAGCTCCTCGAGCTGTTCGGTCCCAGCCCGATCGTCGGCACCGGCGTCTACCGGCTGCGCGGAGCGATGATGGCGCGCCGCCGCTACCGGCCGCCAACGATGAAGGTCGAGGTGTGGCAGAAGGACATGCAAGTCATCGGCGACATGGCCAAGTCGGTGGATTGTCCGACGCCGCTTTTTACGGCGTGCGCGCCGCTTTACAGCGCGGCGATGGCGCAGGGTTATGCCCAAGCGGACACGGCCTCCGTTCACGAGGTGCTCGCGGTGATGGCAGGTATCGCTCGCCCGAAGCGGGGCCACGTTAAACGGTGAGCAGCCAGCGTTGACCACAGAACAGTTAACGGTGAACGAAGATGCATGACAATCTGAAGCTGGACATTTTCCCGCACATTTTCCCGAGGCCGTTCTTCGAGCGCGTGAAGGCGCAGGCCGAAGGCAACCCCGGCCTGGCATCGGTGTTGAAACGCTGGCTGGATATCCCGGTGCTCTGGGACCTCGATGCCCGGCTGCGCATGATGCGGCGCTTCAGGGGCTACAAGCAGGTCCTGACGCTGTCGTTACCGGCGATCGAATTTCTTGCCGGGCCCGAAGACTCACCAATGCTTGCGCGCCTCGCCAATGACGGCATGGCCGAGATCGTTGCCGCGTACCCGGAGCAGTTTCCGGCATTCGTCGCGTCCCTGCCCATGAACAACGTGCCAGCGGCGCTGGAGGAGATGGACCGCGCGATCGGCACGCTGGGGGCAAAAGGCGTCCAGGTCTTCACGCATGTCAACGGCAGGCCGCTCGATGAGCCGGAGTTCTTCCCGGTGTTCGAGCGTTGCGTGATGCAGTACGATTTGCCGATCTGGCTCCACCCGACGCGCACTTCAAAGTTCGCCGATTACGTCACCGAGAGCAAGTCTAAGTACGAGATCTGGTGGCTGTTCGGCTGGCCCTACGAGACCAGCGCGTGCATGGCCCGCATCGTTTTCTCCGGAATGCTCGACCGGCTGCCGCGGATGAAGGTCATTACCCATCACTGTGGCGCGATGGCGCCGTTTTTCGAGGGACGGCTCGGGCCGGGAATGGATCAGATGGGGGCGCGCACCTCCGATGAGGACTATGGTGGCCTCCTGAAGCGCATGTCAAAGCGCCCGATCGACTATTTTCGGATGTTCTATGCCGACACGTCTGTGAACGGATCGGCTTCGGCGATACGTTGCGGACTGGATTTCTTCGGCGCGAAACGGGTGCTGTTCGGTACCGATTGCCCCTTCGATCCGGAGGGTGGCCCCATGTTCATTCGCGAGACCATCCGCGCGATCGGGTCGCTGAAGCTGAAGCAGGCGGACGCCCGCAAGCTCTACTATGAGAACGCCCTGGGCATGATGCGGCTCGACTTGCCAATGTCGCGCCCGGCGAAATCCAGAAGCCGCCCGCATGCTCGCAGGAAACCGAAAGGCAGAACGTGACGACGGGGCGGTTGAGCGACGAGCCTCGAACGTATCCGCTGCGGGGTGAGTAGGTGCCATGGATGCCATTGAGAGCATAACGACAACGCCGGCGCTCACGTGCGTCACGTCGCTGGCGGACGGGCAGAAATTGCTCACGATGGACCGTTTCGTGCCCCATGTTTCCACGGTGCCGGCGAATCGCGGACGGGCCGTGGGTCTGCATTTGCGAGAAAAAGTCCTCGCTAGCACTCTCGATCGAAAGCGGGCAGCCAGTGCGCCGATCGTCCTCTTTATCCACGGCGGCTATTCGCCATCGGTGGTGGCCTACGACCTCGACTACCGGGACTACAGCTGGATGGGCCAGCTCGCGCGCGCCGGTTTCGACCTCTTTGCGATGACCCACACTGGCTACGGTGGTTCGCCGAAGCCGATGATGGACGATCCCTGCAACGTCGACCCGGCATATCAAGCGCAGCTCATTCCCAGGGTTCTGAACGATGCGTGTGCGCCGCGCTATCCATACAAGCTCATTTCCAGCCGCACGGAGTGGGATGAAATAGAGAGCGTCGTGGGATTTGTCATGGCCCTGCGGCAAGTGGACAGGATCAGCCTCGTCGGCTGGTCCACCGGGACGCCACGGGCGGGCGGATTTGCCGCTATGCATCCGGAGAAAGTGGACAAGCTCGTGCTGCTCGCTCCTAGCCCGTTCTTCCCGTCGGACACACCCCCCGACCCGATGCCGGAGCCGGGCGCGCCGGTGATCTTGCAAAGTCATGACATGCTCATGAATCAGCGCTGGCAGGACCATGTGCGCACAGCCGGCCAGGTCGAGCATCCGGAGATACGCGAGGTCATGTGGCGTGCGCTGATGGTCGAGGATGGACTGGGCGAGCAGTGGGGTCCCGACGGTGTGGGCGTCATGCGAGCGCCTAACCGGATGAATTACGGTTGGCGCGCCAACGCGGCGCGTCTCAGCGCGCCGACGCTTGTCATGCTGGGCGAGCACGACAACTACGAAAAGCGGCGCGACGCATGGGGCGGCCTGGCATCGGTGCACAAAGTGTTCGTGAAGATTGAGGGCGCATCTCACTTCGTGCAGTACGAGCGCGGCCGGCATGTGGTGCACCGGTTTACGGAAGAGTGGTTAAAAAGCGGCTGTATCGCAGATACGACACGCGCCGAATTCGCGGCGGACTGGGACGGCAAGCTCCGACGCCTCGATTAAACCGAGGTGCGCTGGGGCGAGCGGCGCCCAGAGGCTGTCCCGTCGGGGAGGCGAGAGCCGGCTGCCCGCGCGGCGACCTGTTAGGAAGCGCGGGATCTCTTGCCGGACATGCCGGCCGTCAGCGTGAACCGCAGGGCGTCCTCGATCGTCATGTCGAGCGGCTCGATCCGCGACCTGGGCAGATAGATTGTGTAGCCGCCAATCTGGTAGCTCATCGGGAGATAGACTCCGACGAGCGAATCGGACGCTCCGGACTTTAAGGACGCGCCGCTGACATCCGTGACCGTCACGAACCCGACCAGCCGGATCTGGTCCGTGAGCGACACCGCGACGACCTGCTGGAAGCCCTTTTCAGAATCCTTCTTGGAGAGGAAACCGGCGATATCGCGGATGCTTCCGTAGATGCTTTTGACCAAAGGAATCCGGTCGAGCAACGCATCGATGCGGGCCAAGAGCCGCCGCGTGATCCAGACGTTCATCAGGATCCCCGCGATGAAGATGAGCACAATGGCCAGCAAGATTCCCATCCCCGTCCAGTAATTCCCGTACGGGAACACGGATTGAATAAGGCCACCCAGGAAATTCTCCGCCGTGGCGGCAAGCCAGTAAAGCATCGCCAGCGTCAACGTGATGGGCAACGTAATGGCTAACCCCTGCAGAAAGATGCTCGAGACCGTTCTGGCTCGCTTTCTGGTTTTATGGCTCATGCCTGTCTCCTCTATATTCCTGTAGTACGCCGATCGAGCCGGCCATCTCGCTGCAACCACGGAGCGCAACACCGGGCAGGCGCGTCGCCGGAAGCGTCAATCTACCGCAACAGCGCAGGCTTGCACTATGCACGATGTCTGCCCGTGGACCATTCTCCGCCGAGGGCGATCGGTTTTCGTGCGATTGCCGGGCGCTAATCGATGAGCTACGATCAGCCGACCCGGATGAATGATGAATGGTAAATGGTGAATAACAAGCCTGAAACGTCGGCGCGAACCGAAAAAATGGAAGCAAGTCCTCCGCGGGATGCGAGGCGAGGCTATCCCGACCTGCACGAGCACCTCGAAGAGCTGAAGAAGCGAGGGCTGCTCTTGACCATCGAGCGGCCGATCGACAAGGACGCCGAGCTGCATCCGCTCGTCCGCTGGCAGTACGTGGGTGGTGTCGAGGAGCACGAACGCAAGGCGTTTCTTTTCACCAACGTCGTGGACGGCCGCGGACGCCAATACCGTTTCCCGGTCGTGGTCGGCGCTTTCGCCGGCAATCGCGAGATCTATTGCATCGGCATGCGCACACCGGCCGAAGAGGTGCAGCACAAATGGGATCATGCGATCGCCAACCCGCTGCCGCCCCGAATCGTTGAAAGCGCCCCTTGCCAAGAGGTTGTCATCGTTGGCGAGGCGCTGAAGGGGGAGGGCAACGGGCTCGATTCCCTGCCGATTCCGATCTCGACCCCGGGCTACGACAGTGCGCCCACGCTGACCGCGACCAACGTCATTACCAAGGACCCTGACACGGGCGTGCAAAATCACGGCACTTACCGGGCCGGGCTGAAAGCGCCGGACCGTTGCGTGATCCGCA
>JAOTTL010000009.1:0-36882 GCA_029864385.1 Betaproteobacteria bacterium | reverse complement strand
TGTTGAGCTCGTGTTCGCGCTCGTAGTTGTGCGCGACCTCGTCGAACGCATTAACGATGTGGGTGATCTCTTCAAAGCGCTCGCGCGGCACGCGCATCGCGCACAGGGTGAACGCGCCGCCGAGGCGCTCGGCGTCGAACATAGGGCCGAAGCGCGTCAGCACGCCGCAGTCTAGCATTGCGCGGACGCGGGCAATGACCTCCTCTTCGTCGAGCCCGATCTCTGCGCCGGCGTCGGCAAAGGGGCGCTCGCAGACGGCGATGCCGTCCTGCAGCAGATTGACCAGTGCTCGATCGGTGGCGTCAAGCATCGGAGTTCCCCCCTTCCGCGTCATCGAAGGCGTAGCGTGCGCCGCGCTGTTTGAAGCGGCGCCTGCTGAACAGCACCGCGTGGGGGATTCCCGCGAGCGCAGGCGCCTGCTTCAGCGCGTGAATGCGATCGCTCACGGCATCGCGGCTGCGGCCGTGGATCATGCAGAAAAGGTTGTACGGCCAGTGCGGCGGGCGGCGGGGCCGGCGGTAGCAAAGCGTCACGCCCGGCTGGTCGCCGAGCCACTCGCCAACCTGGTCGACTCGCGCGTCCGGCACGTCCCAGACGACCATGGCGTTTTCGCAGAAGCCGAGCTCGTGATGGCGCACGATGACGCCGATGCGCTTGATCACGCCGTCGCGCAGATGATCGTCGATTAAACGAATTGTCTCGGCTTCGCTCATGCCAATGCGCTGGCCGATCTCCAGGTACGGGCGCGGCGTAAGCGGCAATCCCTCCTGCACCGCGCCGATCAGTACCTGGTTTGGGTGATTCATGGCCACAGCGGAAATCCTAGATCGATATGGTAAGCATGCTCGAGGGGCAGACGCAGCGACTCCAGGCCGGTGCGTCCCTCGATCTCGTCCAGGGTGCGTGCCACCCGCTCCTCGTTGTCGCCGGTGACCACAAACCAGAGGTTAAAGCTGTGCTCGCGCTCATAGTTGTGGTTGACCTCAGGGTACTCGTTAACCAGCGCTGCCACCTGGTCGACGCGAGCGGCCGGAACCGCGAGAGCGGCGAGCAGGCTGTAGCCCGCGCGACGCGGCGCAAACACCGGTCCTACGCGGCTGACGTAGCCGCGGGTCTGGAGACCCGCGAGAGTTTCGATGACCTTGGACTCGTCCACACCCAGACGCGCGCCGATCTCAGCGAACGGCGCCGGCGTCAGCGGAAAATTTCGCTGGAAGTCGTCGAGCAAATGACGCTCCAGCGCGCACAGCGCGTCGGCGCGCTCCGCTGCCGGCTCCACGCGGTCCTTACAGTCCGATGCGGTGGGCGCGGGCGGTGAAAAAGATGCCACTGGGCTTGTCGGCATTGAGCGTCTCCAGCCTGCTGAATGTGCGCGTATCGTAAATCTCCACGCGGTCTTCGTCGCGCACCGAGACCCAGACGTTTTCGCCGCGCGGGTAAATTCCATGTGCAGCACGGCCTTTCCGGGCTTGAGCGTGCGCACAATCTTCAGTGTTTCGGTATCGATGACCTGCAGCGTGTCGTTGTCGGGATGGGCGAAGTTGACCCAGACGTGGCGCCCGTCAGGCCGCGCCATCACGAACACCGGCTGGCCGTGCACGGCAACGCGGCCCACCTCGGTCCAGTCCTCGCGGCTGACCACCAGCACCTCGTGACGTCCAACCGCCGGCAAGAAGGCGCGGTCGCCGGCCATGGCCCAGCCCTCCAGATGCGGCATCTTGTACACGGGCAGCGGGCGCTCGCCGCGGCCATAGCCGTCGAGGATACGCTTGACGCCGCGCTCGGGGTGCCACAGGTCCAGCAGGGCGAGCCCGTCCTCGCCGAACAGTCCGGCGACGTAGTAGCGGCCGTCGTCGGTCACAAGCGCGTCGTAGGGCTGGAGGCCGACATCGCGAAATCGCTGCACCTCGGGGTTCTCTGGATCGCTCAAGTCCGCAACCCAGATTTCGCCGGCGTCGTAGAGGCTGAAGACGAAGCGCTGGCCCGGCGCGTCGGTAAGGCCCACGACCTTCGAGCGTTTGCCGTCGCTGCCATAGGTGGCCGGGATTTCGGCCACCGGTTCCAGCGTCGCCGCGTCAAACACGCGCACGCCCCCCGGCTCGTAGTTCGACACGGCAATTAGCGTGCCGTCAGTGGAGATGGCGCCGCCGATGCTGTTTCCCGCCTGGATCACCCGCCGCACGATGCTTCCCTTGAGCAAATCGACTTTGGTCAGCCCGCCGTCACGACCGAACACGTACCCGTATCGCTGATCGCGCGAGTAGACGATGGACGCGTGGGAAAGATCGCCCAAACCCTCCACCGTGCCCAGGCTCGTGCGTGCGGTGGTATCGACCACCTGCACACGGCCGGTCGCGCGCTCGACGATAAGCCCGAGATCGCCGGTGCCGCGCGGCTCGCCGAAGCCGAGCAGCAGCGTCGCCGCCAGCGCGGTGGCGAGCACCGCGATGCGGCGCGGGCGCCGCTTCGTCGGTTTCGCCGTCCTGGGCGGCGTCATTGCAAGCTCCCGGATTTCAGAGCCTCGACAAGCCAGCGGACCTCAGCCTCGCTGAGCATGTTTTGCCACGGGGGCATTGGCGTGCCCGCTCGCCCGTAAAGAATCGTCGCCTCGAGCGCGGCTTGCGCTTTGCCATCGAGTGCCGCCGGGGTCAGCGGTGGTCCGAGCCCGCCGCGCAGGGTCATGCCGTGGCAGGAGCCGCAGTCGTGACGAAGCAGGTGAACGAGCGCGTCCTGGCGCTCCTTTGGAAGGTCGCTGGCGACTGACGCGGCGCTAAACGCAAGCAGGGCCAACGCCGCAGCACGCCGCAGTTTGGGCCAACAGATAGGCCGCTCAAACCAAACGGGCAGGTCCGCGCGCGGAGCGAGTAAAAAGGCCTCCCGTACTCGTTCAACCATGCCCATAGCGCGCAATCGGCGCGGCGATCTCGGCGTTGGGCACGAACCAGTCGAGCTTCGCCGACAGCATAACGACGTCGCCAATGATCACCACGGCGGGCGGGGCGATTCCGCAGGCGGCGACGTCCTCGGGAGCTCGGTCCAAGGTCGTGATCAGACGGCGCTGGCTGGGTTTCGTGCCGTCTGCGACCACCGCGACCGGCGTAGCGCCGGGGCGTCCGGCGCCCATCAGGCCGGCGCGGATTTCGCTGAGATTCGCAAGGCCCATATAGAAGATCAGCGTCAGCTCGCGATGGGCGAGCGCACGCCAGTCGAGCTCCAGCGGGGTCTTGCCGCGGCAGTGCCCTGCGACCAGCTGCACGCCGCTCGCCAGCCCGCGATGCGTGACCGGAATTCCGGCATAAGCCGCGCAGGCCACCGCGGCCGTGATCCCGGGCACCACCTCGAACTCGATACCGTGTTCGGCGAGGTGCAGCGCCTCCTCGCCGCCGCGGCCGAAGATGAAAGGATCACCGCCTTTAAGCCGCACAACGACATGGCCGCCGAGTGCGAGCTTAACAATGATGTGGTTGATCTCGTCCTGAGGCAAAACGTGATTGCCGGCAGCCTTGCCGACGAAAATGCGCGAGACGCCGTCGGGTACCAGGGCCAGGATCTCTTCCGACACCAGCCGGTCGTAGACAACCACGTCGGCCTCGCTCAGGAGTCGCAGCGCTTTCACCGTCAACAGATCGGGATCGCCGGGGCCAGCCCCGACCAGATACACGCGACCCACACTGTCCATGCTGTCTACCTCCTTTTGGCAAGCGCCCGTGTCGACGCGTTTGCGCCGGCACGGGCAAGCGTGCTTGAACTCAGTAGACGTCGTGCACGGTGTTGTAGATGTTGAACTTGCCGGTCGGCGTGATCAGCCGCTTGTCTTTGATCACGGCTTTCAGCTTCCGGGTTTTATCATCGACGACGACGACCGCGGACTGCTGATCTTTACCGCTCCAGACCGAGAACCAGACCTCGTCGCCGGCTTTGTTGTACTCCGGCTGAACGATGCGCTTCGGTCCTTCGCCGAGATCTGCCCAGTCTGCGATGGGCAGCACTTCGAATCCCTTGTCCAGATTGTTGACGTCGAAAACCGCAATCGACTGGCTGATCTTCGGGTCCGGGTTGAGCGGCGTGTCCACCCAAAGGTTCTTCGACTTCGGGTGCGACTTCACAAACAGCGATCCGCCGCCCTGTCCCTTAAGCACGCGCACCACCTTCCACGCCTTGTCCTTGTGACCTTTGGGATCGGTGCCGATGAAGGTCACCTTCTCGTTGCCGAGCGCGCTCGTGACCCACACCGGTCCGTGCTCTGGATCGATGAGGTTCGCGCCGCGCCCCGGGTGCGGGATCTTGTCCACGTCCACCAGCGCCGTAAGCCTGCGTTCCTTCGAGTCGACGATGGCAATCTTGTCCGACTGGTTGGCCGCGGTGAGGAAGTAACGCTTGGTGCGATCCCAGCCGCCGTCGTGCAGGAACCGCGCGGCGCCGATGGTGGTGACGCTGAGGTTGTCAATGTCCTCATAGTTGATCAGCAGGATTTTGCCCGTCTCCTTGACGTTGACGATGAAGTCGGGATGCTCATGGGAAGCGACGATCGCGGCGACGCGGGGCTCCGGGTGATACTCCTGTGTGTCGACCGTCATTCCTCGGGTGGACACGATCTTTATCGGCTCCAGCGTGTCGCCCTTCATGATCACGTATTGCGGCGGCCAGTACGCTCCGGCTATGGCGTACTTATCCTCATAGCCCTTGTACTTCGATGTCTCCACCGAGCGCGCCTCGAGACCTATTTTAATCACGGCAACGTTGTCGGGTTTCTCCATCCACAGATCGATAAGATTTATCTGCGCATCGCGCCCGATCACGTAGATGTAACGGCCCGACGCCGACGTGCGCGATATGTGCACGGCGTAGCCGGTCCTGACGATATTGATAATTTTCTTGCTGGCACCGTCGATGAGCGCCACCTCACCGGAGTCGCGAAGCGTGAGCGAGAAGATGTTCTCGATGTCATAGGCGTTCATCTTCTTCTTCGGGCGCTGTTCCGGCGGCACCAGCACCTTCCAGGTCGCGCGCATGTCGGCCATACCGAACTCCGGCGGCTTCGGCGGATCGTGCTGCAGGTAGCGGGCCATGATGTCCACGTCTTCGGGGGTCATTTCTCCGGACGAGCCCCAGTTCGGCATGCCCGCTGGCGAGCCGAAGTTGATGAACACCTTCAGATAATCGCTGCCGCGCTGTTGCGTGATATCCGGGGTCAGCGGCTTGCCGGTGGCGCCCTTGCGCAGCACGCCGTGACAGCCGGCGCAACGCTCGAAGTAGATCTGCTGCGCGCGTTCGAACTCCGGCCGCGTCAGATTCGGCGCCCCGGGGGTGATCACCTGCTCGACCTCCTTGCCCGGGGTCGGAGCGCCCATGTAGGCCTTCTCCCCAGGCGTCGTCTGCGGATGGTCTGAGGTCTCCTGTGCGATGGCGGCGGCCGGCAGCGCCAGCAACAGCGCCGCGACGCGGATCATTGCGGTGGACTTCAGACGAGCGGAAAGGATCATGGCCTGATCTCCTGTATCTCGGGTTGGAAGCTGGATCGCCCTGTACGGTAAAGCACGCCGTGCTGGGTGTAATTGACCCCGGTCAAGCCGCGCGCGCTCCGGATCAGCGCAGCGGCAGCCGATCCAGCGTGCGACCGTGCTTTTCGGCGCGCTTGCGATGCTCCACCAGCGGCGGGCACTTGTACGGATCCCAGAATGTGACCTGGCAGTCGAGGCAGTAGTGGCACTCGTTGGCGTCGATCTCGCCAGTCGGGCGGATCGCCTGAGAGGGGCACTCAGTGGCGCAGGTCTGACAGGGACGCCCGCACTCTTTGCGCCGGCGCAGCCAATCGAAGATGCGAAAGTGGCTCGGAATGGTCAGCGCCGCGCCCAGCGGACACAGGTACTTACAGAAGAACTTGCCGTTAAACGCCGAGATGGCGACCAGCCCGAGGGCATAGGCAACGAACGGCCATGTTCGGTCCAGGCGAAGGGCGAACACGGTCTTGAAAGGCTCCACCTCGGCGTAACGCACCGCATCGGGCAGCGACTGCATCGACAGGCCGAACAGCGCGACCAGGATGACGTATTTGATCGCGACCAGGCGCTCGTGCACCAGCGACGGCAGATTAAGCTGCGGCACGCGCAGTTTCTGCGCGGCCTTGTTGACCAGCTCCTGCAGCGCTCCGTAAGGGCAAAGCCAGCCGCAGTAGACGCCGCGTCCCCAAAGCAGCAGAGACACCGCGACAAATGACCAGAGCACGAAGATCAGCGGCTCGATAAGAAACGTTTCCCAACGGAAATCGCGCACCGCCGAGTGCACGAAAGTCAGCACGTTGACGACGGAGAGCTGGGCGAGAGCATAAACGCCGATAAACAGCAGTGTATAGACCAGGAAGGCGATGCGAAGTGTGCTGATCAGGCGCCGGTAGCGCGTGAGCCAGTCCTGCAGGAAAAGGATCACGGTCAGCAGCAAAAGTCCCGCGCCGAGAATCCATACTCGCAGCGTGCGTTCGGCCCAGACCTCTTTCCAGATGGGTTCGAACGTCGCCGCGTCGGGCTGCGCCGTATTGGTCGGCTGCGCCGCAGCCATCCGCTCCGTGGCGGCGGAGATTTGAGCTTCCGCGCCGGGCGCGAGCGGCAGGCCGCGCGCTTCGGCCACGGCCTTCACCGAGCGCAAGATCGATGCATTCAGCACCATCATCGTTATAGTCGCGCCGCTGATGCCGTCGAGTCTGACCGTTCCGGGACGCTCCCGTCCGCCAATCTTGAACGTGTCATCAACGCTGCGGCCTGTGTACTGGGCGGTGAAGCGCGCAAGCGCGTCGTCGGTGACGCCGATGACCAGGATGGGCTCCTCGTGAGCGATAATTTCGGCCCCACGGATCACGCCCGCGGTGTCGATGCCGACCAGCACGCTGATGGGTTTCCCCGAATAAGCCGGGATAGGCGCCACCTGATCGGTCAGCAACACGTAGCCAAGCAGCTGGCCTTCGCGCCCGACCTCGGCGGTCGGCGGAGTGCCGGTGAAGGCGCCAACGTGGTCGGCGTCCGGAAACATGGCCCGCGCCCGGTCGTCCAAAGCGGATTGTCCCGCGACCGGCATAGTCCACATCAGCGCGATGGCGGCGACCGCGAGCGCACGTAAAACCTCATGCCAGGCGCGGCGCGCGCTCATGGTTATACCCCCGGGAAGGATTGCCGCGCTGCGCTGCATTGGGCAATCAAGCCATTTTGGGGTGCATAAGGCATTGATTTGAATCAAAGCGTGCGGATCGCTTCGGTAAAATAAGCAAGCACCGTGGGTTTCTCTTCTATTGAATCGGAGCCCGCAGGACGTAACGTTAGACAGCATTGCCGTGCTCGCAGGCCAGTTTTTGTGTGTTGCGGAAGTTGGACGGCCTGCGACGCAGTCTAGTCCACGCGCTTGTAGCCGGTCACCATCGAGCGAACGAGATTTTCCCGGTGCACCACGCTGGCAAAAAGCACCCCTGCGATGTGCAGCACAATGAGAGCGAGCATGAGATTTGCGAGCATCTCGTGGATCGCCTCCCAGAACTCTCCGCCCTGGCTTTGCGCATCCTCGCGCCCTTCCGCTTGCTCGCGCTCTCCTTCCCGCTCCCGCTTGCTTTCGTTTGCGAGGACGTTCAGCGGCAAGGCGTCTGCGGACAGGCCGGCGAGCGGTCCCGCGTTCTCTTCTACGGCATAAAGCTCGAGTCCGCTCCACACGGTGGCCGCCAGCCCCAGGAGGAGCGCGAGGACCATCGCGCCGCCGGCGGGGCTGTGGCCAAGATAGCGCCTGGCGCGAAACGCGATCAGGTCGACGAGGTAGCGCCAGACCTCCCGCGGGCCGTAGAGAAAGTCACTGAAGCGCGCGTGCCGCGGACCGACGAAACCCCAGAGCACCCGCATCACCACCAGCGCGCCCACCGTATAGCCGGCCCATACATGCAGGGTCAGGAAGTCGTCCTCGGTGAAGTAGGCGACGAAGAAGGCAAGCAACAGTGTCCAGTGGACGGCGCGGACAAGCGGGTCCCACACCCGGATCCGCTTCTGTTCCTGAGATTCGGAGACGGTTTTGGTCGACGTCGTGCTCAATGGCTGGCGAAACCTGAAAAACGGTTGGTTGCGAACTCGGGAAGCATCTAGTGTGCCGTCCCACCAGTAACTTACATATCTCGACGGCTCCCAAGCCGCTGGTCGGCGTTGCACCTCGTCGCAATAGCTACGGCTATTCCTCCTCGGCGCGCCTTGCCCGGCGACCCGCTAGCTCGCCGATATATCGCAACTTACTGGTGGGACGGCACACTAGTTCCGAAGTCGATATCGGCCCATTGGACCGAGTCTAAAGAATTCAGCCGCTGGGACCCTATTCCTCGGGGCTACTCATATTACAGACTCGCCAGTGTCGGATTATCGAGCAAAAAGGGCTGATAAAAGATCTTTGATTCTGATTTTCTGCACTTTTCGCCTACAGACCCGACGGGGAGAATTGCCGGGAATCCAACGTCTAAAGCAAGGGCTTCGTATCCGGGGCAATTCAGGGCAGAATAGGCAAATACCTATCCCTCGGGTCCGGCTCCCCGCCTGTCCCGAAAGAACGACAAAGCCTGATGGCCCCATGAGGGGCGCAACCGGGCACGCCAACTGGAGGAGAGAATAATGCCTAAGCAAAAACACCTGGAGCGGGCCCTCGCCGAAGGCCGCATTTCCCGCCGTGACTTCGCCAAGCAGATGTCCGCACTCGGACTCGCCGCCGCGGTACCCGGAGCCCTGATAAGCGGATCCGCTCTGGCCGCGACGCCGAAGCAGGGCGGGCACTTCCGTCTCGGACTCGGCCATGGCTCCACCACCGACAGTCTCGACCCGGGTACTTTTGAGAACGCCTACAGCCAGACCATGGGCTACGGGCTTCGCAATAACCTGACCGAGGTGAACGCCGACAACGAGCTGATCGGGGAGCTTGCGGAGAGCTGGGAAGCGACCCCGGACGCCAAGACCTGGCGCTTCAAGCTGCGCCAAGGCGTCGAGTTCCATAACGGCAAGACCATGGATGCCAGCGACGTCGTCGCCTCGGTGCAGCACCACCGCGGCGAGGACTCGAAGTCCGCGGCCAAGGCAATCCTCGAGTCTATCGTGGATTTAAAAGCCGATGGCAAAAACATGGTCGAGGTCAGCCTAAAGGAAGGCAACGCCGATTTTCCCTACATCATGAGCGACTACCATATCGTCGTCATGCCGGCGAAAGATGGCAAGGTGGATTGGAAATCCGGTGTCGGCACCGGCGGCTTCGTGCTGGAAAGCTATGAGCCCGGCGTCAGCATCAAGATGAAGCGCAATCCCAACTACTGGAAACAGGGCCGCGGGCACTTCGATTCCGCTGAGATGATCACCATCGCGGACGTGGCGGCGCGGACCAACGCGCTAACCACCGGTGAAATTGACGCCATGGATCGCCTGGACATCAAAACCCTGCACCTGTTAAAGCGAAACAAGAACATAGAGATCGTAGAGTCGAGCGGCAACGCCCACTACACCTTTGCCATGCTCACCGACGTCGCGCCCTTCGACAACAACCACGTGCGTCTCGCGCTCAAATATGGTCTCGACCGTAAGGCGCTGCTTCAGACCATCCTGCGGGGCCACGGCTATATCGGCAACGATCACCCCATCGGGCGCGCCAATCGGTATCTGGCCAAGGATTTGCCGCAGCACGAGCTGGATCCCGACAAGGCGAAGTTCCACCTCAAGCAGGCGGGACTGAGCAAGCTGACGGTGGACCTGAGCGCGGCCGACGCCGCCTTCGGTGGCGCGGTGGACGCCGCGGTACTGTACAAGGAGCACGCGGCAAAGGCCGGGATCGATATCAACGTGGTGCGCGAGCCCAACGACGGCTACTGGTCAAACGTGTGGCTGAAAAAGCCCTGGTGCGCGGTGTACTGGGGCGGCCGTCCCACCGAAGACTGGATGTTCTCCACCGCTTATGCCGAGGGTGCGCCGTGGAACGACAGCCACTGGAAGAACGAAAAGTTCAACCAGCTGCTGGTGCTCGCGCGGGCTGAGCTCAACGAGGACCAACGCCGCGAGATGTACCGCGAAATGCAGCTCATCTGCAGCGAACAGGGTGGAGTGGTCGTGCCCTTGTTCAACAACTACGTCGAGGGGCTCAACAAGAAGGTCGGACACGGCAAGATTGCCGGCAACTGGACCATGGACGGTCTCAAGGCGCTGGAACGCTGGTGGTTTGTGTAATAAGGCCGCGTCGTACCTTGAATTAAAGGTATAAGAGGCCGTGCTGAAGCTCGTTACACTGGTGGCCCAGCGACTGGGGCTGGGCCTCCTCGTGTTGTTCGCGGTTTCCCTCATCATATTCCTCGGCGTCGAGCTGCTGCCGGGAGATCTCTGTCAGGAAATCCAGGGACAGGGGGCGACGAAGGAGACCGTCGCCGCCTGTCGCAAGGAGCTGGGTCTCGACCTGCCCCCTCACACCCGCTACCTCTCCTGGCTGGCCGGAATCGCGCAGGGTGATTTCGGTGTCTCGCTGGCCAACCAGCGGGAAATTTCCGAACTCATCGGCGTGCGCTTGAGCAATACGCTGTTCCTTGCCCTGGTGGCCGCCGCCATCTCGGTGCCGCTGGCGCTTACCCTGGGAATCCTGGCGGCGCTGTACCGAAACACGATCTACGATCGCATGGTCAACGTGGTCACGCTGACGTCCATATCGACGCCCGAGTTTTTCGTTGCCTACATTCTGATCCTGTTTTTTTCAGTGAAGTTCGGCTGGTTTCCCAGCCTTTCCAACGTCAGTCCCGATACGGAATTCTGGGATCGCGTCTACCGGGTCATACTTCCGGCAACAACCCTGACCCTGGTGGTCGTTGCCCACATGATGCGCATGACCCGGGCGTCGATTATCAATCTGCTGGCGAGCCCCTATATCGAAATGGCTAATCTCAAGGGCATGAGCCGGTCCCATATTATTTTGCATCACGCGCTGCCCAACGCCTGGGCGCCCATCGTCAACGTCATCGTCATTAACCTCGCCTACCTGATTGTCGGCGTGGTGGTGGTGGAGGTGGTGTTCGTTTATCCGGGACTCGGCCAGCTGATTGTCGATTCGGTGCAAAAGCGCGACATCCCGGTGGTGCAGGCCTGCAGTCTGATTTTCGCCGCCACCTACGTGCTCCTCAACTTGACGGCGGACATCTTGTCTATCATCACCAATCCTCGGCTGCTGCACCCGAGATGAGCGATTCCGTCGACACCACCGTGGAACAGACGGCGGATGCGCTGCCGCCGCCGCCCAGACAGCGCGGGCTGTCGGTCGCCTGGCGCGAATTAAAAAAAGCGCCGTTGAGCGCCAAGTTCGGACTGCTGGTCATTGTTGGCTATGTCTTCGTGGCGCTGTTTGCGCCGGTGTTGACGCCTTATGGCGAGTCCGAAATCGTCGGATCCGAGTTCGAGCCCTGGGGAGGACCGTTCGTTCTCGGCACCGATAATCTCGGCCGCGATATGCTGACCCGGCTTATTTACGGCGCGCGAAACACCATCGGCATCGCCTTCGTCACCACCTGTCTTGCATTTTTGATCGGTGGCGTTGCAGGCATCCTCGCGGCAGCTCTCGCCGGCTGGGTGGACCAGGCGCTGAGCCGGCTCGTCGATGTCCTGATGGCGATCCCGGCGCTGATCTTTTCACTGCTGTTGCTCACGATTTTCGGCACCTCGATACCCACACTGATCGTGATCATCGCGGTGCTGGACTCCACCCGTGTGTTCCGGCTTGCGCGCGCCGTGAGTCTGAACGTAGTGGTGATGGATTTCGTTGAAGCGGCCCGGCTCCGCGGTGAAGGCATCGGCTGGATCACGATTCGGGAGGTTCTGCCCAACATCATGCCGCCGCTGGTGGCCGAGTTCGGACTTCGCTTCTGTTTCGTGTTCCTTACCATCGCGGCGCTCAGCTTTCTCGGCCTGGGTATTCAGCCGCCCACCGCAGATTGGGGCAGCATGGTGCGCGACAACGCAACTCTGATCACCTACGGCGACGTGACGCCGCTGCTTCCAGCGGGCGCCATCGCGCTGTTGACCGTCGGCGTCAATTTCGTCGTCGACTGGTTCCTGCATAAAACCAGCGGATTGCGCGATGAAAAATAACACCAGCGGCGGCTCCAAGGGCGACATCCTGCTTGAAATGCGCGGTCTGCGCATCGAGGGGCAGGCCGATGAAACGTGGCAGCCGATCATCAAGGGCATCGACATCGTTTTGCACCGGGGCGAGGTGCTGGGACTCATAGGCGAATCGGGCGCCGGTAAATCCACCGCGGGGCTCGCGGCCATGGGATTCGCCCGGCCCGGCTGTCGCATCTCCGGCGGCTCCATCGTTTTCGACGGTATGGATTTGATGGCGGCGAGCGAAGAGGAGAGGCGAAAGTTACGCGGTTCTCGTATTGCCTACGTGGCGCAAAGCGCTGCGGCCTCGTTCAATCCGGCGCATAAACTGATCGACCAGTTTACGGAACTGCCGGTGAAACACGGTAAGAGTTCAAGAAACGCGGCGGAAGCCGACGCCAAGGATCTGTACAAGCGGCTGCTGCTTCCCGATCCGGATAACATCGGCTATCGCTATCCGCACCAGGTGTCGGGCGGCCAGTTGCAGCGGGCGATGACCGCCATGGCGCTGGCGTGCCGTCCGGATTTGATCATCTTCGACGAGCCGACCACGGCGCTCGATGTCACCACCCAGATCGAAGTGCTGGTCACGATCCGGGATATCGTCACTCAGTTCAATACCGCGGCCATTTATATCACCCACGACCTCGCCGTGGTGGCGCAGATGGCGGATCGGATCATGGTGCTTCGTTATGGCGAGCTTGTCGAAGAAGCCGACACCGACACCATGATGGCCCATCCGAAAGAGAAGTACACCAAAACTCTGTGGGCGGTTCGTACTTTCAAAAAGCAGGCCACGGGAACCTACACGGATTCTGCGCCTTTGGTACGCGTGGAGCACGTCACTGCGGCCTACGGAGATATTCCGGTGCTCTACGACATCTCCTTTGATGTTCACCCCGGCCAGACGGTAGCGGTCGTCGGCGAATCCGGCAGCGGCAAGAGCACCGCCGCGCGGGTCATTACCGGGCTGCTGCCGCCCAAAGAGGGACGGGTTTTGGTACACGACAAGCCGCTTCCGGGGGATTACCGGAAGCGCACAAAGGATCAGCTGCGCCATGCGCAGATGATCTACCAGATGGCCGACACCGCGGTAAATCCGCGGCACCGCATTCGTGAAATTATCGGTCGCCCGCTCTCGTTTTACCTGGGCATGAAAGGAGACCAGCTGGAAAATCGAATTCGCGAGCTTTTGAACCTGATTGAGCTCGACCCCGACCAGTTCATCGATCGATTTCCCGGCGAGCTCTCCGGGGGACAGAAGCAGCGCATCTGTATAGCACGCGCGCTGGCCGCGGAGCCTGATTTTATTATCTGTGACGAGGTGACCTCGGCGCTGGATCAGATTGTTGCGGAAGGCATCCTGAAGCTCCTGGATCGGTTACAGCGGGAACTGAACCTCGCCTACATGTTCATCACCCATGATTTGGCGACGGTACGGGCCATTTCCGACGAAGTGGTCGTCATGTTGCAGGGACGAATCGTCGAGCACGGCCCGTGCGCAGAGATGTTTCAGCCCCCTCATCACGAATATACCGATCTGCTGCTTTCTTCGGTTCCGGAAATGGATCCCAACTGGCTCGACGGTCTGATGGAACGACGGCGAAGGGAAGGCATGATGGAGTCAGCGTCCACGTCGTAACGACAACGTTTCGAGAAGCGGCCGGCTGGGATTATTAGCTCAGCACGCCCTGACCAGCTCGATTATTGTTAAATAGTGGAGACGCATATGGGTATATGTGTCCCCTTTTTTATCATAGCCAGTCAGTGAGCGGATCCCGACGGCGCCGCAAGACCCTCTATTCGCACGTTAACGCAAGCCGGCAGCCCGCTCTGTATTGCGCGTTGAAAAGCGCCGGCCAGCTCGTCGGGATGGGTAACGTGCTCGCCGTGACAGCCAAGGCCTGCCGCCGCCAGGTCATATCGGGTATCGCCAAGCTCACACCCGATTAGTCGTTGGGGGCCATAGTCGCGTAGCTGGATCTGAAATTCCGCGTTCCAGCGGGCGTCATGTCCTATTATGGCGATGATCGGCGCATCACAGCGCAAAGCGGTTTCGAATTCACTCAAATGAAAACCTACGGTGCCGTCGCCCATGAGCGCGACGACGGTGGCGTCCGGCCGGTTGATCTTGGCGGCAATGGCATAACAGAGCCCGCCTCCGATGGCTCCGGCGGGGCCGTTGATAATCCGAGTGGGCGCGGAGAGACAGGCCTGCGCCCATTGACCGAACTCGCCGCCGTCGCAAATCAAGATCGGATCGTCTGCGGCGTCGAGAACCTGCTGCACCACTCGGCAAAGTGCCGCCGGAAGTATGCGCCCAGACGACGAAAGTTCCTCTGTATCGTCAGGCCGTGAAGCGATCGCCGTGGCGACTTTTCTGCACCACTCGCTTCGTGGTTTTGATGTTTGTGCCGCGGCCTCGACGAGCACTTCAGCCGCCGCATCAGCATCCGCTTGGTGCTCGATGATTAAGTTGTCGCCGAGAATGCGCTTCGCGCGTTCAAGAAACTCGCTTTCCGGATCGACGACCATGAATCGGCAGTTAGGCGCAAATACCGGCGGCTTGCCGAATCCCAAGGTGAAGTCGATGACCTTGCCGAGAATCAGGACGACATCAACCTCGGGAAGTACCCGCGCAAAATCACCCAGCGCTGGGTCGCGCAGACCTCTTGGGCTTTCCATTGAGACGACGGGCGAATTCAGCGCTTGCGACAACCGCTGGAGCGTCGAACCTGCGCGTGAAGCGTTGAGCGCGGGCCCCGTGAGCACGAGGGGCCGCCCCGCCGCGGTCAACGTCTTGAGGATCTTGCCACTCACGGCCGGATCGAGAAACGTCCACTGGCGCTCGAAATCTTCCACGGCCGGTGGGCTTTTCGACACAACCTGCGCGTTTAACAGATCGAAGGGCAGCGCGAGATGCACCGGGCCTGGCCGCCCGGAGCGCGCGATCCAGATCGCACGGGCAATGTCTTCACCGAGTTCCGTCCCCTCGCGCGATCGAATAGCCGCCTTGCATAAAGGCGCAGAGACTTCGGTTTGCCTAAGTTCCTGGAACGCCCCGCGGCCCTCCTGGGCCAGTGGCGCGTCGCCGCTCAAAAGCACAACCGCGCTTTCGGAAGCCCGTGCGGTGTAGAGCGGCGACAATCCATTAGCGAATCCCGGCGCCGCGGTGATAAGAGCAATCCCTACGTCCCCGGTGAGCTGCGACCAGGCGTCCGCCATGTAAACGGCGGCCGCCTCATGGCGAACGTGAATCAGTCGAATGCCGGCATCGATGCAGGCATCGAAGATCGGCATGATCTGATTGCCCGAGAGCGTAAACACGGTGCGGACGCTGGCGGCGGCCAGGGCATTGGCGACGAGGTTGGCACCTCTCATTCAGATTCTCCCCTTATATATCGAATGTAATTTCGCACTCGCTTTCCAGCAATCCAATGATGATGAAAAAACCTAGAAAAAGAATCTAAGGTTGAATGAGATACAGCCGATCTTACACTGGTACCGATGCCCTAGCGTGATCACAAGAGCTTGCGCACGACTCCCCGCGGCACCTGCTGCCAGGCGCGTTAATGCAGGTAGTAGACAATCGTCTTGACCAAAGGCTCGAGCGCGGAAATAGTGACAGAGATCTTGAAATCCCCTGTCACCGTATAAGCGAGCACCCCGGTGGTCAGGGTGCCCACAATTCGATAGGTGATTTCCTTGAGCACACTGCGAAGGTGCGACTCCCTGAGATCTGCGGTTTCGTTCATCGATGTTCTCCGTTAGCCGCACATTCCCGATAATGGGGGAATGGTACTAACAAACATTACCCACGCTCCCCGCGTTCGAGCACGCCCCGGGATATTGATGCTATCAATCTTTTCTATGCCCTCCGCCTTTACCCGGAAGTATGCGAAATGTGTGCGGCCCCATGTATAGCTGCGGTTCCCGACGCAAGCATGGCGGGCCTTCGCGATGATCGTTTGACAAGTGCTATTGAAATTGCTCACTCTTGGCCCGTCGCCCCGCCAAGTGGCGCTGCGAGCTCTGGGCGACCGGAGAAATAATAAAGGGGCACCCGTCCGGGTCCCCGCTAGCTGGAGGTTATCCCATGAAGAAACGTACGTTCCTCGCGGCCGCCGCCGCGCTCGCTGCTGCGCTTGCAGTGGCTCCCGCGGCCCAGGCCCAAGAGATGAAATTCTTCCGCATTGGCACAGGCAGCGCCGGCGGGACCTACTTTCCCATCGGCGGCCTCATCGCCAACGCCATCTCGAATCCGCCTGGCTCCCGGCCCTGCGACAAGGGCGGCGCCTGCGGCGTTCCGGGACTGGTGGCGATTGCGGTCTCGACCAACGCCTCGGTGGCAAATGTAAACTCGATCCAGGCCGGGCAGCTGGAAGCAGGGCTCTCCGGCGCGGCCACCATCTACGAGTCCTACAACGGGGTTGGCAAGTTCGAAGGCAATCGCAAGGACAAAATCCGCGTTATTGCGAACCTCTTTCCCGAGGACATGCACCTGGTGTTGCCGAAGGGCTCGACGCTTGGTTCCCTTAAGGACCTCAAGGGCAAGCGGGTTGGCATCGCGCAAGCCGGATCCGGCACCCAGGTGGCGGTGCTGCGTATCCTCGATCACTATGGCATTACCCGAGACGACATCAGCGCGGCCGAGCTCAACAACTCCCAGAGCGCTGAGCGTATTGCCGACGGACAGCTGGATGCGTACTTCTACGCCATGGGCACGCCTTCGTCTGCGCTGGTTCAGCTGGGAAGCACCCGGGGCTTTGAGCTCTACAAGTTCAGCCCGCAGGAGCAGGACGCGATCCATAAGCTGATCCCATATTACGTGCAGTCGGAGATCGGCCCGGGCACCTACGAGGGGGTGAATTACTCCGTTCCAACCATCGCGGTGAACGGTCAGCTCGTCACCAGCGCGGATCAACCGGAAGACCTGGTCTACGAGATCACCAAGGCCTTGTGGAATAACAATACGCGCAAGCTGCTGGACTCCGGCCACCCCAAAGGCAAAGTGATCACGATGGAGACGGCCCTCAAGGGTGTGCTGACGCCGCTGCATCCGGGCGCAGAGCGCTTTTATCGGGAAAAGGGGCTGATCAAGTAACGCGCGCGGCGCTAATCGCGCCGCCATCGGCAACAAATTCGGCCGCCCGGGCACTAGTGTCCGGGCGGCCGGGCCCCGCCTTTGCCGGTCTCTCTTGGATTGGGGAGGAGCCAAGATGAGCAAGATCAACGTCGAGATCGACGCAAAGTCGCTCGAGGAGCTTGAGCGCCAGTACGACTCCGCGCTTGCCACCCGCCCGCTGTCCGCCTGGCTGGTCCGTTTCGTTTTCGTGTTCTCAATCGTATTCGCCGCCTATCACTACGTGACGGCCGGTACCGGAGTGCCGGTGGACTACTGGCACATGGGCATTCACCTGACGGGTGTGTTGCTCCTTATTTATATTGGCTTCCCGTTTCTGCACCGTCACTCCGAACTCACCGAGCTGCATCCGCCGTCCTGGTGGCGCATCGGTAACGTGCCGCTTTACGACTGGATGCTGGCAATCTGCGGCATCATCCCCGCGCTCTACATCGGCTTCACCTGGCACGGTGTGGACCTTCGATTTCTCGGCATCGACTACCAGCTTATTGACCAGTCCATGCGTCAGGGCAATCCGGCTCCGCCGGACATCGTCATGGGCACGATGCTGATCGTCGTTCTGCTCGAGGCGGTTCGACGCACCCTCGGGCCCATCGTGCCGATCATCATCCTGATATTTAGCTGCTTCGCCCTCTTCGGACCTTACATGCCCTTCGACATTCTCAAGCACCCGGGCGTCGATTGGCCGCAGTTCATCAATAACATGTACTTCCCCTCGGAAGGCATTTACGGCGTCACCCTCTGGGTCGTCTCCACCGTGGTGTTTCACTTCGTTTTGTTCGGCGTGCTCGCGCAGCGCATGGGACTCGGGCAATTCTTCGTCGACGTGGCAACGGTGATTGCGGGGCGCTACGTCGGCGGTCAGGCCAAGGTGAGCGTAGTTTCATCGGCGTTCTTCGGCACCATCTCCGGTTCGTCTATTGCCAACACGGTTTCTACCGGCTCACTCACCATTCCCAACATGAAGCGCATGGGCTATCCCGGCCACTTCGCCGGCGGAGTGGAGGCGGCCGCCAGCGCCGGCGGGCAGATCACGCCGCCCATCATGGGCGCAGCCGCTTTCATCATGGCGGAATTTCTCGAGGTGCCGTACACCACCATCGTGATCGCCGCCTCCATTCCGGCGGCCATGCATTACATTGGCGTGCTATCGCTGGTGCACTTCGAGGCCAAGCGCCTGGGCTTAAGGGGCATGCCGCCAGAAGAGATCCCGAAGCTTTGGAACGTGATCAAGGTCGGCTGGCCCACCGCGCTGCCGCTGGTCGCGCTCATCTACGTCTTGTTCAGCGGGTTCACGCCCTACATGGCCGCCTTCTGGGGCATCACCACCGCTTTGGTGGTGGGATTTCTCAATCCGCGTCACCGAATGTCAATCAAGGATGTCGCCGACGGCTGCATGATGGGGGTACGTTACGCGCTGCCGGTCGGGGCGGTCTGCGCCGCCATCGGCATCGTGGTCGGTGTCGTCAACACCACCGGCCTGGGCTTTCGACTCGGATTCATGGTCACCAACGGGGCAACGGAAATTGCCGAAACTTTTTTCCCCCTCATCTCCTGGATCCCGTTTGCCGACTTTCAGATCGACGGCCTGACGCTGTTCGTTTCCCTGGTGCTGATCGCAATTACCTGCATCCTGATGGGCGCGGGTCTCCCCACCACGGCGCTTTACATCATGCTCGCCACGGTGGCACAGCCGGCGCTGGCCAACCTAGGCGTTCCGCCGCTCGCTTCTCACTTGTTCGTGCTCTATTACGGCGTGATCTCCGAGATCACGCCGCCGGTGTGCGCCTCGGCCTACGCGGCGGCGGGTATCGCGGGAGCGAACCCATTCAAGACCGGTGTGGCGGCGTTCACGCTTGGTATCGGCAAGCTGATCGTGCCGATGGTGTTCGTGTACTCGCCCGCGATCCTGATCGTGCTCGACGACTACTTCACCTGGCCTGCGTTCTTGATCACCACGTTGAGCTGCGCCGTGGGCATCGTCCTGTTGACAATTGCCATCAGCGGCTACTTCGCGCGACCCGTGACCTGGCCGTACCGGGTTCTGAGCGCGCTGTCAGGTATGTTTCTCGTGGCCCCAGGAGGAGAGAGCGATCTTTGGGCACTGGCCGCGGTGACCCCGGTGGTGATCCAGCAAGTGCTCGCGGTGCGCCGCGGGCCTGTACAGAAACCCCAGATCGCTTGAGCAACGCCTGAGCCCGGCGTGAACGCAACAGATTGGTATTTGCCGGGGCGGACGCGCCCCGGTTTCCGTTGTATCGGTTCCCGATGAACGCGAAAACTCTGGAAACCCCTTACTGGTGGGAGGGGGCTCCGCTCCAGGAGCGGCTGGCGGTTGATCTTGCAAAGCGCTGCGACGTGGTTGTGGTGGGCGCCGGTTACGCCGGCCTGTCTGCGGCGCTCACCCTCGCGCGCGCCGGACGCGATGTGCACGTTTTGGAAAAGGATTGTCCCGGCGAAGGCGCATCCAGCCGTAACGGCGGGATTGCGTCGGGCAACATCCGCATCGGCTTTCGAAAAATGATGGACACGCTCGGGCGTGAACGCGCTCTCGCGATCTATGGTGAAAGCAAGGCGGCGCGCGAGGATTTGGCGCGCTTTATCCGCGACGAAGGCATTGAGTGCGGATATTCACTCGTCGGCCGCTTCACCGGCGCCGTGCGCCCGGCCCACTACGATGGGCTCGCCCGCGAGTCAGAACTGTTGCGGCGGGAGCTCGGCATCGAAGCTTACGTCGTCCCGCGCGCCGAGCAGCACACCGAGATTGGTACCGATCTTTACCACGGCGGCGCGGTGCGCCCCGACATTGGCGGTCTGCACCCCGGGCTGTTTCATCGCGGCCTGCTCGAGCGTGCAGAGCGGTCGGGCGCCGTCGTCCACGGGTGGACCCCGGCGCTGGGATTACGCCGCGAGTCCGACGGTTTTGAGATTGGCACGTCACGGGGAAAGATCTTCGCTCACGACGTGGTCATCGCCACCAACGGTTACACGGGGCGGCACGCGCTTCCGTGGCTCGCGCGCCGGCTGGTGCCGGTGGCGAGTCAGATTATCGCCACAGAGACGCTCGATAGCGAGGTGATGAATCGGCTGATGCCGAAGCGCCGCATGCTCGGTGAAACGCGCCACCTGTATCACTACTATCGTCCGTCTCCGGGCGGGACGCGGATCCTGTTCGGCGGACGCCGCGGCGCGAACACCGACGATCCGAACAAGAAAATGAGCCACCTCTATCGTCAGCTCATCACGATTTTTCCGGAGCTCGATGGCGTGAGCATTACACATTGCTGGTGGGGCTTGGTGGCAATGACCTACGATGAACTTCCCAAGCTTGCCGTGCACGAGGGCGTGCACTACGCCACGGGCTTTTGTGGCTCAGGCGTGGTATGGGCGCGCTGGCTCGGTCGCAAGGCGGCGCTTCGGATCCTCGGCGACCCGCAAGCGGAGACCGCTTTTGACGACGCGCCTTTCCGCGCTATACCGCTCTACGATGGCCGCCCCTGGTTCGTCCCCGCCGCCATAGTCTGGCAGGGATTCAAGGATCGGATGGGCTGGTATTGAATGGTGGGTGACTGAAATATGAAAAATCCGCTTCAGTGATTGAGTCTGCGCGATGTTCGAGCCTCGCGAATGGGCGCCGGGCCCTCGGCTTTGGCAAGAGCCGTCAATTTTCTCGGGTGACTACCTTTTCCAAAGTCGAGCATGAAAGAACCGGGCGCAAACGCCGTCAAGCCTCGGCCGCTTGTTTGAAGTCACGCTATATATGCGCTTTTGTACTGCTCGAGCATTCGCACATAGTTGCCGCGTTTGAACGCAGTGGGATCGGCGACGTTTCGTTCGCTCATGGAACCCTTCATCTGGTTAATCGAAGCGTACTCCCGCGCCTCCATCCACTCCTCGAGATCGCGGAGCAGATGCTCGGCATATCCTATGCCGTTCTTTAGCAGCGCAGACGTCGTCATGACGGCGTCTGCGCCGGCCATCACGTACTTGATGATCTCGACGGCGCTATGGACGCCCCGCGTCGCCGCCAGTGAGGCGTGCACGCGGCCGTAGAGCATGGCGATCCAGGCAAGAGGGAGCCGAATTTCGGAAGGCTCGCTGAGCTCGAGGCTCAGCGAAACTTCGAGGCGGTCAATATCGAAGTCGGGCTGGTAAAAGCGGTTGAATAACACCAGGGCGTCTATTCTGGCTTCGTCCAGGCGGCGCGCCATGTTGCCGAACGCGCTGAAGAAGGGGCTCAGCTTGAGCGCGACTGGGACCGTCACTGCCCCTTTGACGCGCTTGACGATCTCGACGTATCGCTCCTCAATATCTCGTCCCGTGGTCTCGATGTCGGCAGGGATGTAAAAAACGTTGAGCTCAATGGCGTTCGCGCCCGCCTCCTGCATAAGCTTGGCGTAGTCAATCCAACCCTCGTTGGTAAGACCGTTCAGGCTGGCGATAACCGGGATGTCGACGGACCCGCGCGCTCGCTGAATAAGTTCGAGGTACTGCTCGGCCCCGATCTGAAACTCTTCCACATCGGGAAAATAGCTCAAAGCTTCGGCAAAGCTGTCCGCGCCGTAGCTCGTCAAGTGGGCCACAGCCTCTTCTTCGTGGCGAATTTGCTCTTCGAAGAGAGAAAACATCACCACGGCGGCAGCGCCGGCGTCCTCCATGCGCTTTATGTTTGCAATGTCCTCGGAGAGAGGTGAAGCAGACGCAACGAGAGGGTTTCTTAGCTCCAAGCCCATGTATTTTGTACGAAGGTCCATGACTGACTCCTTCCGACTAATTCATCGGGACGACCTCTGCGGCTTTTTAGTCAATAGAAATTTTATTCTTCGCGAGTGAAGTGAAAGCTCGGATCGCCGCGGGTTGCCATCTCCTCGTAGACGCGCCACTTCACCTGAATGTTTTCCTGTGCGATCGCCATCAGGCGCTCGGCATCTTGAGGATGGCTACGGGTCAGCATCCGGTAACGGACCTCGTTGTATGCATATTTTTTCAACGCTATACGCGGAGGCTGTGAGTCCAACATGAACGGATTGCTGCCTTTCTCGCGAAGGGTTGGGTTATAGCGAATGAGCGGCCAGTGGCCGCTGTCCACGGCGAGCTTTTGCTGCCGCAGACCGTACTGCATGTTGATGCCGTGGGCGATGCAGTGACTGTAGGCAAGGACCAAGGAGGGGCCCGGATAGGCCTCCGCCTCGCGGAGCGCAAGCAGCGTCTGCTGCGGGTTCGAGCCCATCGCCACGCGCGCGACGTATATGTTTCCGTACGCGATTACCTGCAGCGCAAGATCTTTCTTGGCAACCGGTTTTCCCGATGCGGCAAATTTGGCGACCGCCGCGAGCGGAGTCGCTTTGGACATCTGTCCGCCGGTGTTGGAATAAACCTCGGTATCGAGCACCAGCACGTTCACGTCCCGCCCGCTGGCGAGGACGTGGTCAAGGCCGCCGTAGCCGATGTCGTACGCCCAGCCGTCACCGCCAACAATCCAGATGCTGCGTCGCACGAAATGATCGCTCAGTGACAGAAGCCGTCGGGCGTCGTCGCTGTCCAGCGCTTTGAGCTTTGCTTTCAGAGCAGCCACCCGGACTCGCTGCTCGCGTATCTGAGACTCTTCCTGCTGCGGCGATTGAAGCAGCGCATCGACGAGTTCGGAGCCGAGCTCGCTTTTTAACTTTAGAAGAAGTCGCTCAGCCAGAGCGCGGTGCGCGTCCGCGGTCAGCCGGAAGCCGAGCCCGAACTCGGCGTTGTCTTCGAAAAGCGAGTTGGACCAGGCGGGACCGCGCCCCTCGCCGTCGGTGCTCCAAGGCGTGGTGGGCAGGTTTCCGCCGTAGATGGATGAGCATCCGGTCGCGTTGGCGACGATCATGCGGTCACCGAAAAGCTGCGAGATGAGCTTTAAGTAGGGCGTCTCTCCGCAGCCCGCGCACGCTCCCGAAAACTCGAACAGCGGCGTGAGGTACTGCACCCCCCGCACGGTGGAGAAATCAATCCGGCCGCGATCGTTGTCCGGTATTGACTCAAAGAATTGCAGGCTGTCGCGTACCTCATCGAGCACCGGGTCAAGCGGCGCCATGTTGATGGCTCTGACACCACTTTTCTCCTTGCTCCTGGCCGGGCAGACCTCGACGCAGAGCGCGCAGCCCGTGCAGTCCTCGGCGTACACCTGCAGCGTGTAACGCATATCCGGAAAGCCGCGGCCGCTGAGCGGCGCCGAGCGAAAGGCCGTCGGCGCCGAATCCAGCGTGGATTGATCAAAAAACTTGGTGCGGATCACGCTGTGCGGGCAGACGAATCCGCAGTTTCCGCACTGTATACAGATATCCGGCTCCCATATGGGGGCAAACATCGAGATCCGGCGCTTCTCCCAGCGGGTCGTGGCCGTAGGGTAGGTGCCGTCGTTGGGAAGCCGGCTCGTCGGCAGCTCGTCTCCCCTGCCTGCCATCATCATGGCGGTCACGTCTTTGATAAACTTGGGCACCGTCGCGGGTACGATTTCGGGGGTCTCGCGGTCGCTCGTCGCCGCCGAAGGGATGGCTACCTCGTGAAGGTTCTCGAGCGTTTGGTCTATGGCCTCGAAATTCCGCCGAACCACATCCTCACCCTTTTTGCCGTAGGTCTTGCTTACGGCCTCCTTGATCTTGGCGATGGCTTCATCACGCGGTAACACGCCTGCTATGGCGAAGAAACAAGTCTGCATCACGGTGTTGATACGGGTACCCATTCCATTTTCGCGCGCCACCCGTTGGGCGTCGATGACGAACAGGCGGATGCGTTTATCGATAATGGTCTGCTGAGCTGCGCGCGGTAACTGGTCCCATACCGCGTCTGACTCGTACGGGCTGTTGAGCAGGAGGGTTGCCCCATCGGCGGCGTGTAGGAGCATATCGGGCCGTTCGAGAAATCCGAACTGGTGGCAGGCAACGAAGCTTGCCGAGCGGATTAGGTAAGGAGCTTGAATAGGCTTTGGACCGAATCTCAGATGCGACACCGTCCTTGAACCGGACTTCTTCGAGTCGTAGACGAAATAGCCCTGGGCGTAAATGTCGGGGTCTTCTCCAATTATTTTGATGGAATTCTTGTTGGCGCCCACGGTCCCGTCGGCGCCCAGACCGTAGAACACGGCGCGCACGGTGTGATCGGATTCGATATCGAACGCGGGGTCATATTCGAGGCTGGTGCCCGACAAGTCATCTCGAATGCCTACCGTGAAATGATTCTTAGGCCGTTGTTGGGCGAGCTCGTCCAGCACCGCCTTGGCCATGGCCGGCGTGAACTCCTTGGAGGAGAGACCGTAGCGCCCGCCAATGACCCGCGGAACGGAATCTCCCGACGGCGCGCCGCTTGCGCGTTTTTCCGCAAACGCGGCGACCACGTCCTGGTAAAGGGGCTCACCCGTTGCGCCCGGCTCCTTGGTGCGGTCCAGCACCGCCACCGCCTTGACGGTCTCCGGGACCGCTTGGAGAAAATGTGCTACCGAGAACGGTCGATAGAGGTGCACCTGCACCACGCCCACGGATTTCCCCAGACCATTGAGGTGCTCAACCGTTTCGCGCAGCGTCTCGACCCCCGATCCCATTAACACGACGACACGCTCGGCTTCTGGGTCACCGAAATAGTTAAACAGCCGGTAACGCCGCCCGACGAGATTGGCAAAACGTTCCATCACGCCTTGGACGATCTCGGGGGCTTGTGAGTAAAAAGGATTCACCGTCTCGCGAGCCTGGAAATAAACGTCGGGATTTTGCGCGCTGCCTCGCATCACCGGACGGTCGGGATTAAGGCCGCGCTCGCGGTGGGCGATCACAAGCGAGTCTGGAATCATTGCCTGGACGTCCGCATCGGATAGCAGGAACAGTTTGTTGATCTCGTGGCTGGTGCGAAAGCCGTCGAAGAAATGGATAAAGGGTAACCGCGATTCCAGGGTGCTCGCCTGGGCGATGAGCGCGAGGTCGTGGGACTCCTGCACCGAGCTCGATGCAAGCATGGCCCAGCCCGTGGAACGGGTCGCCATGACGTCAGAGTGATCTCCGAAGATCGACAGAGCCTGCGCCGCCACCGAGCGGGCCGCGACGTGGAATACCGTCGCCGTCAGCTCTCCCGCAATTTTGTACATGTTGGGGATCATAAGCAGAAGACCCTGCGAAGCGGTGAAGGTCGTGCTGAGCGCTCCGGTCTGCAGCGAGCCGTGCACCGCGCCCGCCGCTCCGGCCTCGCTTTGCATCTCTACGATGACGGGTACGCAACCCCAAACGTTTTCCCGACCCTCGCTCGCCCACTGGTCGGCATGCTCACCCATGGGCGACGACGGCGTGATTGGATAGATCACACACACCTCGTTGGTCCGATAAGCGACGCTTGCGACTGCCTCGTTACCGTCGAGGGTGACCTGTTTTCCCGTCATCCGCGCTCTCCCGTAAACAAGGGCATTATCGAACTCTTAATCATGCGGGCTCTGGAATCATCTCAATGGCGCCGCAGGGGCACTGCTCGAAGCACACGGCGCAGCCGGTGCATCTTTGGTAGTCGAAGCGATAGCGTTTTCCGGCACCGAGTTTGATCACCGCGTTCTCGGGGCAGGCGCCGAGGCAGGCGTCGCACTCGAAGCAGTTGCCGCAGGAAAGACAGCGACGCGACTCGAACAGGGCCTCGTCCTCACCCAGTCCCTTGATCACCTCCTCAAAGCTCGTACGCCGAGCCTCAAAGTCGATCTGTCTTTCGGCCTTTTTGGCCGCATCGGTGAAATACCAAACGTTTAGGCGGTCGTGATCCGCGAGCACGTGTGAGGCCGGCTTCTCGTAGACGACACCCTTGAGCCAGGCGTTGATGTGGCGCGCGGCCTTCTTGCCGTGCCCCACCGCCGTGGTGACCGTGCGCTCGGCGGGCACCATGTCACCGCCGGCGAATACGCCGGGGCAGCCAGTCATCATCTGCTCGTTTACGTTCACGGTGCCGTCGGTTTGAAACTCGACGCCCGGCACGCGATGCAGAAAGTCGGTATCGGTGCGTTGCCCGAGCGCGAGGATTAGCGAATCTGCCTCGAGGGTTTCGATCTCCCCGGTAGGTACGGGTCGACCATTGTCATCAATGCGCATGGCCTCGACCTTGAAGGTCGTGTGATCGATTTCCTTGATGGTCCGCAGCCAGTGGATCTTGACTCCCTCCTCGATGGCGTTGTCGGCTTCGAAGTCGTGCGCTGGCATGTGCGCGCGGTCGCGCCGGTAGATGATGAGCGGCTCGTAGCCGAGACGCTTCACCGTGCGCGCGGTATCCATGGCCGTGTTGCCGCCGCCGTACACCGCGACCCTGCGTCCCAGCTTCGGGCGCTCACCGCCTTCCACGTCGCGAAGGAAGCTCATGGCGTCGAGTATCTTGCCGGCGTCGCGGGCGGGAATATCGGTGCGTTGGCTGAGATGCGCGCCCACCGCGACGAAGGCGGCGTCAAATCCGCCGGATTCCTTTTCCGTCTGCAGGTCTTCTACCTTGTGCTCCAAAACGATACGCACGCCGGCGGCTTCGATGCGTCTAATCTCGGCATCGAGCACGTCTCGCGGCAGCCGGTACTTGGGAATACCGAAGTGCATCATGCCGCCTGCCAGCGGACCCGCGTCCCGGATCTCTACCTCGTGCCCGAGTCGCGCCAGATGCCAGGCGCAGGATAGTCCGCTCGGGCCGCCGCCGACGATGAGAATTCGCTTGCCGGTGGGAGCGGCCGGATTCGAAGGCCGCCACTGCTTAGCGATGGCCTGGTCTCCGAGGAAGCGCTCCACGGCATGTATCGCGACCGGCGAGTCGAGATGCACGCGATTACAGATGTCCTCGCAGGGGTGGTAGCAGACGCGCCCGTGAACGGCCGGCAGCGGATTGTCTTCGACGATCTGACGCCACGCTTCCTCGAAGCGGTTCTGCTGAACGAGCGCGAGCCAGGCTTGAATATTCTCGCCGGCGGGACAGGCGTGGTTGCAGGGCGGCAGCAGATCCACGTAGCGGGGGCGCCGGGTGCGTTCGACGCCGGAGAACCCGCCGTGACGCAAATCCGGCGGCTGCGTTAAATCGTGGTCACGTTGACTCATGTCTTCTCTCGTGGCACACGCATCCCGCCCTCAGGAGCGGGCCCCGAGCGGGCGCAACAAGTACTTTTTACCGGATTTGGGGGGTAAGTTAAGTGACGGAGGTCAATGGAAGCGCGGCCGGAAATAAGGGATTGGGCGGATGACTCCTCTATCTGGCAATTTTCAGCTGAAAAGGCCTATCCTTTGATCTAGGTCATTGTCGGCCTGCCTGAGAAACGGGAGGGTTTGACGCACTATGCTTAAGACGAGCCCAGTTTGGGCCGATTTTCCCTCGGCCACGGCCGATCCAGAAGTGATGTGGCATGTACGACATAATCGCCCGCGAAGACTTCTCTGATTCCACTTTCCTCTTGGAGGTGAAGCATCCGCTGCTGGCCAAAGCCGCCAGGCCGGGACAGTTCGTCATCGTCATGTGCCAGGCCGAGGGCGAGCGCATTCCGCTGACTATCGCCGACTTCTCCTGCGAGCAAGGGACCGTCACCTTGGTGATCCAGGCGGTGGGCAAGACCACCCTGGAGATGCAGCAACGCTGCACCGTGGGTAGCGCGCTTTACGCCATGGTAGGCCCCATGGGTAAGCCGAGCGACATCGGCAAGCTGGGAAAGGTCGCCTGCGTCGGCGGCGGCCTCGGGGTGGCGCCGGTGTATCCCCAGGCCCGGGCGTTCAAGGAGGCCGGCGCCTACGTAATTGGTATAGTCGGCTTCCGCAGCAAGGACCTAATCTTCTGGCAGCGAAAATTCGAGGATGTCTGCGACGAGCTGATCATCTGCACCGACGACGGCTCGGCAGGTATCAAGGGTCTGGTAACCGATGGGATCGAGATGGCCGTGGAGAAGCATCCCGACATCGAGGAGGTCATCGCCATCGGGCCGCCGGTAATGATGAAGTTCTGCGCCGAGGCGACGCGACCGCGCGACATCAAGACGACTGTCAGCTTGAACCCGATCATGGTGGACGGTACCGGCATGTGTGGCGGCTGTCGAGTTTCCGTCGGCGGCGAGATGCGTTTCTGCTGCGTGGACGGTCCCGATTTCGATGGCCACCAGGTCGACTTCGACGAACTCATGCGCCGGCTGACCCGCTTTCGTGAGGACGAGCGGGTTGCTCTGGAGCGCTGGAGTCGCAACCAAGGGTGTCGCTTGGGGCAGGAGCAACCCGCAATCGAGTGATCGCGCCGACGACGGGCTACCCGGATACTGGACATGGCAAAAAAGACTATCCGAAACATCCCGCAGGATCGTACCGCCATGCCCACGCAGGACCCGAAGGGGCGGGTGTGCAACTTCTCCGAGGTGGCGCTCGGTTACTCGCTGGCGAACGCTCTCAACGAGGCTGAGCGCTGCATCATGTGCCCGCAGCAGCCTTGCGTGAAAGGCTGCCCGGTGGAGATCGACATCCCCGGTTTCATCCAGAAGATCTGCGACCAGAATTTCCGTGGCGCCTACGACGTGATCACGGATACCAACCTGCTGCCGGCCATTTGCGGCCGGGTCTGTCCCCAGGAGTCGCAGTGCGAGCAGGTGTGCATTGTCGGCGATCACCTGGAGCCCGTTGCCATAGGCCGGCTGGAGCGATTCGTCGGCGACATGGCGGTCGCCGAGGGTTGGACCAGCGAGCCGTATATCGAGCCGAACAGTCGCCGGGTGGCCATCGTGGGCGCGGGACCTGCCGGCATCGCCTGCGCTGCGGACATGGCAAAGGCAGGCTGTGAAGTCGTCATCTACGAAGCCCTGCACCGTCCCGGCGGCGTGCTGAGCTATGGCATTCCCGAATTCCGTCTCCCCAACGACATCGTCGACGCAGAATTTGGCAAGGTCATCGATCTGGGCGTCAAGGTGGAATGCAACACCCTTGTCGGTCGCCTGTTCACCATCGAGCAGCTGCGCGAAGAGATGGGATTCGACGCCGTGTTCATCGGCACCGGGGCCGGCTATCCCAAGTTCATGGGCATACCGGGCGAGGCGCTCAACGGCGTGCTCTCAGCCAACGAATTTCTCACCCGCTGCAACCTGATGCAGGCGGGGCAGTTCCCGCAAAAAGATACGCCTTTACACATGGGCCGCAAGGTCGCCGTCATCGGCGCGGGCAATACCGCCATGGATGCGATGCGCGTATCACTGCGTTTGGAGGCGGAGAAAGTGCATTGCCTGTACCGGCGCAGCCGTGTCGAGAGCCCGGCGCGTGCGGAGGAGGTCGACCACGCCGAGGAGGAGGGCGTCATGTTTCACTGGCTGACGGCGCCGGTGGAAATTTTGGACGACGGCAACAACAACGTGCGGGCTTTGCGTTGCATTCGCATGGAACTCGGTGAGCCCGATGGCTCCGGCCGACGGCGGCCGGTACCTATTGAGGGGAGCGAGTACGACTTCGAAACGGACATGGTGATCTACGCTATCGGCACCAACGCCAACCCGATCATGGGTCAGACCTCCCAATTGGAACTCAACAAGTGGGGCTACATCGAGGCCGACGACCAGCAACGAACCTCACTGGCCGGCATCTTTGCCGGCGGGGACATCGTA
Source organism: Betaproteobacteria bacterium (assembly GCA_029864385.1). GTDB lineage: Bacteria > Pseudomonadota > Gammaproteobacteria > Burkholderiales > SG8-41 > SG8-41. The sequence goes on along the minus strand of JAOTTL010000009.1, from coordinate 7,025 downwards.
ACCGGGGCCGCCACCGTGATCCTCGCCATGGGAGCCGGCCGGCAAGCGGCACGGAGCATGAAGGCCTATCTGGGAATTCTCGATCCGGAGGACATGGCGGTCTCGGATCCTGACCGGCCCAGGATTTTCGGTATCGATGCGCGACAACGGAACTACCGCAGGGTGCGGGTCGCCGCGTGACGTTTACGGTCGTCGTCGCCAACCTCAGTTGAACGACTCCGCCCGCTTTTGCAGCTCCTCCAGCCCGGGCTCGCTGGGGTCGCACGGCTTGCCCGGGTGGATGATACAGACCGGGCAGTTCTCCGCCGCTTCGACTAGTTCCCGGTAGGTCCCGGACCTGATGTCCTTGATGTAGGCCTGCTTCGCCTCGTTGTAGGCGAACATTCGGGCGTTTCGCTCGATGCAGTCGTCGCAGGTCGTGCAGAGCTCGGTGTCGATGTAGGCTTGGTCGCTCGGTGGCGAGACCTCGGCCGCCGGTGCCTCGCCCCCCTGCTCCGGCGGCTCTGCCTCGGCTGGCACTGACTCCGCCATCGTTGTATCGGTTTGGACCGGGTGCGCCGCCTCTAGCGCTTTGATAGCGCGCTGATGTTCCTCTTCGAGTCGAGCCCGCTGCTCCTCGAGTAGCCGTAGCGCAGGCGAGTTGCGGATCCCTCCCAGCTCCTGGAGCCTTCGCCAGCTAGCTAAGCACTTGCGCGCGGACGCCACCAGGGCGCGTCGAACGACCACCCGGTGCACACGGTCCTCGGCGTCAATCAGGTAGACGAACGGCACCTTGTCGAGGGCTTGTTGCCGTGAGAGGCTGAGATACTGAGCCATGGGCACCATGTTTGCGTGCCAGCGGGACGGCGGCACGATAACGAAGTGCTGCGCAAATCCCGGATCCAGCATCAAGAAATCAACGCAGGTGAAAACGAGGCTTTCGCTCGCCGCCTGGCCATCGGTAGTCTCGTAGGCGAAGCATTGCTCGGGCCAGTCCCGATCCACCTGAGGACTTCCCTCTAAGGAGAACTGGGATGCCCAGTCCCCGCCGCGATCCGGGTCGTAGACGAAACTCGGGAAGGCGCGGGACTCGACCGCGCTGGCACAACGCAGATAATGCGGGATGACAGCCCGTGAAACGTCGGGGCCGGTGTAGATACAGAAAAGCGCCGGGCCTTCGCGGCGCAGACCTGCGACGATTTGCGGCGCAAGCTGGGGCAGATGCGACGCAGCCGTTTGCAGGACGAAAGCCTCCCCCAGGGACATCGTCATGCGAGCAATCTGCTGCGTCCACTCGGTGAACGATCCCGGTGGCGCGTTCGAGGGATCGCTCACAGGAAGCTCATTAATTTCCAGAAGCACCTTAACGGGCATGTCGGACCCGAGAATATCGACCAGCGTCGATTTCTCCGCATCGCTGAGGCTGTTGCTGCTCAAAAAGACCAGCAGCGGCGGTAGGGCCCTGTAGTCCTCGGGTGTGAGCTGCTCGGGGCCAAATGTCTTGAAGAAGGAATCGTGCCGCTCTTCGCGATAACGATTCTCGAGTTCGAGATTCGATACTCGAATCTCTCGAATCAGCTCGACCCTGCGTTTAAGCTCAGTGTCGAAAAGCTCCAGGGCCTCGGCACAGCTATGGCAGGTGCCGGCGCGTCTGCGGTCGCGCGTGCGGCGTTTACCATTGCCGCCCGGCGATGGCAGCAGCGCTCGTTCTGCCATGAGCACTTTGCGCGCGATGCGCAAGCGCTTCAGGCGTTTCGCCGGCATGACCCGGGTGTGCCTGGTGTGTCGCAGGAGAGCGGAGAGGGCCTTGAAGTCGATGCCACCGGCATGCTCGCCTCCAAGGGCCGCTTCCAGCGCCTCCGGCGACGTCGACTTGGGGGACCTCGCGCGTTCCGATTCCAGAACCTCGGACAGTCGGGCGATGAGTTCTTCGACGGCGATGCGCTCCCCCTCGGCCCGCTCAGACTGCAGCGGCCACCAGGCATGCTCGAATATTTGGCGTGCGGTGCGGGGCCCGCAGGAGATCAATCGCCCATCGTGCGCTAGGGTGGTTTTGACCGTATCGAGGCTCGCGCGAACCCGATCGGGGTGTTCGCTCTGCTCCACGACCTGCTCCGTCGCCAAGGTCCAGAGCTCCGAGAGACGGCGTGCGCGCTTTTTTTGGGCCACGCGTTTGATCGACGCCTCCAGACGGTAGACGTTTCCCCGCAGGTTTTCGGCTTCCGCTCCCGATGCCGCCACCTGGTCCAAGATCTCGTCGAAGATTCTCGTCAATGACACTACCGGCGTGTCGACTCGGTCGTCTACGAGGACCGCGGGAAAGTCGTGGCGGATCGATTCGAGCTCGAGGTAGGCGCCGAGAAGGGCCGGGACCAGATCAGGCTGCGCCGGCTCGCCCTCGCGTCGCTCGGCATCCGGCCCGGCCATGTGGATGCGCAGGAGATCCGTCAGGCTTTCGTCGTGAAGGATCGCCGCAAGCGGGTCCACGCGCTCGCCGGTTGTTTGGCCCTGCAACATCAATCGTCCTTTAAGAACGTGCCTTAAAGTATGTGCAACCTAGCCTTCGGGCAGCACCGTGAACCTGTCGAACTCGCGCTCGAGTGCCGCCATCTTGGCTTCGATGGGAAGATGCTTTTCCCGGCGATACAAATCCTCGTAGCAGGGCACCGCATCGTCGCGGTACAGGATGCCCACAGAGAGCCGCTCGGACACGGCCGCCAGCTCCCGCGCCCGGTCAAGATTCGAGGGGTCGTGCGCCTCACGGCTGGGGAACCGGTGCATGTACGGCGCGTCGGGGTCGAGCCCGTCGGGGTGGCTCAACAGCCGGATTCGATCGGGGTTCTTGATGTACTGGTCAAAGTGGCCCGGCAGGTAGTGCGGACACCTCTGGAGAATGCTCACGAAGGATAGCCCGCGGTGGCGAAACGCTTGGTGGATGATGTCGTACAAGACACCGGGCAGCCAATCGACGGCCTGGGCCACGAAGGAGATGTTGGACATCCCGAGCGTCGCCGCCAGCGCGTTCAGCGGCTGGAGGGAGGAGCCACGAGGGGTGGTGTTGGTCACGAGCCCCTGCGGCGACGTGGGTGACACCTGATTCTTGGTGAGGCCGTAGACCCGATTGTCGTGCAGCAGCACCGTCATGTTCATGTTGTACCTCACGGCGTGCAGCCAGTGCCCGGCGCCGATCGCGCAACAGTCGCCATCCCCGGTGTTGACGAACACGTGCAAATCGGGCCGCTTAATCTTGATGCCCTCGGCGACGGGTAGCGCCCGTCCGTGCAGACCGTGAAAGCCGTACGTGCCCATATAGTGAGGTAGCCGCGAGGCACAGCCGATCCCAGAAACGAATACGGTCTTCTCGGGAGGAAGTTGCTCCTCCGCGCAGAGTTTTTGCAAAGCTGCAAGGATGGCGTTGTCGCCGCAGCCGTGGCACCAGCGCGACACCGCGCCTTCGTAGTCATGCAGGATGTACGCATCCTCGTCCAGGTCCGCGACGCTCGTCGACAGCCTGTCGATGAAATCAGACATGTGGTCTCCCCGTTTCCAGTTTGCGGCGAATGATCTGAACCACGGACCCGGGCTTGAGGGGCTGCCCCTTCACCTCGGACCAGCAGTCCACGTCCATCAGGTAGCGCGCTCGCAGCAGCCAGGCGAGATTCGAGTAGCGTCGGTTATCCACGCTGACGAACGCGTCGTCGAGGCTGTCCGACCAGCTTATCTCGACGGTCATCACCTGTGCGAATCGCTTGAGTATCTCCCCGATCCCAGACGCCATGGGTTGCAGGTAGGTGAGGTGCAGCGACGAGACGGCGGATCCGTCGGCGCGAGCACGGTCAACCGCTTCCTCGATGACGCCTTTCGTGCTTCCCCAACCGACGATGAGCAAGTCGCCGCTGGGGTCTCCATATACCGTCGGTGTGGCGAGGGTTTTCTGGAAAGAGGCGAGCTTGCGGCTGCGGTATCTGATGCCCTCCTCGTTGATCTCGGGATCGTAGGCGACCCTGCTCGCGCGATCGTGTGCCAATCCTGTCAGGGTATGCATACCTCCGGGCTGGCCCGGTATGAAGCGTCGGCGCAGGCCAGTTCGGTCATCCCACTCGTAGGGTTGCTCGCCTTTGGGAATCTCGGTCTGGTCGGACGCTACGGCATACCACTCTTGCTTGGGCTGGGGCCGCACGAACAGCTGCTGGGCGGTCGCCAGGTTGGCGTCGCTCAATAGCACCACCGGCAGGTTGAAGGTCTCGGCAATGTGGCGCGCCGTGATCGCCAGATAGAAGCAATCCTCGATGTTGGCGGCGGCCAAGACCACCCGGGGCGCATCGCCGTGGGCTCCAAAAATGGCCTGAAGGAGGTCGCCTTGCTCCACTTTGGTCGGTTGACCGGTGCTCGGGCCGCCTCGCTGAACGTTGATAACGACGAGCGGGACCTCAGCCATAGCGGCGAGCCCGATGAGCTCTTGCTTGAGCGACATGCCAGGACCCGAGGTGATAGTGACGGCGCACTTGCCGGCATAAGAGGCGCCGATCGCGAAGGCGCACGCCGCGATCTCGTCCTCGGCCTGGTGCACGATGCCGTCCACGTGCTCGAAGATCTCACTGAGGTAGTGTGCGGCGGATGTCGCAGGGGTGATCGGATACATGGCGCATACCTCCATGCCGGAGGCCATAATGCCGAGCGCCAGCGCCGTGTTGCCGTTCATGACGAGCTGGGTTTTCTTGGTGCGCGAGCCTGGAATCTTGAAACCGAGATCCAGGCTCTCACGTGCCCACGTATACCCCGCTTCCAGGAGCTGGACATTCCGATCGACCACGTCTTCACTCTTGGTCCGAAATGTGAACGCGACCTGCTGGCGGCCGAGCTTCAGATCCATGCTGTAAATGGCGCTCAGCATCCCCAGCACGAACATGTTCTTGCCCAGCGCGGGATTGGACGTGTACTGGAAGCAGATCTGCTCCATGGGGATCTCGTAGACCCGGTAGCCGTCGCGAATCACCTCGTCGTAGGTGCTGGTGTAAGCCGCAACGATGTCTGGGTCGCGATGGAACCGCCACTTGTTCTCGAGAAGGATAATGCCGCCGCGCCTGAGCGCGCCGGCTTGCAACCGACCGCGTAATACCTGCTCGTTGAAGGCCACGGCTAGATCGGCCTCGTCGCCTCCGTTGGTCACGCGATGCGAGCCGATCCGAATGCGGTTCCCGCTGGCGCCTGCGATGCTGCGCGGCGGCGGCTCGATCTCCGCCGGGATGATCTCCACGGTCCAGATCCCGTTGCCCATCTTGGCGGCGATGCTGGCGAAAGACTGACCGCACTTCTGCGCGCCTTCACCGGAGTCACTGATCACCTCGATGATGTGCTCCCGGAGCTGCAGCGGTGCCGCCGGGGCTAACGGGCCCTGGTGCTCCGTGGCGGATTGCGCGGGAAACTCGGATTGTCGGATGTTCAAATTATCCATGTGCCTCCACCCGGCCTCAGGATACCCCGGACCCAATGTGAGTCACCAAAGTTTAGTCTAAGTCTATGCCTCCAATCTTAGAAAGTAGAGCTGGGGCGTAACATGACCTGGATCAACGGTAATCCGGTGAGCCCGTGCCCTGCGGCGTGGACTGAGACCAGTCAGAAACCGGGTCACGAAGACGAATGAGAAGAGTAAGCGAAACCCCGGGAAACCGAACGGATCAGCAAGGGCTAGCAACCTGACCGTGTTCGGCGGACTGGACGGTGTCCTTCAGGGCACGGCGAAGATCGATTTGCGCGGTGAATGGGCGCTGGACTCTCGGCTATGGCAAGGTCCTCCGATTGTATTAAGGCGGACGGACTTTTCGATAGCCGGACATATTCGGATTCACGGGATTCAGCTCAACTAAAACGCTTTTCGAGCCTAATAGCGCGAGAATGCGGGTAGAGCCGAAGAAGGTCTGGTAACTAAGTTTTACGGTTTTCGTCTTGTGCCCAGCGCATCGCAATCAACGCGGCGGCGGCGAAAACGGAGAACCCCCCAGCAAGTGCCATCACAGTGCCGTCGTAGGCCTGGCCGATGGCAGCGCCGATGGGAACCGAGATCAGCGTGGCCACGAAACCCACCACCGAGGCGCCGACGCCGGCAATGTGACCCAGGGGCTCCATGGACAGAGCGTTAAGATTGCCAAAAAGCAGACCGACGCAGAAGAACATTGATATGAAGAAGGTCATGAAGAGCCACAACGGCGGCAGTCCACCGAGCGTCCAGGCCACGATCAGGAACAACAGGGAAAGACCGGTAAGCGTCCGAATGGCCGCGTTTGAAATCTTGTGCATGCCATGACGGATAACGAGCCGCCCGTTGACCACGGACGCGCTCCCGATGGATATAGCGAGCGCGGCAAAGTACGCCGGAAACCATTCTCCTAGCCGATACGTGACCTGAAAGATCTGTTGCGCAGAACTCAAGTAACCGACAAAAGACGCGAATATGAGCCCGGTAGCGAGGGTATAGCCGATGGCAGAGCGGGTGGTGCAAACCTCGCGGGCCGCTATCAGAATCCTGCGGACCGAGAACGCAGATCTGCGTTCAAGAGTGAGCGTTTCCGGTTGCCGCAGCGCAAACCAGACTGATGTAATCAGCGCTATCAGGACAAAGGTCGTGAAGATCGCCCGCCACCCGGCAAAAACGAGAATCCCCTGGCCCATGGTCGGCGCGAGGGCAGGAACCAGAATGAACACCGACAAGGCAAAAGACATGACCCGCGCCATGGCGCGGCCTTCATACAGATCGCGCACCAGCGCGATGGTCACGATGCGCGGCGAGGCGGCGCCAAAGCCCTGGAGTACCCGTCCCGCAATCATCCACTCGAAACTGGGTGCGAATATGGACAGCAGACATCCGCCCATGAACAGAAAAAAACCGGCATAGATAATCGGTTTACGCCCGAAACTGTCCGAAAGCGGGCCGGCAAGCAGCTGACCGAACGCGAGTCCGAAAAACAGCGACGCCACCACGAGCTGCGTGTCGTTGGCGTCCGCGACTGCGAGATCGGCGCCGATGGCCGGCAACGCGGGCAGCATCG